>JAERMM010000212.1 GCA_016844585.1 Chloroflexota bacterium | reverse complement strand
CTGGCCGATCGCACCGCGACGAGTGCCGCTCGCGAGATCCCAGCTCACCGCCCTCGACCCGACGACGTTCGAAATTGGCTTTTCCTACAACCTGAACGCCTCAGGTTCAGTTGCAGCCGAATGAAATAGCGCGCGCGAAGCGCGCACACAATAGATCGGCTGTCAACTGCAACCTGTTGTTCGACAGCATGCTTCAGTTACCCACTCGCTTGGCCCCGGTCGGCCAACTCCCAGTGTAGAATGCGCGAAGGGCTGGGAATACCTGACTCGGCTTCTCGATCCACGGCAAGAGCCCCGTGTTCTCGATCCACAACACCTGCGAGTTCGGAAGTGCGAGCGCCCATTCCTCAGTCCAGGCGTGATACATCGTCGTGTGAGTTCCCTTCACGACCAGAACGGGCGCATGGATCTGGCGCAATTCGGGCCGAAGATCGTACGTGCCAAGCGAGCCCAAGCGGGCCGCGGAGACCTGCCACGTGTGGCGAAGAACCTCCGGTGGTTCTTCGCAGAAGCTGCCAAGCATGGCATGCGCACGAACCGTGTCAGCAAAGAACCCTGGCCTCTGCAAGCGCCAATACTCCTCGCAGACGGCACGCGGGTCGGCGGACGTCGGCCAAGCCGCGACCAGACTATCGGCTCGACGCTGCACCGCGATGTCGAGCGGTGCGGCAAGCGGCCCCGGATTTGCCGGCACGTCGGGACTGCTACGCGCGCGCATGGGGAAAAGGACGACACGATTGACGCGCTGCGGGTACTGTCCTGCGTAGCGCGCAGCCAGCAGTGAACCCCACGATACGCCGAAGAGATGCAAGCGACTGATGTGAAGGTGTTCCCGCAAGGCTTCCAGATCTCGTATATGGTCCTGCCATGTCAGTGAATCGGCGGAGAGCACCAGCTGTGAGCGACCGCCGCCTCGCTGATCGAAGAAGAGCAGCGTAAAGCGATCTAATACATGGTGGATGGAGTGCCGTGCACGAACGCGACCGTGTCGGGACCATTGCCGACCAGTTCGTAGAATATTCGGACACCGCCAGCGCCGGCCACGTATCCGCTGGTGACCTTGGCTTGTGCGTCGAGCGTTGCGGCCGAAGCGATGAGCAAAAGGCTCAGTGCGCGGACTCGACTATCGGTTCTCATGCTTCGGACCCTCTGAGAAGGTGGGATGCTGTCGAACGCCCCAGCTAACCTGCGAGCGAGCCAAATAGAATCCGAGCGAAGCGAGCTTCAATAGATCGCTCGTCAGGTTCAGCGTCCGTTATGCGGCACCATGGACGCGAGGTGCTTTCACTAACGCTTGCCGGAGTTCGGTCTCATTTAGCGTCCCTTGCGGGGCAACGGTGCGTCGCGCATGGCCGCCAAGTACACCATGCTCGCGAGGATGACAGCGTTGCGACGCATGTCGTCGGCCGGTAGCCGATCGAACACGTCCATATTGGAATGGTGGGTACGGCTTTCGTAGTCGAGTGGATCCTGAATGAACTGGAACCCTGGGAGCCCGGCCTGATCGAATGCCAGCGCGTCCACGCCAAACTCATTGTTGATGGTCATGGTTGTGGCTTCGAGGTCGGCGAACGGCGAGAGCCAAGCTTCGAAGATCGGCCTGACCCGTTCGTTTCCGTGCAGATAGATCCCACGAATCCGCCCGGCGCCGTTGTCGACGTTGAAGTAAGCCGCAAGCTTTCCGTAGTCGGGACCGGGCTTGGCGGCAGACCCGAAATGCCGTTCGACGTACGCGCGCGAGCCTACGACGCCGCCCTCTTCGTAGCTCCAAAGCGCGACACGAATCGTCCGGCGCGGTTTCACCCCGATCGTCTTGAGAATACGCATCGCTTCGAGCGCGACGGCGACGCCAGCAGCGTCATCGGTGGCGCCTGTCGCTGCGTGCCACGAATCGAGATGACCGCCGAGCATCACGACTTGATCTTTGAGGTCGCTCCCTGTGATTTCGCCCGTGACGTTATCTGCGGTCGTCACGCTGGTGTCGAGGGCGTTTCGGATCTCGATCTCGAGACGCGCGGGGACGCCCTGGGCCGCCACGCGGTAGATCCGGTTGTAATGCTCAGCCGCCACCGCGATAATGGGTGGTGACTCCGAGACGGCCCGGTATGAACGGTCTTGTCGGCTCCCGGGTCGACCCTCTACGATCACGGTTCCGTCTTGTCCGGATCCCGCCTGGAGCACGACCCCGACATTCTCGCTCTTGAAGAACTTGAGTAGATCAGTGGGGGGCGGCCCGCTGCTCGCCGCTGCGCTCCCTGTCGGCAGGTAGGTCTTGATCACCGGGTCCCAACGATACTCGACGCTGTCGATCCCGGTTGGCGCGCCGATCGTGGTGTGCTCCAGCGCTCGGAGCTGTTCGGCTGTAAAGCGCGTGGCATCGGGCGTGAACCGGAGTCTGACCGGCCCAGGGGGCGTCGCAAGGACGATCGCGCCTGCCAGTTTTCCACGATACGCGGCGAAGTCCGCTTCGGTCCGGATCGAGACGATTCGCGCATCGCCCATCACTTTACCGTTGGTTCCGGGAGTAAAGGCGAGGGGGTACCCGATCAGCGGCTGATAGCTCGGTTCGAGAAGATGAAGCGACGTATACACGTTGGTCCAGCCGACACCGTGTTCGCCCCAGGGCTCGATCGTCACGTTGGCCAGACCGAGGCCCGTCATCGTCGTCTTGGCCCACTGCTCCGCCCGACGGAGACCCGGTGATCCTGTCAGCCTGGGTCCGAGCACGTCCGTCATGTACTCAGCGAATGTCATGACCTGGGACCGCTGGAATCCCTCCTCGCGTATTCTGGTGATTGCTCCTCGATCCACGGGTTCCTGTGCGGCGACGCACTCTGCATGCGCGACAACCATGGCCATCATGAGGAGCCGTATCGTCGTGGTCATATGGTGCTCTGGACGCTGGCGGTGCGGGGTTTGTGTGAGCACTCCGGAGTCGTGCCGACAGGCACAACTGGTCGATCAGGGAATGTGTCGTGCCCGAATTGCCGCATAACGCCCCAGCTCACCTGCGGGCGAGTTCATAAAAGCGAGCGAAGCGAGCCATCATTGAATCGCCCGTCGGGTGCAGCGCACGTTATACAGCCGCGATACGGATTTGTGTTTGTGCTGCCCGATAGCCCAACGGAGCGTTCTTCGGCGAGATCGTCACATTCTGTGCGCTGCGTGTGGTGTAGGCATGGTGGTACGTGGAGAGCCCGGGCAGTGCCGCTTCCCACAGCTTGTGCCCGCGCGCAATGAATATCACCGCGCCGCGTGCCATCGCAACGCTGACAACTGACAAGGTGTATGACTGTGACGGCAACCGAAGGGTGGCGTGTGCGAAAAGTTCGGAGTGATATGGAACGTACTCGAGTGAGGCGACGTTCCGCGATACCGCTTCGACTCCGAACTCGCGGATGAGCGGCGCCGTGATCCGTGCCCACCACGCGGCGCCACCACCGGTCACGGACGGATTCAGATAGTAGTTCGGATATGGCGCTGGCTGCTGCACATGACAGGCGCGCACGAGCGCGCGAAACGAGGCTCGCTGATGTACCGCGCGATCCGCCGCGTTGTAGCCCGGATTGAGCGTGAGCACGATAACTGGAGCCGTCAGGCTGCCGACGTAAGGCTCCGGCAGCAACTCCAGGTGCAGTCGAATACGATCAACGGCCTTCTGATTGAACGCGATGACCGCCGCCCGATCCTCGCCCAGCACAAATGGCGCTCGCAGAGGGAGCAGTTCCCACGGGTTCATCGATTGCCTGTGGCTGTATAACGCTGCGAATGAGCCGCGCGCCGCAGCGACATGATGGCACGAGACGATTGGCGCGGCGGCTCCATTCGCCGGTTAGACCGCCAATGGCCACCGACTACCTCCAATTTTCCGAAGCCGGAATCTTCCCCTCTGCGATCTCGCGCTTCCACTGATCGAGCTCCGCCAGACGCGACTCATTCCAGAACCGCCTGACGAGGTCAAGATACTCAAGCACGACCGCTCGTTCCCCTCGCTCAAGGAGCTCGCGTGCGAGGAACATCTGTGGGCCGAAGCTGTTGAGTGTCGGAGAGCCGGGTGTGTTACCTGCCCGTAGCAAATATCGCCTTGCCTCCGTAGCGTTCCCCTCTCGGAGCGCGACTCTTCCCAATACCTGATTCCCGTTATGAATGATGTTTGCGTAATTCCATGAGGCGAGATCGCTATTCTGCTCAAGCAGAGCCGTGGCGAGTAACTTCGCCAAGGCGGTGTCTCCGGCCTCAACCGCAGCCTCGGCCGATGCCTCCTGCAGGCTCTGAACGCTCGCCTTCGCGTCAGAGTCCAAAGGAGATTGCTGCGACCGAGCGAGCGCGACAATGTTAAACGGTTCCAGGCACTCTAGGGTCTCTCGGTATGCGCTCGTACGCTGGTCGCCCTCGAGTCGCCTGCGCTGCTCTCCGTCGATCGAACACAGCGTCACCGCGAGTTCGCCCCACTCAACCCCTGACGGTCTGGTCTCAAGCCCAGCTCGAATGAGCGCCAAGGCCCGGGCTCGCTCGATGCTGACGATGTAGAACGGGATGTCGTTCAGGTTCGTCTCGAACTCCTCCCATTCTTTCGGCGTGAGCTGAATCGTTCCCCGCGATCCATTCGGCTGGGAAACACAGCCGCCGAGATGGGGAACAAAGAGCGCGGCAAGGAGTGCTCCCGTCAGGAGCGACGAACTCAGAGAACGAATCGGATTGCTTGGTAGAAATCCCATGGACGCCATCATTCGGTCGCTCGTTATTCAGCGGTCTAACGTTTACGATTCAATTGCAGACGCATCCAACCAAGCGAGCGGAGCGAGCATTCCATAGAGCGGCTGACATTTGCAATCGTTTGTTAGGCGTCAGAGCGACAGCTGGGCTTGGCCGATCTCCTCTCAGGCACTGGGGGCGCCTCCGCCATTCTAGCCGGTGTACCCGCACACGCCCATACGCGGCGAGTTCACAACCGGAAGAAATACCTCCTCGTCCGCGTGCTCGTGGCTGCCGGCATGGGTGTCGCAAAACATGGCCTCGCCATCATCGAGGCAGTACGGACAGGCGACCGTCGCTGGCTCTGCGCACCGGACACAGGGCCACTCCAGCGGCGCGTTCCGCGCCAGCAGCCGGACAACCTCGCGGCCCTTTGCGCCGTGGTGGACACTCACCACCAGCCCGATCAACGTGGTCGTGCTCCCGAAATCGTACTCGTAGCGAATCTTGGTGCCAGGAGCGCCGAACGCGAGGGTGGCGACGGCGCTCATCGCCAGCTCTCGACGATCGGCGTAGAAGGCGCTCAGGTGCCCGCAGCATTCCAGCCAGAGCTTCCTCAGGAATGCATCGAGGTGTCGGAGGGACGCGTTCGCACGCACCTCGGCGTAAATCCAATACCGGGGATCATGCGCGGCCTCGAATCGGTAAAGTATGAGCGACTGCAACGGATCGGCGCCGCCGTGCGCCACGACGCAGGCCGCAAGATGGGCTGCCATCTTCGCTTTCGCGGCCTGGTGCCCGCACATGGTGCAACGTCCGATACTCGCTGTTCTCAATGCCATGATGCCGCTGGGAAGACGCCTAACGAATCAGGTTGTGCTGCGGCCGTTCAAAACCAACGAAGCTACCGCCGTCTGCACCAACCGCAGGTAGGCCGCGAGTCATCTCGGCGCGACGGAGCGGTCCCGCCGCCGCAGTGACAACCCCAAGCCAACCAGCATGACAGCGAACAATATGAGGTTCACCAGCGGCCCGACCGGCATCCCGACGCGGTGGAATGGAACGAACTTCAATACCAACTGTGCCGCGAGATAGTTCAACGCGAGGAGTGCGAACATCAACGGGACCGCGTTTCGATATCGAAAAAGCACGAGCGCGCACAGGAAGCAGAAGAACAGGCGCCAGAGCGACCCTTGAGCGAACACCGCCACCACCGTTTGGGCGACCGCCGGTGTGTATGAATCGAGCGGGATCCCGTCCGCGTCCCTCGCCGTGGCGTACCCGTTGAAGATGATG
>JAERMM010000033.1 GCA_016844585.1 Chloroflexota bacterium | reverse complement strand
CTCAACGGGGACGGTGCGAAGGTCCTCGATGTAGTAGCCCGTGTGGATCGGCAGGCCGAGCGAGTCGATCCAACGATCGTACGCGAAGCCCTGAGTGAATTGCGCGACTGCTCCAGCCCAACTTGCCGTGGGCCCGGTGATGCGAGCCTCTTTCTGCATGATCCCTCCTAGTTGCGAGACTTACGCGGGTTGCGTGCCAGCAAAATGCCCGCCGATCAACGGCGGGCCTGTACTCTGGAAGCCGTGCGCTTCAGTGACGTGCAATTTTAGCGGGATGGCCATTCGGGCACAGCCCAGGGCGTGGCGGGCGAAGCGCGAATGGGCTCAGCGGACGAGGGCGCGGGGCCTCAGTCCCAGCCGAATACCTCTGGGATGCGCTGCTGGAAAAGCGCCGCCGCCGGGACCGACACGCCAAGATCGTGGGCCAGGCGAGCGGCGGGAATAATCCCTTGATACCAGCCATCTCGCTCAGGATTCGCCTTTTTGACTGGAACGTCCGTGAGGTGGCGGTCGGCCATGTGGCTCTGGGCAGAGCTGACGGCCACGACCTGCCGGAAAACCTCAAGATCCATCCCAGCGGCAGCCGCCATGCGTCTCCCCTCGGAGACACCGAGCAGGGTGACTGTCGTGATGACCTGCTGTGCGAGCTTGGCCGTAACGCCCGTGCCGACCCCTCCGACGTTGAAGATGTGCGCGGCGGAGGTTTCGAACACGGGACGGCAGCGCTCCACGAGATCCGGGTCACCACCGATCATGTAGCTCAAGAACCGCGGCGGCGCTGCCTCGCTGGTTCGGCTCGGAGCGGCGTCGATCACCTCGACGCCATGCTCCTTCGCCTTTGCGGCTACGCGACGCACCGTGTCCGGGTGCATGGTTGAATGAACCGCGACGATCAGGCCAGGGTGGGCTCCCTCCAGGACGCCGCCTTCTCCGAGAATGGCCGCCTCGACCTGGGCGTCGTCGACCACCGATAGCTCGACAAGCTCGGCGTGGGCGCCAACTTCTTTCGGGGAGTGAGCGATCTTCGCCCCGAGCGCCGCGAATTCGTCCAGTGGCTCCTGCCTGAGGTCGTACACCATGAGGTCGAATCCACCCCGGAGCACGTTGAGGGCGATCTCCCGACCGATGTTGCCCAGCCCGATGTATCCGGTTCGTGTGATCATGCCTTCACGCCTCCGGTCTGATTGGTCTAGCTCGCGCCGCCCAGTCCGTAAACGGCTGACTTGGCTGTGGCCTCCGCCATCAACCCGGCGGGCGTCCGCCATCGCTTCAGGGGCTGCCCTTCAGCGAGCGCAGTCAACTCCCGCTGCCAGATCTGGCGGACCAGCAGGACACCGCGGTCGCTATTACCGGGCCGGTCCTCGTGGCGGTTTGCCACTGTGCCCTGGCCGACCTGAGCCACGTAGTCCTCGATGAAGAACAGCTTGTAGGTGCTGAGGCTGTGGTCCACCTCGGGCATCGAGAGCCGCCCGGCCAGGATTCCATCCGCGATCTCACCCAGCGGAGCGTCCTGAGACTCTTCGGCATGCTTCCTTCGCCCGAGATATGCTTCCGCCGCCTCGCCCGTCATCGGCAGCCAGTCCACCACGAAGCTGACGGTGTGCTCGTCGTCGACCGGCAGCCGCCAGAAGAGGCGATGAGTAGCCAGGTTCGCGGCGTCCTGCATCGTGCCCTCAACACGGGTGGACGAGAGCGTCTGGTTGGTGTTCGGCATATGGAAATGCGTGGTGAACGTCACTTCGCCGTTCGACACGACGCCGTTGCGAACGCCGTACTCGGTTTCCTCGGCGATTCGCGGCAGTGAGGGCCTGGGCACGTACGTGCGGCCCGCCGCCGCGGCCACCCGCATGCTCGATTCGCGGTGAGTCCAGGGCACGTGGGCGCCGTCGCTGGCGTTGTCGATTCGGTTGAAGAAATTGCAGGGCCAGTATTCAGGCACGCCTGCGCTCAGGACTCCTGGCTGTTCGAAGTCCGGGAAGCGTCGAATGGGGGGCGCCTCGCCCTCGCCGAAGTAGGCGAAGATCAACCCGAGGTATTCCTGGGTGGGATAACTGCGAATCTTGATGCGGTTGCAGAACGGCTCCAGCTCGGCGGGCTGCTCGATACACTGGCCTGATCCATCGTACTTCCACCCATGATAAAAGCAGCGGAGGTCATCGCCCTCGACCCAGCCGGTGCTGAGCTGCGTACCGCGGTGGGCGCAGCGGAAGGCCACCACGTGGGGCGTGCCGCTCACGCCCCGATACAGGGTGAAGTCTTCACTCATGATGCGAACAGGCTTCGCGCGTCCAGCCGCCAGGTCGACGACGCGGGATACCGGCTGCCAGTACATGCGCAGCAGGCGCCCGCCCAGCGTACCCGGGCCGGTCGCCGTAATGTCATCAAGGGTAACCGGAGTCTGGTTCGTGGTCGCGCGCTCTTCTGTCGCCGCCATGCTGAGATCCTCCCGTCTGCGCAACGCAGATGATGAGCCCGCGCGGCGGTCGCGTCAAGGCTGAACGGTCGCGGGCTTCGCGAGACTAGAGTACGCCGCAAAGGCTGGATAAGAACACCCATTCGCGACAGAATGTGGATGCAGTCTCGGGATCACTCCCGGGCGGTCCTCCTTGAATGAAGCAACGGTCAGCGGACCTGTATAATGACCGCATGACTAGAACTGTGACCGCAACTGAGGCAAAGGCGACAATTCTCGCTTTGCTGGATGATGTGGCTGGCGGCGAAGAAGTGGAAATCACCAAGCACGGCCGCACGGTCGCCCGCCTCGTTCCGGCCAGGGGACCGCAATCCCTGAAGGGCAAGTTCGCCGGCGTCGCCATGACCGTCGCGAACGACGGGGAGTTGTTCACGACGGGGGTGGTCTGGAATCTTCCGTGAGCACAGTTGTGCTCGACACCCACGTCGTTCACTGGTGGTCAGCGGAGCCAGATCGCTTGAGCTCGACCGCTACGAAGGCGCTCAGCGAGGCGGACGAGCTCGCGGTTTCAGCTATCACGTGGTTCGAGCTGGCGTGGCTGGCCAGGCACGAGCGGATCGGCCTTACCATCCCCATTCGAACCTGGCTTGAACAACTGGCTGCCCAGGTCAGAAGCATTCCGATCACGACGCGTATCGCGGACACCGCCGTGTCGTTGCCGTCGTCGTTCCCAGGTGATCCAATGGATCGCTTGATCTATGCGACGGCGATCGAGCACGGATGGCGGCTCGTGACGAAGGATGAGCGGCTGCGAGCCCACCAGCACCCCAGGCCGTTAGTCCTCTGGTAGATCGAGCCCGCCACAATTGGCCATGAGGGTGCCGATCGAAGTCCTGGGCCGAGATAGTCGCCGCCCCTAAGTGCAGTTAGCGCTTCGCCAGGACCATCTCCCACCCCGCGGGATTGATGGGGATGCGCACCTCGGTGCCCGGGGCGGCTGCCTCAAGCGTGCGAGCGTAATCCGCGAAGTGGAAATCCTCGAAGCGATACTTCCAGTCCATCGGAACGCCCACCAGGATTACGATCGCGATGACGGACAGGCCCGCGAGGCGAACACGCAACGGACGACTGGCCGCGAGAGCCACGGTCGCCGTAAGCAGCGCGAACGACGGAATGAGGAAGTAGCGGGTGCCGTTTCTGGGAACGAGGAGTGTCTCCCACCGTCCCGCGCCCTGCACGGGTACCTGTGGCTGAATCAGGCCAGCCGCCAGGGTAAGCGCGGCAAAGAGCAGCAGGAGACGTAGCTCGAGCGGTCCGTGCCGACACGCCGCCGCGAGTAGCGCCATCGCTAACACGGCCGCGATCGGCGAGAGCCACGGCGTGATGCCACCATCGTAAAGGAGCTCCAAGCCAGCGGCCCCGATCAGCGGGCCAAGCGCCACCTGCGTTCCGACGATCTCTATGAATGTCGTTATCGAGGCGCCAAGCGGGTCCGTGGCACTGGCCCGCGTCTGCGCCGCGAAGGCGAACGCGGCCAGCTGTACGGCCGCCGTCATACTCAGGCCGGCCCCAAGAATCAGGCGCCATGGTCGCCGATCGCGTCGCCAGCGCCAGACTGCCACAATCGCGGGCAGCAGAAAGAACCCGAACACGCTTGAGAGTCCTCCAAGTACGACGAGAGTCACGTCGAATCCTCTGAGGAGGCGGCTGTTGGCTGGCGGCGTCAGGCAAATGATTGCCATGGCGATTCCGAGGCGCCACTGCGCGTTTGTCAGGTTGACATGAACTTCGCCGGTGTTTGGCATCGCCAGGTACAGCAGCGCGAGAAGAAGTCGTGCCCAGAGGGGTTGCAACACGACGGCAAATCGGGATGAAGCGATGTAAACCGCGGGCAGCACCTGTACGACCAGCGCCACGAGGTTGTAGACCAAGGGCTCCATGGCCAGCGGGCCGAATGTAGCGGCCGCGGACGTCAGACGCGACAGTGTCTGGAAGTAGCCGTCGCGGGGCGTGATCAGCGCTTGGAGAGGTCCCAGGACGTACGCCTCGGTGAACCACACCAGCGCATCCTCGCCCCAGAACTGAGCGTTGAGAATCGCGTCAGGACGGCGCGAGAAGGTGACCGCAACCCCGAGAACAAAAAGGCCCACCAGCAGGGGGCCCTCATTCTTGCTCGTTGAGTCTCGGGCGATAACTCGGGCACCGGCCCCTAGGGCGCGTCGAGCGTGGGCGAACCAGTCGCGCGCCTGGCCGAGAGCCTCAGGCCGCATGCATCCGCACCCAGCTCATTGGCGGTTCCAGCGGCGAATCCAACAGGACACGAGCGAACGTGGTGGGCGAGAAGGGACTCGAACCCCTGACCTCACGGATGTGGGCCGTGCGCTCTAACCAGCTGAGCTACTCACCCGAGTCTGACCATTCTACGGCCAGATATTCCTTGACGCAACGTAGGTACCGTGAAACCCAGTCGTGTGTAACGGAGCTGGTTTCGTCAGGCGCTTTCGCTCTCTTGCGGCCCTGACACGCGTGAGCCGCTAGCGGCGCCGTCCGCCTTCGAAGATCGGGTCGCGCTCGATCAGGTAGGGGCGAAACCGCTCGATAAAACGAGTGGGGAGACGGCCCTCAATTTCAGTGCCTTCGGCGAGGTGTGTGACGCTCAAGGGCTGTCCGCGCCGGTGGAATAGATCGACCAGATCGGTTCTGTCGTAGGGAACCAGGGCGGCCACATAGGTCGAAGCCGAGTTGACGTGGGACTCGATGCGGGCGCGAAGCTGCTCGAGGCCGGCTCCGCTGTGCGCCGAGACGAGCACGGTATCGAGGTCCGGGGGGGCTGCAAGGTCGGCCGCCGCGGCGCCGAGGGCGTCGACCTTGTTGATGGCGGTGACGATGGGCTTGTCGTGCACGCCGATGTCGCGGAGGATGCCGTGGACCACGGCGTTGGTTTCCGCGACCTTCTCGTCCGTTACATCCATGACGTGCACCAGCAGGTCCGCCCCGTGCAGCTCCTCGAGCGTGGCGCGGAACGCAGCCACAACCGTCGTCGGCAGCTTGGCGATGAAGCCGACGGTGTCCGAAACTAGCACCTCTTGCCCGCCCTCCAGCGTCATGGTTCGCGTAAGCGGATCGAGGGTGACGAATGGCGCATTGGCCGAGATCGCCTCGCTGCCGGTCAATGCATTCAGCAGGCTGGACTTGCCGACGTTGGTGTAGCCGACGAGCGCGACTAATGGCATCGCCAGGCGCCGACGACGCTCGCTGGATCGCTTGCGATGCTGGCGTATCTCGTCGATCTCGTGTTTGAGGTGCGTGATACGCTGACGGACGCGGCGGCGGTCAACCTCCAGGCGCGTCTCGCCAGGGCCGCGGGTGCCGATGCCGCCGCCAAGTCGGGAGAGCACGCCGCCGCGCCCGACGAGTCGCGGCAACAGGAACTCGTACTGCGCCAGCTCGACCTGGACGCGACCCTCGTGGCTGCGTGCGCGCCGCGCGAAGATGTCCAGGATCAATGTGGTGCGGTCGATCACGCGCCGCTCCAGCTCGTCCTCTATCGCCTTCTGCACGCGCGGAGACAGCTCGTCGTCGAAGACGACAACGTCGATCGCGTCGACGGCCGCCCGATCCTTGACCTCTTCGAGCTTGCCCTTCCCGACGTAGTGATTCCGATCGAGCCGATCGAGGCGCTGCGATATCTCACCGACGGGCTCGAGGCCGGCGCTCTCGCACAGTCCAGCCAGCTCGCGCAGCGATGTGGCGGCATCCCATGGAGACCCGGGCGTTTCGACTGCGACGAGGAGTGCTCGCTCGACCTGCACCACCTGCTGCGTGGCTTGCCGCGCGGTGGGGCTATCGATCAATCGGCCACTCGTTTCTCGCCAACTTCATTTCAGGCGAATCAGCCTAATCAAATCAAGTCAACCAACCCATTCAATCCATTGTAGGTCCCGGAAGCGATGACGCGCCTGCTGCGTTACAAGTTGGAGAAGGATCGTCCCAGCCACACACGGAGGATTCCTGCCCCTTGAAACAGGCGCCCGCTACGCAGCGTGATCCCGAAACGCTACGCTTGTCGGTGAGCCCGCGGCGCCGCATGGCGATCCTGGTCGGTGTCATGCTCGGCATGCTGCTGTCGTCTCTCGATCAGACCATCGTCGGCACTGCCCTGCCCCGCGTCATAGCGGATTTGGGCGGGCTGCAGCACTACGCCTGGGTCGCGACCAGCTATCTGCTCGCCTCCACGGTGACCGTGCCTATCTGGGGCAAGCTGTCCGACATGTATGGACGCCGGCTCTTCTTCATGCTGGGGATGGCGGTGTTCATGGCCGGGTCCGCCCTCTCCGGCCTGAGCCAGGACATGACGCAGCTCATTCTGTTTCGAGGCGTACAGGGGCTGGGCGCGGGCGCCATGATGCCGTTGGTGATGGCGATCATTGGCGATATCTTCCCGCCCGAGCAGCGCGCGAAGTGGCAGGGCCTCATCATGGGCGTCTTCGGCTTCTCGACGATCGTTGGGCCCACAGCCGGCGGTTGGATCACGGATAGCTGGGGTTGGCGCTGGGTGTTCTACGTGAATATGCCTGTCGGTGCGCTCGCGCTCTTGACGGCGGGCATTACGCTTCCCGGTGGCGGCGGGAAGGGCGAGCAGCGCATTGACTACATGGGCGCGGCCGCGCTCGTCGCTGGGACGGTCCCGCTCTTGCTCGCATTGTCCTGGGGCGGCACGGAGTACTCCTGGCTCTCACCTCAGATCGGTGGCATGCTTGCGCTTGCCTTGGTGATGTCGGTCACCTTTTTCCTCGTCGAGCGGCGCGCTCCGCAGCCGATCATCAGCCCATCGCTGTTCAAGAACGACGTCTTCGCGATTTCAGTGTTGGCATCGTTCCTGGCAAGCGCTGGGATGTTCGGTGCGATCACGTACTTGCCCCTCTTCGTCCAGGGCGTGATCGGCGAATCGGCGGCGGCGTCCGGCGCGGTACTCACCCCCATGATGCTGGGCTTCATGATCAGTAGCATCGGGGGCGGCCAGATCATGGCGCGCACCGGGCGCTACAAGAAGCTCGCCATCAGCGGCTTCGCAGTCGCCGCGATCGGCACCTTCCTGCTCTCCCGCATGGACGCGAGCGCAACCACGCCTCTGGTGATGCGCAACATGGTGGTGACTGGCCTCGGCATGGGCGTGATGATGAGCCTGTTCACGGTTGTGGTGCAGAACGCTTTTTCCTTCGATCAGCTTGGCCAGGTAACGGCGACGCTGCAGTTCTTCCGTTCCATAGGCGGCACCATCGGTGTGGCGGTTCTCGGCACGGTGATGTCGAATCGCTTCCAGTCGGCGCTGCTGGAAACCATGCCGACGTCGGTGGCCAGCGCGGTGCCGGCCGACCGCCTTGCAGCGCTGCAGAACCCTCAGGTGCTTCTTGCCCCGCAGACGGCCGCTGAGATGCAGCAGAGCTTCGCAGCCATGGGTCCACAGGGGCAGGCGCTGCTCGAACAGCTCCTGCACGCGATTCGCGCAAGCCTGTCGACCGCGATCACCGATCTGTTCCTGGTGAGCGCGGGAGCAATGGCCCTCGCATTCGTGGTGACGCTGTTCCTGCGGGAGATCCCGCTGCGCTCAGGCCGACATCACACCGCGGCGACACTTGAAACGATCGAGGACGAGCTCGCGGACGTGGCCATGGGCATGGCGCCGAACGACCTACGGGAGATACCCGCGGAGCGTGCAGCCGCCCATCGCTAATGGCGGGTCCGTTCAGCGCAGCTCCCATTCGTGCATGTTCCACGCGGTGTAGGCGGTCGCGCTGGAAGCTGTCTGGACGGGCCCTCGGAGCGCTGACACGAAGACCACCGGATTGAGATTGAAATGCATCATGACAGAAGGGATCTCTTCGCTCAACAGCTTCGCGATCTGGATGCGAAGCTCCAGGCGGCGGTCTGCCTCCAGGGCGCCGTTGAACGTTTCGACCAGGCGGTCGTAGTCGGGGTTTGACCAGCCCTGACGATTGCGGCCGCTCCAGCGGTTTTGCGGACCGGCGATTTGCGCTGTGCTAAAGCTGGCTGTCTGGTTGCTCTCCTCGAGTCCGGTGGTCTGGCCGTACATCGAGGGGAATGTACCCCTCGTCTCGCCGTCTCGCGACTGGGCCGCCGACTGCGGAGTCTCGGTGACGTCGAATCCTGCGCGGCGCCAGCCGCTTCCCAGAATCGAACGTTCCGCGTCCCCCTCGCCGCCGACGCCTGATCGGTAGTCGAGCACCAGGCGCCCCTCCACGGGCCCCACGTAGATTCCGTCGGCTCCCCGAACGAAGCCTGCCTCGGCCATCAAGCGCTCACTCGTGCGCGCGTCGAACGGGTACTTCTGCACGACGCGATCGATGGCCGGAAAATAATCGAGGCTCGAGTCGAAAATGGTGTCCGTGGTTGTGCCTTCGCCGCCGTAAAGCGCCTCCTGGACGTCCTCCTTGTTCACGGAGTAGGCAAGTGCTTTTCGCACGCGCGCGTCGAGGGTCGCTCGCTGATGCAGGTACTCCGGGCGGAACTGGAAGACGATCGAGCGGAACGACGCGGCGGTCTTTAGCATCGTGCCCGCACCCGTGGATCCCCACTCGCGCTTGATCTGCAGCGCCTGCTCGAAGTCGAATGCGCTGTCGATGGCGAGGTGAATCGTGCCAGCCCGCATGTTGGCCATCGAGACGTTCGCGTCCTCGGTGAATACGATGCGCAGACGGTCGATCTTCGGGCGGCCCAGCACGTGGCCGTCAAACGCTACGCCTTCCACGAACGCGCCCCGTTCCCAGCGATCCAGCTTGTATGGGCCGAGGCCCACGAACTCAGTTGTCCAATATGGATGACTTGCGAAGGCCTCGGGGTTTCCATCGCGGTAGCCCGACTCGAGGATGTGGCGCGGGAATGGTGGGAGGCCGGTCAATGAGCCACCCTGATAGAGCACGCCGGCCCCAGGAAAGAGGCTGCGCCAGTTGATGACGAGCGTGCGCGCGTCCGTGGCGTTCACCTCCTCAATCAGATTGATCGGCGGCGTATTGGACGCCACGAATCCGAGTCCTGGCGTCGTCACTGCCCGGAAGGCGAAGGCGAAGTCCTCTGCCGAGAGCGCGGTTCCGTCGTGCCAGGCCACGTTTGGCTTGAGGCGGTAGCGGGTCTGCATGCGGCCGTCGGGGAGCACCTGCCAGCTGTCGGTGTTGAGCTGCGGAAGCGCCTCCGCCAGGTAGGGCTGCGCGACTCCACGTGCGTCGACTAGCTCGAGGAAAGCGTTGAACGGCCGATACGAGAAGGCGATGGTGAAACCCACTGCAACCGGGCCGAGGCCCGCGACGCTGGGCGACTCGTTCCCTACGGCCGCAACCAGCGTCCGTGTGACTGCCGGGGCATCGACGCCCACGGCCGGCGCAGATGGCGCGCCCGGACCCGCTGGCGCGCACGCAACAGTCTGTGCCAGAACCACCGCGGCTAATAGAACGACCGGACCACGCATGATGCCTCCAGATCAGTCAACGTCCCACAAAACGGGATGGGGTAGTAGAAGTATAGAAGGCGGACCGGCCCCGGTATCATCTCCCCACCGTGCAAGAGCCCTCGCAACCCCTGGCTGTTCCCACCGGCGGCCATCATCCGCTCAAGGACCTCATCAGCAACCGGGACTTCAACCTTTACACCGGGGCGCGCGTCTGCTTGCCGATCATCCAATCTGCTCAGGCGGCCGTGATGACGTGGCAAGCGTACGAGCTGTCCGGCTCGGCGCTCCCGATAGCGATTCTGGGGCTGATGCGATTCGTCCCCGGCTTCGCGATCAGCCTGCTCGCCGGCGCCGTCGTCGATACGCGCGACCGTCGGCTCGTGCTTGCTCTCTCACAAGTTGCACCGCTCGGCACTTGTCTTTTCCTGGCAATCATCACGGCGATGGGCGGCGTCAGTCTGGCCGCCCTCTACGTCTGCGCACTTCTCCTCGGTGTCTTCGCGGCGTTCGAGGGGCCAGCGCGTGAGAGCCTCCTGCCGCAGCTCGTGCCGCGTGAAAGCTTCCAGCGCGCGGTCGCGCTGACCACAACGATTTCACAGCTCGCGCGGGTGGTCGGTCCAGCAACGGCCGGAGTTACGATCGCTCAGGTGGGAGTTACTCCCGCCTATGGATTCAACGTGGTTGTTGCCCTGGCTTGCATGGCGTTCGTTGCCGTGATTCGTGTCCGTCCTGAGAGCAACCCGCGAGGCGTCGTCACCCTGGGCTTGATCAAGGAGGGGATGGTTTTCGTCTGGACGCGCCCCGCCATCCTCGGAGCGATGACGCTCGACATGCTCGCCGTGATCCTGGCGGGTGCTGAGGCGCTGCTGCCGATCTACGCCAACGAGATTCTCGGCACCGGCGCGTGGGGCTATGGATTGCTCGCGTCGTCGCGAGCGATTGGCTCATTTGCCATGTCGCTCGCGCTAGCGGTCCTGCCCCCGATCGAACGAACCGGAAGAGCGATGGTCATAACCGTGGCGCTTTTCGGGGTGTTCACCATAGCGTTCGGTCTGTCGACGTCTTTTCCGCTGTCGCTGGCGCTCTATGCGCTGACGGCCGCATGTGACCAGGTAAGCGTTCTGATGCGCCAGAATATCATCCAGCTCGGAACGCCGGACGCTCTGCGCGGGCGCGTGAACTCCGTGAATCAGATGTTCATCGGCACGTCCAACCAGCTCGGCGCGTTCGAGTCGGGCTTGCTGGCGACCATTGCCAACAGCGCCGTGTTCGCCGTGGTGGCGGGTGGGGTCGGTTGTTTGCTCGCGGTCGGAGTCGTGGCTGTGCTGATCCCCGGCTTGTGGCGGCACCGCACGGGACTGGGGGCGTAAGCTTAAGCGCGCTCGACGAGGCCTGCTATAGTCGAGGTCGGTCCGCGGCACCCGACAGCATCATTCTTCGCAACGCTGGAGACCGCCTCTTTGGCCTGCCTCAGCCGCCTGCTCGTGCTTCTGCTTGCATGCTTCCAGCTGCACCCCCCGGCCGTCTCGGCTGATAGCCCGGTCGTGGCCAAGCCGGCGCTTGGCGTGCTGCGAGCGGCCGCCCCCGACGCGAGCAATCGGTTCGTCGGGAGCAGCGCTCCGGGGCAGCTCTTCTTTCCGGACGAGTCGGTGGATGTGCGACTCGTCCTGGCGCGTGAGGGCGCGGAAGACATGGTGATCGAGATGCAAGAGATCACGCTGCGGGACCTCGATCATCGGCTCGACGGCATGGAGGGATATACCGACGGAGGTGGCCACGCGCCGGTGATCGAGCTGGCTGGTGCGCCCATCCGCCATCAGTTTCGAGCAGACCTCGGGTCCGAGGCGGAGACTGCCCTTGAACTGCGCGACCTTCCGCTGCCTGCCCGATTTGGCACCTACGCGCTGGTCCTTGACCGCGGTGGCAAACGCCAACTGCTTGCCACTGTGGCGCGCGTGCCGCGTCCGAGGCCGTACGGCACGATCGAGAACACGCCGATTCTCGGCGAGGGCGCCATGTTAGACGAGCCCGATCGCTACGCGCAGCGGGGCCAGCAATACGCGCGTATGGGGGTGCGCGGCTGGCGCACCGAGGTGAGCTGGTCTGAGCGGGAGGATGGCAGCTACGACTGGTCGCGCTACGACGCCATCTTTCAGGCGGCCGAGGATTCCGGTATCAAGATCATGGTGACCCTTGGGACTCACCCAACCTGGGCACAGCCCTTCCGAGGGCCGACACCCGCCGCGGGTTGGCGCCCGACGACCGGGGGCTACTCGGGAACGGGTGACTGGCTCACGACCCCGGACCTTTACGAGCGCTATGGACGCTGGATCACTGCTTTCTGCGAGCGCTACTGGAAGGACGGCAGGGGCGCCTTGTGGGGCCTCGAAAATTACAACGAGCCCTGGGAGGGCGGTGGCATCTCGGGTTGGGCTCGCGATGCTCTGGAGTACCGCAAACTCCAAAAGCTCATCGCCGACTCGGCGCGCAAGGTGAGCCCCGATATCAAACTGCTGGCTGCCTCCTCGATCATGAATACCGAGGACAAGTTCTATTCGGATGGCAGCAACGAGTTCGACCAGTACGTTGATGTGTTTACCGACCACTACGTCGTGCCGGCGCTCTCGTACGGTCCGATGGTGGCGCGGGCACACGGTAAGGCGTCGGTGGAGACGGAAACCTGGCTTGCCAGCAATGAGCCGCTCGTCGCGCAGGCCGCGAGCCAATTCCTGGCCACCGGTCAGGGATTCATCGCGCCGTGGGATCCACGACTTATATTCGACAAATTGCCCGGCACCCAGGACGCGTACTTCGTTCCGACGCCAATCGTAAGTCCGAGCGCCGCTTTCAACTATTTCGTCACCGGCAAGCGCTTCGAGCGCTTTGCGTTCCTTACCCACCTACCCTGGGCGCTGCAGTTCGGCAAAGACGACGACGCGGAGGGCGTCGTGGTGCTCCTCGGGCAGTTGATGACCGTCGGCGGTGGATTGGACGCGCGCCAGCGTCCGTGGTTGCAGGTCGACACTTCCCCCGGCGGCACGATCACTCTGGACAATGCCGATGGACTGCTCCGGTTTTTCGACCTGAATGGCAATCCCGCCTACGTGGGCCAGGCAAGCGTCACGCTGCCCCTCTCACCGCTTCCGGTGTACGTGAAGTCGGACCGGGGACCGGCGGCCGTCGCGGATCGACTGCGCGCCGGGCCTATCGAGGGCAAGCGTCCGGTCGAGATCTTGCCTCAGGACTTCTCGACGTTGGTCACTGCCCCGCAGGCTGCTCTGAACGTGGCGCTGCACAATGCGCTGAATCGTCCGATCACCGGAACGCTCACCGTCACGCCGGCGGAGGGAATCGTGCTGGTGTCCCCCCAGGCCACGGTCGAGCTTGGCGCCGGCGAGACACGGACGGTGGCTTTCGAGATCTCCTCGGCCCAGTCGTCAGCGAGCAACGCCTATCCATTCTCCTTCCGGTTCGCATCACCCGATGGCTCTGCCGAGTATGCGGAGGTGATGAACGCGGCCATTGCTCCCCGCCTGACCCCGATCATCGACGGAGCTCTCGACGACTGGGCCAGCGTTCCGGGCGTGACCATCCTGGGCGGTGTCCCCCAAGCGGAGATCACCGCGTTGATGCAGCGCCCCTGGCTCGATCTCCGAGATCGGCTTCCGAGCAACAGCTATGCCGAGTTCAAGCTCGCCTGGGACGAAGGCTTCCTTTACGTGGCTGCGCGCGTGCGCGCGAGCGCACCGCAGCCCCCTTCGCCGCCGATGGCTGGCCGCGACGAGAATCAGTACTTCCACTCCGCGACGTCGGATCAGCGCTCGCCCTACCGGGAGTTTCTGGCGTCCCACCCGAGCCAGAGCTTTGCATCGGTGCCGTACGTCTACCGAGACTCACCGGAGATTCCCACGGTGCCGGATCTGCCGTTCATTCCATTCCGACGAGACCGACTGCAGATCGGTCTCGACGTGACCGACGACTGGCACGACCTGGCGTCGGACAGCGACCGTGTGCCCTACGGTTTTCATGCTGTGCCCGATACCGACTACGAATACGCGCTCTACATGACCCGTGGTGGTGGCAGCGAGCTGTGGCGATTGCTGGCGCCGGGCGTGCCACGTATCCACGATTTCCCACGGGTTCCGCGCGGACCGCGCACGACTGGCCCCGTTCCAGGCGCACGGAACGCCGTCAAGCTCGACGGCGATGTCTACACGTACGAGATGGCCATTCCGCGCGACGAGCTGGCGAATCTGAGCCTGGCGCCTGGCGCCAGGTTCGGGCTGACCGTCCGCGCAGGTAACCAGCGGGGTGGAAACGTCGATTACGGACCGGGCAAAGCGGTGTCG
>JAERMM010000211.1 GCA_016844585.1 Chloroflexota bacterium | reverse complement strand
TTTCCCGGATGGCGGCCAGGAAGTGCTCAAGCCCGGCATGGCTGGCTTGATCACGGGTGGCTCGTTCTATCAGCTGCACAACAGCGGCGACGGACCCATGGTCCTGCTCGGCCATCACGCCCGTCCGCGCGAGGAAATGAAGACCATCCTCCACGAGACACGCAAGGAGCTTGTTCGCGCTGGCCAGGAGAGCGGCCGCGGCGCGTCCCCAACCTTCACCAGCATCCTGATCTAGCGCCGCCCCTCATGGGAACGTTTCGCATGTATACCGACGCCGAGGGGCACGCCCGTTGGGAGGGGGTAGCCCTGGCCGGGACTCCGGCCTGGATGGAGGGCCTCGACACCACGCAGATCCGCTTTGGCGTCCGCGAGCCAGGCGTGCTGCAGGATTGGCACCCGGCCCCACAGCGCCAGTTTGTGATCATCCTGTCCGGTCAGCTTGAGATCGGCTTTGAAGACGGTTCGAAGAGGATCTTCGGTCCGGGAGACGCTCGACTGGTCGAGGACACCAGCGGCAAGGGCCACACCACCATCGCACTGGGCAAGGAGCCCTGCGTCACGGCAACAATCGGCCTGAGAGATCAGCACTGAGAACGATCACTGTCATCCTGAGCGGCAGCGAAGGATCCGTCCCCCTGACGTATGGGTTCGGCGTTGTTCCTCTCCCATCGCAATGGGGGAGACTAGGTGAGGGCGCCTCAAACGTAGCCCGGATCGGATGTCTCGGTCAGCCGCCCGCCTTCGGTTTTTCGGCCCGCCTTGGCGGCCGCCCGGCTCATGGCAAGCACTTCGCGCTCGTTCGCCTTGTAGTCAGCGTACCGCGCGACGGCCTCCGTGACGTATGCGCCAACAGCCGCCGGGTCGACGATGTCGTCAAAGGCGAAGTCCCAGGTCTTGAGCACCGAGCTCCCAGCGCGCAGAACGGCCCGCGGATCGTCCAGCAGCACGCCGTACAGGAAGCGCAGGCACACAGCCTTCTTCGTCGCGTTGACCGCACAGACCCACCTGCCCCAGTCGCCGCCGAGCGCATACATCAGGATCCGGTACTTGATGGCGACGTCGAAGTCCGCGTGTGCCGTCCGGATCGCCTCGTCGAGGGCGACCACAACCGGGGCCGCCGCCGCGTCAAGTCCAGCCAGATAGCTTTCGAGCGCTGAGCTCTTCACGGGCGTCTACCTCTTGTGCGATCCTGTGTCCAATGAATATGTCCTTCAATGAGCTTGAGGCGCCCCGCGTGAAACCTTCACTCATCCTCCGAGACGCCCAACCTGAGGAATTCGGCGCGGCGTCAGAGATTATCCGCGCCGCCTACGCCGAGTACGCGTCCGGTATGCCGACCGATCGCTGGGAACGATACATCGAGCGGTCTGCAGATGTCTGGAGTCGGACTAACGAGGCCGAGCTGATTGTGGCCGAAGTCGAGGGCCATCTGCTGGGCGCCGTCACCTTCTATCCGGAAGGCTCAGCGTACGCGGGTGAGGGCTGGCCCCAGGGCTGCCCAGGAATCCGCCTCCTCGCAGTGGTTCCTGACGGGCGACGGAACGGGATCGGCCACGCCCTGATTGACGAATGCATTCGGCGAGCACGCGCGCGGGGTTCCGCAGCCGTCGGGTTGCACACGACCGAACGAATGGCTGTGGCCAAGGCCATGTACGAGCGAATCGGATTCCAGCGCGTCCCCACCCACGACTTCGGGGCATCCGTCCTGGCCTATCGCCTTGATCTTCAACCAACACTGCCCGCGGAAGCCTCTCAACAGCCGCCTGCTGCGTGAACGATGCCCTGCTTGCAGGCTAGGTGTCCCAGGTGTCCTGCTGTCACCCTACCCTTTTTTGCGATTTCCCTGGAGTAGCCCGACGCCCGTGACGAACAAGAGTGCCTATTCCCTGTAGAAGCGCTTTCCTCGACCGACGATCCCGTACGGCTTCACAAACACTTGCTGCGATTCGTCGCGCGTGGTGTGGCCGATGCAGTAGGCGCGCTTCCCGTTCGATTCGGCGATGCGGATCACCCGATCCGCGTCGGCAGGGGTGACGACGAAGCAGAAGCCAATCCCCATGTTGAATACGCGGAACATCTCCTCTTCGGTCTCCTCCCCCTTCTCCTGAATGAGGCGAAAGACCGCTGGCGGCGGCGGCAGGAAGTCGATGACGTAGCCCGTCGGCGACTTCACTCGGGTGAGGTTGAGGAGCCCGTCGCTCGTGACGTGCATCAGCGCCTTGAGATCAACACCGCTGTTGATCACCTCGAGGGCTTCCGCGACGTAGATGTGCGTCGGGCGCAGCAGCTCATCGCCGAGTGAACGGCCCAGCTCCGCTATCTCTGCGTCGAGCGTGAGGCGCCCCTTCTCGAGCAGCGCGCGCCGGGCCAGCGTCAGCCCGTTACTGTGGACACCGTTGCTTTCAACCCCGATGACCACGTCGCCAGGCTCGATGTGTTCGCCCACGAGGATACGGTCGAGCGGAACCGTCCCGATCGCGGAGCCCGCCAGGTCGAACCCGAATCCGTCGACCGCCCCCCCAGCGACCCCCCGGATGATCTCGCTCATTTGGGCGATCTCACCGCCCGGAATCGACACTCTGGCCTGTCGTGCGCCTTCACAGAGGCCGACCGCGATCTGCTCCAGCATGTCGGGCTCGGCCTTCTGCACCGCCAGATAGTCGACCATCGTCACCGGAGTGGCGCCAACGCACAGAAGGTCGTTCACGTTCATCGCGACGCAGTCGATCCCAATCGTGTCGTACCGATGCAGCATTTGCGCAATCAGCACCTTCGTCCCAACGCCGTCAGTCGTGATCGCGATGCCGATCCCGCCGATGTCCACCACGTTCGCAAAGTAGCCGACCGGTAGCTTTACCTCGCCGAGACTGCCCGCCGGCGGCCAGGTGCGCTGCACGTGTTGGATGAGTCGGGAGAGTCCCTCCTCTTCGCGGGTCGTATCCACCCCGGCGGACTCGTAGCCGAGCGACCGATCGATCGGGATACCCGAACTTATCGACATCTCTGCCTCTCTGGAGGGATGGGGCATTCTACCAGCGTCGCCGCCGCCTCACCGCTGCCGTCCCTCGCATCAGGCCCTCCGCAAACCGGGCCACCTTTCGATAGTAGTTGCCGCCCCGGGGCACCAGCCCAGCGCTCGCTATAACCACTTCGACCGGCTCGACCACGCCGTCTCGACCCACCCGACCGCCCGGGGCCGACAGCTCAGATAGCCTTCCGGCAGCCAGTCGCGCCAACGCACGCGCGGGAACCACCGCTACCTCCATGACCTCCTCCGGCTCAGGACGCAACTCCGCCAATCGGACGTTTCGTCGCAGGAAGTACACGTCCTGGATTTCACGCTCGATCAGCCCGTTCGGATAAAAAACCTCCTCACGCCGCCGGGCAACGCGCACCAGCTCCTCACTGGACGCCGTCAGCCCCAGCTCCTCGCCGATCTCGCGCAGTCCTCCATCAACGCCCTCTCCCGCCGTGTAGTGGCCACCAACGCTGACGTCCCACAGCCCCTGCCAGGTAGCTTTGTGCAAAGAGCGGCGTTGAAGCACCACGCAGGCTTCACCGCCAGGGTCCGCCCCCCGCGCCTGTCCTAAACCTGCCGACGTCACCACCCAGCAGTGGAAGGCTCGATGCCAATCGCCGTCGCGGTGCACCTCGAACCGAGCCTTCGTCCGCCCAATCAGGCGGCCACGTTCGTCGCACAGGTCGAACATCTCCTGCGGTGGGTCGGCCACGGTCATCTGCTTCCGAAGGACTCAGATGGCATCGCTTAGGCGCTATGGGCCAGCAGCTCTCGGATAGCGCGCACCGTGTTGCGCACCCGATCATTCCGCTCTACATCTTGGGAAACCTTCTCATAGCTATGCAGCACGGTCGAGTGATCGCGGCCCCCAAAGAGGGCTCCTACTTCTGAGAGCGACAGCTCGGTCTCTTGACGGAGCAAATACATCGCGATCTGGCGCGGCACAACGACGCGGCGGTCGCGCTTCTTGCTCTCCAGGTCTTGTCGCGTCACGCCCATTGCCCGACAGACCGCCTTCACAACCGACTCAGGAGCGACCGAACGCTGGCCCCTTGGAGCCAGCACTTCGTCCAGCGCGGTAGCTGCAAGCTCGAGCGTCACGGGCGCGTGCACCAGCTCCGCATACGCAAGCACCCGGTTGAGCGTTCCCTCCAGCTCCCGGACGTTGCTCGGTACCTTCGCGGCAATGAACTCGAGCACCTCCGACGGCACGTCAACAAGGTTGCCGTTTCTGCAAGCTTCGGCCACCTTCGCGAGCAGGATCGCGGCCCTCGTCTCCAGGTCCGGTGGTTGGATGTCGACCATCAGCCCCCACACGAACCGGGACCGAAGCCGATCTTCCAGCGTCGTGATCGCCCTCGGGTGCCGGTCGCTGGTGATCACGATCTGGCCGTTGGCCTCGTGAACCGCGTTGAACGTGTGGAAGAACTCCTCTTGCGTCTGCTCTTTCCCCGCGATGAACTGGATGTCGTCGATAAGCAGAATGTGCGATCGTCGATATCTGGCGCGGAACTCTTCCATGCGGCCACGGCTGATCGACTCGATGAAATTGTTGGTGAACGTCTCCGACGAGACGTACACGACCTCGAGCCCGCTGCTTAATCCCGCGTGACCGATCGCGTGCAGCAGGTGGGTCTTCCCCAGCCCCACGCCGCCGAAGATAAACAGCGGGTTGTGCACCGTTCCTGGACGACCCGCCACCGCCACCGCGGCCGCGTGAGCCAGCTCATTGTTCTTCCCGACGACGAAGTTCTCGAAAACGTATCGCGCACTGATGGCTGGCCGGGTCACCTCGTCCGTCGCTGATCGGGCGCCCCTTCGCGACGGCCGCGATGCTCGCCGCCCCTCCGGCCTCGACATGGACAGCGTGGGGATGGGATCGGGCGCAGGCTCAGCGCCCCCCACGATGAATTGCACCCCTACCGGTGTTCCCAGCAACGACTCCATCGTGCGACCCACCAACGTCGTGCACTTGCTTGTGAGCCACTGGACCACGAGCGGGTTCCGCACTCCAACAACGCACGTGGCCCC
>JAERMM010000210.1 GCA_016844585.1 Chloroflexota bacterium | reverse complement strand
ATTGGAAATAATTAGTCCCGGTGGCTTTCCGCCAGGCATTACGCCGGAAAATATCCTGGATGCCCAGAACCCGCGGAATCGCCGACTCGCCGAGTCCCTCGATCGATGCGGGCTGATTGAGCGATCAGGTCAAGGCATGAACTTGATGGTTGAGCAGGCGATTCGTCAAGGCAAGTCGCTACCGAGCTTTACGGGGACTTCTGAGCATGAGGTTCGCCTAACGCTTGAGGGAGCGGTTGAGAATCCCGAATTCGTACGCTTCATGGAACGATTAGGGGCTGCTCGGCTGCAGACCTTTTCGACCCTTGACTTTCTTGCTCTGGATTGCATACGGCGCGACCGACCAATGTTAGACCAAGTCCGAGGTCGGCTGCCGGGTCTGATTGAGGCTGGAGCGATCGAGTCTATTGGTCGTGGACGACGCACGCGGTACATCCTTCAAGCAGCCCGCGGTACGTTCGTTACTACTGGTGCAAACGCCACCATGATCGTGGATCGTCATACCCGGCAGCTCGACCATGAAACCAACAAGGCCCTGCTGGAGCAGCACCTACAGAACCGTGGCTACGAAGGGGCCCCCATCTCGGAACTGCTTCAAGTGTTACCTTCTTTGTCGCTACGCGCGATCCAGCGCTTGCTCAACGAAATGCGAGAGGAAGGTCGCGTGACGCTGGCTGGACAGCGGCGATGGGCACGCTGGATGCTCGTGGCTGCTAAAGACCAAATCTAAAGACCATCAACGTGTTTGTGGTCTTTAGATTTGGTTCAAAGAACGTCGGGCCCGTGACGAGCGACGAGCATCCGGGCCGAAGGTCTGGTGCTCGCGCAGACTCAGACAGCTATCGGCCAGTCGGCAAATACATTGGGTGGAGTTGTTCGGATCAAGTTAAACAACATTAGGACGTGAGGATCTGTCACATGCCGGAGAAAGAGTTGAGCGTTTCGGAACTGGCGGCGACATTCGCGTCAAACGTCTTCGTGATGATGCGATACCGCGACGACGCGAAGTATGGGACACTTGAGTCGACCATTCGACAAGCCCTCGCAAGGTACGGGCTGCATGCCCGTCTGGCGAAAGACCGGGCCATTCGGGACGACGTGTGGGCGAATATCGTCCATTACATGACCAACTGCCAGTTCGGGCTAGCTGCCTTCGAGGAGATCGACGAGCGAGAATACAATCCGAATATCTCGATGGAGTTGGGCTTCATGTACGCCCTTGAGCGACGATGCCTTCTCCTCAAGGACAGGCGCATGCCCCAACTCCCCACTGATATCTGTGGGAAGATATACAAGAATTTCGACACGTACGATATCGAGACGACGGTGAACGAGAGAATCGCCGAGTGGTGCGAGAACGACTTACGGTTGCGACTGCCTGAGAGTGTAGACAGCGGACCAGTGGTTTCAGAACGGTTGCTCTTCGATTCGAATAGCATGGATCCGGGGTCGCGAGCGGTAAGCATCTACGGCAGTCCAGCCGACATAGCGCGGCGCGTACTTCGCTCGGAAGCCCAATCGCCCCTGTTCGAACTAAGATCGTTCGCCGGACTCCCGGTCGGTGTCAACATCTCGGTGCGAACGCTATTCGGGCGGGCTGAGTTTGAGTACCAGGTCCCGCTCTCTTCCTCACAGACGAGCGCCTACTTTTGCATGATTCCGATGCAGGACACTGGCGTTGGGCGCTCTGGCCTCATCGAAGTCGGCGCTGACGTCGAAGATCACCCGTCCAATGCCACGTCGCATCACCGCGTGCGATTCCCGATCCCGGGGGCCCACCTCGGTGACGGCCAATGGCACTCGGGGACTATCCCGTTCGACTTCCGAGATACCCCTACCGCCTTCTACTCTATCTTCGCCCCGCGGCTCAACGAGGGTTGCGTAGAGACAGGCGCTGGTCACCTTCTGATCGCGAACGTAAGAATCTACTCCAATGAGCATACATAGTGTTCTTGGGAGGAGGCTCCCTAACCAGCCGTTGCAGACCGACCGGCCGTCGGCTGAACGGCGGCTCGTTAGGCATCGGCAGCTTGGGCATGCGGAGAAGGAGGCATGACAAAGAAACGAGTTGTCGTAGCGGGTCGGTATGGGGCCAGCTTTGAGCTCGTGTTGGAGGCCGTCGCGGACGCGGTCCGGAAGGCGGCGACCATCCTTGGCACGGAGATCGAGTTGGTCCGCCCGGATCAGTTGCGCATCGGGTCCAGCGTCGGCGACGCCATCCGTGATTGGATCCGCCAAGCCGATCTAATCGTTGCCGACCTCTCTGGGGCGTCGGCACCCTCGTCACCTACGTGATCCTGACTCGCGCCTTCCCACCCGGGCTGGCTGGCCGAGTCAACACCGCTATCAATCTCGTGGTGTTTGTCGCCGCCTTCGTCTTGCAGGCCGGGATTGGTTACGGCCTGGCCTGGCTCGAGACCTCCTGGGCCTTGCCACGCGCCGCCGCCCACGGCTGGATGCTGTGGGGCGCGATCATGCTGCAGCTTGCTGCATGGGTGTGGTTTGTGACCGCGGATCGTGGGGTCCGAGCGCCGAGGGGCAAATAGTCAGCTTGATCGCGGGGGCAAGGGAGGGAAATCTTGCGCCTAAAGATCGTCGTGCTGAGGAAGTGAGGGGAGCCCTGGGGGTATCATCTCGCATGGTCTTGACCGCTCGGGTCTCAGTGGGCTGCCGGTTGAGAAGGGAACGATCGAGCGTTGCCTACAGTTCTGAAAGCTGGCCCGTACCGACTCTTCTTTTATGCTTCTGATCAGGACGAGCCACGTCACGTCCATATTGAGCGCGACGACTGTGTTACCAAGTTCTGGCTGGAGCCAGTCCGCATGCAAAGGAACGTTGGGTTTCGCGGGGCTGAGCTTCGGAGGATCGAACAGTTGGTCGACGACCACCAGGTGGCGTTGGTGAGGGCGTGGAATGAGTACTTCCAAGATTGAGATTGAGGTTCCGGGCGCGGAGAGCGTTTTGGTCACTGAGGACACGCTGACCGTAGAGCTGAGTGACGGCCGAACCCTGTCCGTACCCCTGTCCTGGTTTCCGCGGCTTGTGCACGCCGGTGTTGAAGAGCGTGCCCGATGGCGCTTAATCGGCAGAGGCCTGGGCATCCATTGGGATGATCTCGACGAGGACATCAGCGTCGAGGGGCTGTTGGCCGGCAGATCCTCTGCCGAGAGTCAGGCGTCATTCCGCAAATGGCTGGACCAGCGGCCGAAGGTCTCATGACCGCGCAGACTCAAACAGCTATCGGCCAGTCGGCAAATAGGGCCACCGCCTGAGTAAGTACCCGGGTATGTTGTGTGCATTCATGACCTGCCTGCGCGATCTCAGGGCACGAGATCCCATTCGTGAGCGTTGCGGGTGAAGGAGCCGTAGGCCCTGCCACCCTCGGCGCCACCGGAGAAGTCGTCGGCGAAGGCGGTGGTAGCCTTGCGCGCGAACACACTGGCCACGGGGTAGTTCAGTAAGACGATGGGGAGGTCGTCCAGCACGACCTCCTGAATCTGCCGCATAGCCTGACCGCGGTCTGGCTCCCGCAGGCCCGTGCGATAGGCGGCCGCCAGCCGATCGAACTCCGCGTTGCACCAGTGACCCCGATTGTTGCCCGAGAAACGGTTCTGCGGGGTGGGGGAGGCACTGCAATCGAGGCGGGTCAGGATCACGTCCTCGCTGCCCCGCGCCGTGATCTCGGCCCCCCGAAACGCCTGCCGGTACTGTCGATCGCGAATGAGGGTACGGGGTATGACCTCGATATTCGACTCGACGCCCACCTTCTTCCACATATCGGCGACGATCGGCGCTGTCTCGTCCACCGGCGTCCGCAGGTCGAGGCGAAGGCGCTCGCCTCGTGCGTTGGCCAGCATGTCGTCGGCGCCGCGCCGCCAGCCAGCTTCCTCGAACGTGGCCGCGGAGCGGCCAAGGTCGTACGGGTAGCGCTGCTTCCAGCCATCCTTGACGTAGGGGTAGAGCGGGTCGGCCGGCGAGAGCAGGGCATAGGCGGCTCGGTCGGGGATGCCGGCGGACATCGCCTCCGAATACGCCTCGCGGTCGATGGCCTGATAGAGGCCCTGGCGGATTCGCTTGTCCAGAACGGCGGTCTGGTGGTCCGGGGTGCTTCGCTCGAACTGGAAGCCGATGAACCACGTCGACCCTATGGCGAAGTAGATGCTGCCGCCCCCGTCGCGGGCCCAGCGCGCCTTCAGCTCGACCGCGTTCTCCAGGCGGAGCACGTTGTCGACCCCGAGGTCCACCGCTCCAGCCAGGACGTTGGCGTACACGGTCCCCTGGTCGCCGAACTGCTTCACGACGATGCGATCGACCTTCGGTCGACCCAGGAAGTAGGTGTCGACGGCGTCGAAGGTGGCCTCGACCCCTTGGTTGAATTCGACGAGCTTGAAGGGACCAACGTGGAAGTACTCACTGGTCCAGTAGGGCCTGGCAAGGAAGCCCTGCACGTCCTTCTGCTCTTCGACCTGGGTGATGTAGTCCTTCTCGAGGATGTGGGCGGGCAACGGCCAGAACGACTGCAGGCCCAGAGCGTCGGCCAGATAATACGGCTGCTTCCAATTGACGACGAAGGTGCGAGGGTCGGGCGCTTCGGCGCTCTCCATCAGGTTGGCCGGGCCGCGATCGATGATCGGCATCGAGGGCTCCTGCACCACGCGATACGTGAACAGGAGGTCGCGACTGGTGAGCGGTTGTCCATCGGCCCACTTCGCGTCACTGCGCAGCTTATAGGTGGCCACCATCTTGCCGTCGTCGGCGAGCCGAAGACCGCCGTTGTCGAGGGTCGGATGTTCAGACAATAGACGGGGGATGGGCCGGCCCGTGGTCTTGTCGCTGGTGAATAAGGCTTGCGAGTGCATCTCCGCGTAGGAGACGCCCCCACCGGCCAGGGTGGCGCTGGCGGCGATAGAGAAGCCGTCGAGGATGGTCGCGAGGGCCATGGTGAGGACTTTCTTTTTCGGCTGAGCCGCCTGTTGCGCAGCATCGCCCCGATCCATCGGGGCGCTCGGTCCGCCACCGGGGTACGTGCACGCTGCGGACACCAGTGCCAACAGGCAGTAGAGAGCCAACCGCTGGGCCGCCCGAACGCTCT
>JAERMM010000440.1 GCA_016844585.1 Chloroflexota bacterium | reverse complement strand
TACTATCCGGGTGAGCACGAACCTCGGCGGTTGCGCCGTCAGCGGGACCTTCAACGTCACGCCTCCTCCAACGGCGACCCCGAATGTCACCGCAACACCGGTTGCGGCCGCGACGTGCACCAATCCCACCGCTGCCGCGATCAACCCCCAGAACGCGTCGCAGGGCAGCCAGACCGTCTTCACTGCTTCTGGGTTCGCTCCCGGGAGCCAGGTGGCCATCTCGGTCAGCGGTCCGGCGCAGGTGCCCCAGCAGACGCAGACGGCCACCCCGGCATGCGTCGTGACAGCGACGTTCAGTGTCGGCCTCGCGGACCCGACCGGCTCGTACAACGTGGTTGCCGCTGGCACCAGGTTCGGCGCCACGAGCGGTGGTTATCAGCAATCGGCGAGCTACTCCGTCACAGGTTTGCAGACGAGGACGCCGACGCCCGAGGCTACGTCGGTAACCGGGTCCGGCACTGGTAGTGGCACGGGAACCGGCACGGGCACCGGCGCCGGCAGCCCGCCAACAGGCCCAGGCGAACAACCTGGTCAGCCAGATCCGTTGGGTACCGGGGGCTCCGGGGGCACCGGTATATCTCAGCCCGTCACTCCAGTTCCAACATCGGCTCCGCTGACCCCTGCCGGGCCAGAAGCGACACCAGTGCCACCGCCGCCCGACCTAGCACCGCCTATCGAAACGGCGGCGGAGCCATCGGTGCTCTGGCTCCTCGCTTTCGATTCGGTACCGACCTACTCGGCCCCCTCGATGGAGGAGGCCTGGTGGACCACGCCCGGCGAGTGGTACCTGGTCCTCCTGTGGGAGGGCAACTGGGTCCTGGCCTGGAGGGAAGGTGACCCGGATGACATGGCGGTGTGGATCTCCACCGACGTTGGCGTTCAACTGATCGCCATCTAGCCCGCGAAGCTTCCGAAACCAGAGGGTCACACGGCATGGCTGTGTGGCCCTCTGGTTTAGATTGGCACGGGGCGACCGCAATCCGTTGAGGCACAGACGGCGACAATCTCGAAGCGAGGTACGTGAGCGTGGCTGCAACCGAAAGCCTCGGCCTTTCCCGCATCGGCCAGATCGCCGTAACCGTGCACGACCTGGTTGAGGCAGAAGCGTTTTACCGCGACCGCCTGGGCATGAGACACCTCTTTACCGTGCCCGGCATGGCTTTTTTCGACTGTGATGGGGTGCGCTTGATGCTCGCTTTGCCCGAGGCTCCGGAGTTCGACCACCCCAGCTCCCTGATCTACTTCACCGTCCCGGACATTCAGGCCGCACGGCGAACATTCGGCGACCGAGGCGTGACCTTCGTTGCCGAGCCCCATCTCGTAGCGAAAATGCCTTCCTACGATCTGTGGATGGCTGGATTCCGTGATTGCGACGGCAACTACCTTTGTCTGATGAGCGAGGTCGGAAATGACGGCAGATAACGGGCCTACGTGGGACGATGAGCGCCTGCGGCGCGACCGATTGGCGCGCGTACAGGCGCAGATGCGGCAGCGAAACGTAGGAGCGCTGCTGCTCGCCGATGGGTCCAAATGCCGATACGTACTCAACGTGCAGATCCCCGGAGTCAAGGTATATCTGCCCGCCGAAGGAACGCCGCTCGCGATTGTGCGACCGCGGGACATCGGCTACGTTCGCCTCGAATACCCCAACGTTCGGTTGCCGTGACCGGACTGGATACCGACGATTTTCTCTCGCTGGTGAACGGTGGCGTCCGAATCTCGAACGCCGTCCCAATCATCGAGTCAGCGTGGACCGTGAAGACTGAGGACGAGCTGACTATCTACCGCCATATCGGGGAGCAATACGCGCGCACGATGCAGGTGTCCCGCGAGTCAATCCACCCTGGTGTTACCGAGAATCAGCTTTCCGCAACGGTGACGGCCGCGTGGTACGACACTGGCGGCGAAGGATTGCTGCAGATCAACGTTTGTGCTGGCGAGGACATGAACCCATGGCGCCGCTGGCCGTCTCAGCGCGCAATCGCAGACGGCGAGTTCGTGGGCATCGACCTGCACGGACGCAGCTATGCCGGCCTGCACGGCGACGCCACGCGGACCTACTTTGTAGGCGACCACCCTACCCCTGAACAGCGTGACCTCTACCGTCGTGCCTACGACTACATCAAGGCGATGACTTCGGTGATCGAGGCCGGGCTGTCGATCGCCGAGATCTGCGAACGCGCCCCCAGGATCCCGGACGAGTACCGGGAGGCGCTCTGGGACCTCAATCTCGCTCACGCCATCGGGCCAGGCGCGTCCGGTGAGCCCCGCCTCGACCCAAGAAAGCCGCGTAAGGACGTTGTGCTGGAGCCGAACCAGGTGCTATCGGTCGAGTGCTACTTCGGCCAGAAAGGCAGCCCGCTCGCAGTCAAACTGGAAGACGACATCATCGTCCGCGATGGGCCCCCGGAGCTCCTTGGGCCCACCATGCCATACGACGAGCGCTTCATCGGCTGAAACTCGTCGGCCAGTTAAACTAGAGGGGCAAGCGCGCCCAAGTGCAACTGTTGCGGGGCCTTGGGTTTCTGGAGCCAATCCCGCCCCCGTAGCTCAGCGGATAGAGCATCGGTTTCCTAAACCGTGTGCGGGAGTTCGATTCTCCCCGGGGGTACCCATACATGTCGCTAAACGCGGCGCAATGCCAGACACATGCGGGTATATCTCGGCCCGAAAGTTGCCCCGGGGCCAAGACGGCAGGGATCAGGATCCCGGAAGCGGTGTCTCCTCCGCCCCGATTCCCTCACACGATGTCCCAGTCAGCGACGTTCCACATCGGATTGGAGGTTTCGCCCTTCGCGTCACCCTTGAATCCGACGACACCCTCGCGGA
>JAERMM010000439.1 GCA_016844585.1 Chloroflexota bacterium | reverse complement strand
CACCCCTACGACCACACTAAGCGACATCATCAGTTGCATGAGCGATTACGATCCGGATGCGCTGCCCGTGGCGCGCGCCAACGAATTCATCCGCTCGTTTGTCGCGCCGATCACCGGCTCGGAAACGCTGCCCGTCAGGGAGGCGCTAGGGCGCGTGCTCGCTGCGGACATCGTCTCCCCGATCAACGTTCCGGCGCACGACAATTCCGCCATGGATGGATACGCGGTGCGCTCGCAGGATCTTCCACCCGGTAAGCAGACCGCGCTGAACGAAATCGGCGTCGCGCTCGCGGGCAAGGAATTCAAGGACGAGGTGGCTCCGGGCCAGTGCGTGAGGATCATGACAGGCGCCGTCATGCCGCGCGGCACTGACACGGTGGTGATCCAGGAAGCGGTAAAGGTGGAGGGCAATCGGGTGATCGTACCGCCGGGGATCGCCGCGGGAGAAAACAGGCGTTTCGCCGGCGAGGACCTGCAGCAAGGGAAGCCGGCCCTGAGGGCAGGAGCGGTGATCCGCCCGTCGGAGCTGGGGCTCATCGCGTCGCTGGGCATCGGTGAAGTCAGCGTGCGCCGGCGGCTGAAGGTGGCGTTTTTCTCCACCGGGGACGAGCTGCGCTCGATCACCGAGAAACTGGGCCCGGGCGAAGTCTACGACAGCAACCGCTATACGCTCTACGGCATGCTCACGCGGCTGGGCTGCGAGGTCATCGACATGGGCGTGGTGCGCGACGATCCGGCGCTGCTCGAAGCGGCGTTCCGCAAGGCCGCGGCAAGCGCCGACGCGGTGGTCACTTCCGGCGGCGTATCGGTAGGCGAGGCCGATTTCACCAAGCAGATGATGGCGAAGCTGGGCGAGGTGGTGTTCTGGAAGATCGCCATGCGCCCGGGGCGTCCCATGGCGTTCGGCCGTATTCAAACGGATGGCAAGTCAGCCTACCTGTTCGGCCTGCCGGGCAACCCGGTCGCGGTGATGGTCACCTTCTACCATTTCGTGCGCGGCGCGCTGCTTTTCATGATGGGCCGCAGCGACACCGATCTGCCGCTGCTGCGCGTGAAATCGCAGACGGCGTTGCGGAAGAAACCCGGCCGCACGGAATATCAGCGCCGCAGGGCTCGGGCATACTGCGCTCCATGTCGGAGGCCAACTGCTTTGTCGTGCTGCATCACGAACAGGGCAGCGTCAAGGCCGGTGATCCGGTTGACGTGATGCTGATGGATGGGTTGGTCTAAGACGACGAGCGCAAGTGGACCGAAGTCGCCGGTGACGAGTTGTGTTGCTTCGCGGCTGCGGCGAGTTCCGGGGCGCGGCAGGATCGGCCGCCTTGCGCCAGGCGGCCGCCATCGCGGCGGCGCGAGAGTGCAGCGCTGACCTGCATTTGTATCATTGCAGATACAATTGTTGGTCGGATGTCAATGTCAGGAACCATTCTAACAAACTGAAAGTGCAGGATTGTAATCGGCCAGCAAGACAAGAACCGCACGGCCATTGCCGCCGCTGCCGTTAGATCCTCGCGAAGTTCGAGCCCGGATCGCCTCCCCGACCAGGGCCAATCTGGGCACTCCTGGGTGTTGAACATACGCCTTTGTTGGCGGGTTCGGAACCAACGGCCGCTTTGATCCGGTGGCGGGAGACCGAGTTCGGCCAACGGACGGTCGATCTTCCCGCAACCGGCCGTTCACCAATCCGGCCAGCGCCAACCCTATTGCCGCGGGTCCGGCTGCGCCACGTAAATTTCCCGGTAACGCTGTGCCGCGAGCATCTCCTGATCATCAGTACCGTAGCCAACGAGGATCCTTGCCCCTATCAGCTCGGAGAGATTCATCCCATCGAGAATCGAAACAAAATAATGTAACGTTGGACCAAGCGTCACGTTATTCACGTACTCGCGCAAGGGGCCTCCGTTGTAAAGGGACAAGTTGCGGTTCGTGTCGAGCAGATAGATGCCTCCGTTTGGAGCGATCGCCGCAACATACACCTTGAACGTGCTACTCGCAGAGAACGATCCCGCCGCAAGGGCACCCAGATCGATGGAACCGAAGTACATGTTTGCTCCCAGGGTAAGACTGACAAGCGCACCGGTCTTACGGGCCGCCATGATGACTTTCGGAATCGCACTGGCGGGAACGTTGTTGGGCGCGGCGGCATTCAAATCAAGGATCCCGGTGACGGACTCATTGACGATATAGCCGGGCACGCTCCGATTTGCAAAAGTGCCGTCGCCCAGTTGACCGTATGTGCTATCACCCCAGGACAGAATCGTGCCGTCAGCCTTGATTGCCATTGTATAAGTGTCACCCACGGCGACATATGTGACACCGGTAAGATCCGGTACCCGCACCGGCGAGGAACGACTTGTCGTCGTCCCATCGCCCAGGTGGCCGAATGAATTGTCACCCCACGCCCAGACGCTGCCGTCGGATCTGAGAGCGATGGTGTGGCCATACCCCGCAGCCATCGCCACTACGCCAGTGAGTCCCGGCACACTCGTCGGCGCGGAACGATTCGTCGTCGTACCGTCCCCGAGTTGACCGTAATAGTTATCACCCCATGCCCAGACGCTACCGTCGGACTTGACGGCCAGGCTGTGATATTCGCCCGCTGCGACCGCCACCACGCCAGTGAGACCTGGCACCCTCACGGGCGAAGAACGATTTGTCGTCGTCCCATCGCCGAGCTGGCCAGATACGTTGCTCCCCCATGACCAGACGCTCCCATCGGATGTGAGTGCGAGCGTATGACCGTATGCGGGAGCCAGCGCGACGATGTCGGTGATACCAGGCCAAAAGAGTTGGCTCCCCATGCCCAAAGGCTGCCATCGGACTTAAGGGCGAGGCTGTTGAAATATCCCACTGCGATGGTCACCACATCCGTGAGTCCTGGTACCTGTACCGCCAACGCATGATCGGTCGTCGTGCCATCGCCGAGTTGACCAAAAGCGTTTGCCCCCCACGCCCAGACGCTGCCGTCGGACTTGAGGGTGAGGCTGTGGTGACCTCCCGCCGCCACCGACACCGCGCCGATCAGCCCCGGCAGTTGCACTGGCGATGAACGATCGGTCCTTGTACCATCGCCGAGTTCATGATGACTATTTCCACCCCACGCCCAGAGGCTGCCGTCGGATTTGAGGGCGAGGGCGTGCCAAGAGCCCGCGGCCACCGCCACCACACCGGCGAGACCTAGCACCCGCACTGGCGTGGAACGTCTTATCGTCGTCCCATCGCCGAGTTGGCCGCTATTCGTTCCCCACCCCCAGACACTGCCATCGGACTTGAGGGCGAGGCTGTAGTTCTCTCCCGCGGCCAACGCCGCCACACCGGTTAGCCCCGGGATTCTTACCGGCGCGGAACGATTC
>JAERMM010000438.1 GCA_016844585.1 Chloroflexota bacterium | reverse complement strand
GTACTCCGGGCCTGTCCGACTGCCCCTGGCCGTCCATCATCGGCGTGCGTCCGTAGACTTCCCGATGCGGCCCCCGGTGCCATCCACCGAGGGCGACCACGGGCTCTCCCGGTTCTCGCGCGAGGTGTGTCCGGGCATGCTCGGGGCCTCTGACCGCGCGGAACTCCGTCGCGTCTGGCGAGATCGACGCGCCGGCTGTAGTCTTCCGCTTCTTTATACAGCGTGGGCGCTCCGGAGCAAGGGTCTTTCGCGGCTGCATACCCGGCCTGCTCGTTCCCCTGTCAACACTTCACGTCCACCCTTGAGAGCGTCCGCGCATGACTCGGGGCCCGTGCGGGTCGTTGGCCCTTCACCGTACGGCTCTTTCATTCGCAACACCTCGCCGGTTTAACCCGGCGTACAAGGAGAGCTTTATGACCACGAAGATCGGCCTTGCATTGTTGCATCTCTGGCTCGGCGTCGCTATTCTCGCCGGCCCGTCCCTCTCCGATGCGCACGAGGGCGCCTCGGTTGGGGGATTCCAGGTGATCACCAGCACCATCGGCGACTTCGACTGTTTCGGCTATGGGGCTCCGGCCGGCCCGGGGGCGATTCCCCTGAGTCCGTGTGGTACCCTGCCGGACCTTCCCATCGCCGATGTCTCGGATCCCCCTTACACCGATCTGTCGATCGACTGTAGCGTGGGCAATACGTTCTACTTTACCCACACCCTTGATATTCCCGTCGGGGCGACCATCTTCGGCGGCGCCGTGGTGCTGAACGTCGGAGGAATCCAGAAGGTGAGCTACACCACCACCATCACTGCCGACGGGATACCAGCCGCTTCCATCCCCGACACCGGAGCGTTGGGCACGGGGCTGGTCATCATTCCCCTGGTTAGCACCCTCACCAGTCTGCTCAATGACGGGCAGGTCGTCGTAACGATCAGACACGGCGCCACCGCCCCCGTGGTCAAGTGCGAGCCCGTCTTCGTCGATTTCTCCAGCGTGAGCATTCTCGTCCACATTCCGTAAGCCCGTCGCTCGCTTCAAGCGCGCGGGGCGTGGGTGGGTGCTCGCGCCACCACCCGCTGGTCGGGTACTGCGGTACGTGTGTCCGTCTCGGCGCCTGCTTCGCCCTATGGGCGAGGATCGTGGCCTCGTAACGCTGTCGAAGATTGCGCCGATACCGGGGGGCCGCGTCTCCGCCGATGGCTCGAGATCGTGTTCGCCATGCCTGCTCTCAGGTCTGGTCGATGCCCTGTCGGTTAGGACGCTGGTGGGACCGTACGGGCGATGGCCCAGGCGAAGGCCGCCATCTCTCGGGCAAGGGCCACGACGACCTGGTTGGCGTGCTTGCCCCGGACGATCAACTGGCGATACCACTTGAACAGTCGCACCTGCGCTGTCCAGCCGATGGCGTGGATCTCAGCGGGCAGCGTCTCCAGCCGGAGCTGGAGATGCCGGCTGACCCTCGCCGGGTACTGATAGGTCCGGGCCCCTTCGCAGAGCGCGCGCCGGGCGTGCGGGGTGCCGGCCTTGGTGATGCCGCCGTGCCGTCGCCGGGCCCCCGACTAGGACGCCGAGGGGGTGAGGCGGAGGTAGCGCATCAGCTGGCGCGGGGTGTCGGACCGGGTGAGGTCGCCCAGTTCGGCGATCACGATGATGGCGCTCGTGACGTCGACGCCGAGCAGCGCCTGGATCGCGTCGACCACCGGGCACAAACGCCAGCGGGTCACGTGCTCGTGCAGCGCGGTCTCCGGGCGCTACAGCCGCTCGTGCTGCTCGGTGACGGCGCGCACGTACCTTTGGACGACGATCCGCTACGCGGGGGTCGGACAGACGACCTCATGGCGGTGATCGAGGAGATTCGCGACGAGGGCATCGCCATCCTGCTGGTCGAACAGAACTCGACCTTGGCGCTCAGCATCGCCCACCGGGCCTACCTCATCGACGACGGCCGCATCGTGCACAGCGCCTGCGCGGTCGACCCGGCGCTCACGCATCGCCTCCAGGCCGTCTGACGTCGCCGCACCGCTCCGTGCGTGACCCCGAACACTGTGCCGATGGTTCGCCGTCGCGCTGCGCTCTACGGGCGAGACCGGGAGCCGACCCCCTGCCCGGGAGCCACTCCCGGTCTCGCCAGAGCTAGTCGCTCCGTTTCACTACTGGGGCAGTGACTGCCACACCTCCGCTACCTTCTTACTTCCGGCCTTTGCCTTCGCGATGTACTGCTGCTGCTGTTCCGGAGTCATCGCGTCCCACTTCGCCTGGGCCTTCGCGACATCCGCCTTCCAGGTCGTCTTCACTTGCTCCTGCTGGTCGGGAGACAGGGACGCCCACTTGATTTGGGCCTTCACCGCAGCCGCCTTGGCCTTCGCCTTGAGCTCGGTCTGCGTCGGCTGCTGCTTCGGCGGCTGCTGCGCCAGCGCAGAGCCAGTCAGGCCGAGACCGCCGAGCACCAGGAAGGTGCTCACCAGTCCTGCAACGGAGACCAACGATTTACGTATTCTTGTCATGATGCGGTTGCCTCCTTTGTGAGGTGTTCCCAGGACGCCCGAGCCCCTTGCTCGGCGCTCGTTCGCGCTGTCCCTGCCGCGAATGAGCATGACTCGCTCCTCAGACGTGTGGACGCAGGGCAGTATTCAATCCGCGATTACCTCGGAGGTAATCGACAGCAGGACCCCAATGCACCATTTTATCTAATGTAGCAGAATAACACCCGGCTCCGCCGAAAGTTTCTGGCTCGGCTGACATGGCCAGCCCCCCCGGCCTAGGAGCCCGTCGG
>JAERMM010000032.1 GCA_016844585.1 Chloroflexota bacterium | reverse complement strand
CTGGACGCGCCGCACGCCCGCGGGTGATGGTCCACAGGCTCGGGGTGCACACAGGTCCGTCTGGGATTCATCGGCGCAGCGGCTGTTGATCGTCAGCGGCTTCGGCGTCGGCCAGGCGAACGACCTGTGGAGCTACCATCCAGCGGCGAACATCTGGAGCAAGCCGCTCCCGGAGCAGCCGCGGCCAAGCGCTCGTTCGGGTCACACCGCGGTTTGGGATGGCGCCGATGCTCAGATGCTCGTCTTCGGCGGACAGCCCGACGGGAAGGCGTTCCTCGGCGACCTTTGGGCGTACCGACCCGCGTTGCGTTCCTGGCTGCCACTGAACGAAGGGGCGCTTGGACCAACGGCGAGGAGCGATCACAGCGCTATCTGGGATGGACGGCGAAACCGGATGCTGGTGTTCGGCGGCTACGGACCAGAGGGATATTTCAACGACCTGTGGGCGTACCGCCCTGACAGCGGCTGGGCGCGCCTCGCGACGGCAGGGTTGGCGCCCGATGGCCGCGAAGGACACTCGGCTGTTTGGGACGCGGATGGCGATCAGATGCTGGTGTACGGTGGCGCGCGCTACGGGCGAACGCTCGACGATCTCTGGGCTTATCGGCCGGCCAGCGACACGTGGACCGAGCTGGATGCCGAGGGCTCGTGGCCCGTCGGACGCTTCCGCCATGGGGCCGCCTGGGACCCGCTCGGTCGGCGCATGCTTGTGTTCGGCGGCTACGGCGGAGGATTCCCCGGTGGCTATCGCGACGACCTGTGGGCCTTCGATTCAGCCGGCGCAGCCTGGACGCGCTTACCCAACGCAGAAGTTGGACCCTCGGCACGCGCCCGTCCGGCCGTTGCCTGGGATGCGTCAGCCCAGCGGATGCTGATAAGCGGTGGCTACGCCGGCGGGGTTGACTATCTCCGCGATCTGTGGGCCTACGATTCGTCTGCCGGGGCCTGGACGGGGCTCGGCGGACAATCCGCCGCGCCCAGCGCTCGATCGGCGCATTCATTGGTGTGGGACGATGCCCGCCGACGACTCCTGCTCTTTGGCGGGTCTGCGGGCTCAACCTACGGCGAGCTGTGGAGCTACTCGCCGTAGGTGGGCGCGGGTATAAAGAAGCGGATCGTTACAGCATCAGCGAGGCGAAGAGATCGCCGGCGGTGAGATGGAAGCCCGGCAAAACAGCGGTCAGGTCGATTTCGTCGATGCCACGGCAGACGATCGGCTCAGCGCCAGGTCGGAACACCGCCACCGACTGGTCATCTGGGTCGACCAGCAGCGCGATTTGAACGCCGTTGTCGACGTACCACGTGCATCGCCGCACGAGCGCATTGACACTTTGCTTGGGCGAGACGATTTCGACCGCAATGTCGGGTGGTTCCAGGAAAACATCCGCCACGATGCCGTTCGCTGTGCGGGGAATGCGATCCCACAGGTAGACCGCGATGTCCGGGACGCGGGAGAAGCCAGCGTATGTCGTCCGCAGCTCGGGAAACGCTCGAGCGAGCTTCGCCGGTTTCGCCAATGTGTTGATCAGCGCGCAGATCTCTTCCTGGAGCGCGCTATGCCGTCCCCTGGGTGGCACTTTCTGCGTTACCTCTCCGTTTTCGAACTCGAGTGCCGGCTTCTTTTCCGGAAGGGCCAGAAACTGGTCCAGGGTCATTCGCTGTTGGATGGTCGCCATGATTTCTCCTGTCCACCCGTCTGATCGATCATCGCGAGCAATACCTGGGCCCGGTCCTAAAAGTCCGCGTCTTCCCCGTGCTGCGTGACCTGAACGCCGAGATTCTCCATGGCGGGACGGGTCGTGTGCACTAGAAAGCGCGAGGTCGCGCTGCCGGTGTTGAAATGCTGGTGCCATGAGAACACCGGAATGCAAAGCGAGTCGCCCGCTTTCCAGTCGTAGCGCCGGTCCTCGACGATGCTGTAGCCCTCACCAGCCAGGACGTGATTCACCTCTTCGTACATGTGCCGGTGGGCGCCTGAGCGGTGGCCAGGCGGGATCTCGGCCAGGAGTGTGGACATGACGTGCGTGTTGAATCCGATTCGCGGGTCCACGACCGTGGCCACGCTTCCCATGCGCGTCTTGCCGAACTCGACCTCTGAGCCTTTGATGAGGATTCGTGCTCGCCGACGCCGTGTCTGCTCGTCGGGAGCGAAGGCCACCTGCTGCTCGTAGAGCTGCGCCTCTCGCCCCGGCTCCCGACCGAACATCGGCTGCGACGCGCTTTCCGGCACCTCGGCGCCGCCGGGGATGAGCGTCGTGCGCGCCTCCTCGCTCTTCTGGGCGAACACCCAGTACTCGGGGAAGCGCTCGTCCTCGTGGATGGAGACCCCGAGTGCCATGGAGAACGGCGTCGTGGTCCCGGCGATGTACACCATCGGCTCGTCGCCCACCTGAACGTGGCGATGCCAGGCGAAGGTTGGAACGCAGAGGAAGTCGCCTGGCTCCCAGTCGTAGCGGATTCCATCGATAACGCTGTAGCCGCGGCCCTTGATGATGTGGATCACGGCGTCGATGAGGTGCCGGTGTCCCAGAGTCTTCCAGCCGATCGCGCCCTCGCCGAGCCCGAAGAAGTTCATCCACATGCGGATGGAGCGCACGCTGAAGCCGAGCTTCGGGTCGATGAGGAAGCACATCCCCGTCGGTTCTTGGGCGGCCATCCGGGCCCGCACGTCGTCGCCGGAGACGAACACCGGCGAGCTGCGCCGCCGCTCGATCTCACGCGTGGCGAAGGTGTTGTTATCGCTGGCGTCTCGGAACTCCCGGTCCGCTCCCTGCGTCGTCGTCTGTGCCATGTTGCTCTCGCTCCCTCTGGATAAGCTTCCTGCGTTTCTCGCGCACTATACCTTGACGCCGAACCCTTGCGGCCGTTACCGTACGGAACCGCGACCGAATGGTATGACGATGCAGCCCTGTCGAAGTCGTCCGACTCGAAGGGGGCCGAGGCGCGCCAAACGATGAGGAGTAGCCATGACTGTTATCGACGTCCACGCCCACGTCACGGCGCCAGCCGAGCTGGGCAACTACCGAGCGGGCCTACTCGCCAGCCGGGGGGGCCACACGCGCAGTCCTCTCAAGGTCAGCGATGAGCGCATCGAGGGCAGCCTAAAGGCCCACCTCACCGAGATGACGCATCATCAGATCGACCTGCAGCTCATCTCGCCGCGACCGTACACCGTGATGCACTGGGCCAAGCCGGAGAAGATCGTCCGCTGGTACACCGAGGAAACCAACAACCTCATAGCCCGCGAGTGCCAGCTGCACCCCAATACGTTCAAGGGCGTGTGCACGCTTCCGCAGGCGCCGGGCGTCAGCCCGAAGTTCTGGGTCGACGAGCTCGAGCGCTGCGTCAAAGACCTGGGGTTCGTGGGAGTCCAGATCAACCCCGACCCCGCTGAGATGGGGGACGATTCCACGCCCGCCATGGGGGACGAGTACTGGTACCCGCTCTACGAGAAAATGGTGGAGCTCAACGTTCCCGGCCTGGTGCACTCCGCAGGGTGCCAGTCGGAGCGGCTCATTTTCCATCTGCACTTCATCAATGAAGAGAGCATCGCCATCATGTCGCTCCTCGACTCCGACGTGTTCGAGATCTTCCCGTCCCTCAAGCTGGTGATCTCACACGGTGGCGGCGCAATCCCGTACCAGATCGGCCGCTTCATGGCTCAATGGGAGAGCCACGATGAACGCTTCGACCACGCGCTCCGGAAGCTGTATTTCGATACGTGCCTGTACACAAAGAGGTCGATGGAGCTGCTTCTCGACACCGTTGGTGTGGACCGCTGCATGTTCGGTACTGAGGTGCCAGGGGCAGGCAGCCATGCGCACCCGGATACTGGCTTGCCTATGGACGACCTGGTGCCCCTGATCAAGAGCATCGACTGGCTCACCGATGAGGATCGTTACAAGATCTTCGAGGGCAACGCTCGCTCCCTCTACAGCCTTGGCGCCCCAGTCGGAGCGATGGCGTAGAGAGGCTCCCATCGGGCTCTAACGCTGAATAACGCCCATCTTGCCGTCGCGGTAGTCGTTGATGGCCTGACGGATCTCCTGTTCAGTGTTCATCACAAATGGGCCGTAGCGGGCGATCGGCTCGTCGAGAGGCACACCGCCGACGAGCAGCACGTTCAGCGGTTGCTTGGCATCCGCGGGCGCTGACATTTCGACGATGTCGCCGTCCCGTTCGAAGATGACCATCTGGCCGTGCCCGCGTCGCTGCTGATCGGCCCCGAAGGTTCCCTCGCCGTCGATCACATAGGCGAACACGTTGAAGTCGGCTGGCACCGGCTGCGCCACGGTTGCGCCGGGCTGTAGCGTGTAGTGCAGGTACATGATCGGCGTGCGCGTATCTATCACCGCGCGAGTGCCGAGTGCCTCACCAGCGATGACTCGAACCGTCACGGCGCCATCAGACGTCGAGGTGACCGGAATGCGGTCGGACGGGACTTCCTGGTAGCGCGGGTTCATCATCTTGTCTCGTGCCGGCAGGTTCACCCAGAGCTGAAAGCCATTTATTCGCCCGCCGGTGCGGGCGAACTCCGCCTCGGGCACCTCAGAGTGAACAATGCCGGAGCCTGCCGTCATCCACTGCACGTCGCCGGGCCCCAGGATGCCCGAGTGCCCCTGCGAGTCCTCGTGGTAATTGCGGCCTTCGAGGATGTACGTAACGGTTTCGAAGCCGCGGTGCGGATGGTCAGGGGCGCCCACAGCCTCCCCCGGTCCGTATTCGACTGGCCCAAACTGATCGAGCAGCAGAAATGGATCGAAATGAGACAGCGTGCGCGTGGGGAACGGCCGGTGCACCAGGAATCCGGCGCCCTCCAGGCTATCCTCGGCTTGCACAGCACGAACGACCGAACGCGCCGCGACAATCCGTGCGGGGGGCTCAGCCGTTGCGACCGTGACGTGGTCTGAGGGGGTAGGTCGGGTATCGTGGGCCATCGGAATCTCCAGGGGGCGCTAATTTCTATCCCGGAGAACGCCCAATCGGGGCCTGCGATTCCCGGCCGGTCGCGCGTCCGCGAACGACATCTCGCTCAGGCCGCCGACGAGACCCCATCGGAAAGGCCTTCTTCTTCGGCCTTGGCCAGAGCGGCTTCGATTGCGCGTATCAGCTCTCGGGCGGAGTCGGTGGTCAGCTCGACAGCCACTCTGGCCCCTGCCCCGGCCGCATCGTTTATGAAGTCGATCATCAACGCATGTTCGAGCGAAGCATGGAATGGGTGGTCAAACGCGACGTTGGCCTCCTGAAGCGCGAACCAGCCCTGCGCCCCCTTGCCGCTGCTACCGACCATCGAGGCCTTTTCAGTGAAATACGTGCACACTATTGCTTCCTCCTAGCTGAGGTACTCATGGATCGAACGTCAATATTATCGAACGTCAATATATAGGAAGGGATGTGAAACCGCCGATTCACGCAGATGGACGCAGATTCGGTTCAGCGGAATCGATCAGCGTGACAGCGTGAATAGGCGTGTATCCGCGGGTTCGTCTCCGGCGGCGGCTAGCCCGCCAGCATGGCGCTGAGGTCGTGCTTCGCGGTCAGGATGTCGGCCCAGAGATCGCCGACCCTGACCAGCCGATCGGGGGCGGTGAGGATGGTGAAGTCGGTCGGGTAAATCCCGTCGGCAAGCTCCCTCCAGCGCAGAGGCATAGAGACGCTCGCCTCTGGCGCCGCTCGCGGAGAGAAGATCGAGGCGAGGGTTCGCCCCCGCGCGTTCTGGTTGAAGTCTGCGAAGATCTTCCCGGTCCGCTTCGGCACCGACCATTCGATGGTGATTTCCTTTGGGTGCTTGCGCACCAGGTAGGTCACAACTGCTTCGGCCGCCGAGCGAATCGTGTCTGCGTCGAACTGACGCAGGATCGGGACGAAGATGTGCAAACCCGTTCGACCTGTCGTCTTTACATAAGCAGGCAACTGCAAGCCGTCCAGCAGCTCCTTGAGCCAGAGCGCAGCTTCGCACGTTACCCCGAATGCCCTCTCGTTCAGCTCAGGCTCCGCGCCCTTCGACTCCAGTCCCGAGTAAATATATGGATCGAGATCGAAAACCACGAAGTCCGGATAGTTCAGAAGGGACGACAGGTAGCTGTCACGTGAGCCCTCGAAGTCAGCGGGAATGTGGTGACCATCGGGCTCAGGGTTGACTCGACAGTAGGATGAGTGCAGCTCGAGTCCAGCGATCTGGCCGATCCATAGCAGGGTTTGGAGATTGTTGCAGAGCAGGTAGTCCAGATCGCCAGAGTTCGACTTTGAGAAGTGCCGCACAGTCTCGACGAACGGCGGGATAGTCTCGGAGTGCTTCTGAAAGAAGCGCTGCCCTCCAATGCCATTCGGCAGCCGAATCAACGTCAAGGGACGGTCCTGCAGGTGGGGAAGCAAATATGGTGACACCTGAGCAAAGTACCGGATGAGGTCCCGTTTGGTGAGCGCACGCCGTTCCCCCACCGCCGGCCAGAGCGCCTTGTCGAGATTGGTCAGCCCGATCTGCTCATCCCCAACCTCTAGAAGCAGACTCTTGCCTGGCTGATCGATTTGAGCGAGAACCGAGGGGAGGAGGTCGTCCTGTCCCCTCTCCCTCTGGGAGAGGGTTAGGGTGAGGGCGTGACCCTGATCGTGGCCATCCCGATCGGCGCGGGACACGCCCTCACCCGGCTGAGCGCGCTCCCGCGCACTCAGCCGGCCTCTCCCAGAGGGAGAGGCGAACGAAGAGCCATGATCTCCACCCGAGCCGAGCGCTTCCTCCTCCGCGTCCTTCAGTGCCCGCGTCACAGCGTCCTCGACGTCCCCGTCCTCAGTCGGCGCGGGCACGATCTCACTGGTCGTCGCCTCCTCGGCGGACTTGTCGTCGCGCAGGCTGAGAAAGACCGGTGCCCGCAAGCTGCCATCCGGTGTCCACTCAGAGAATTTGATCTCCGCGACCAACTCCGGGCGAACCCACCAGACCTTGCCTCGGTCCGGAGGGGGCGGCACAAATGGACACTTGTCGGTACGTAGCGATTCCAAGCGGGCGAGCATCTCCGCGAGCATGCTGTCGTCGAATCCGGTCCCGACGTTCACCACATACCGCAGGGTCCCGTCGTCCTGGTAAGAGCCAACCAGCAGTGCGCCGAACGTGCCGGCACGCGCCCCGGCGCCTTCGCTGTAGCCACCAATGACGAAATCATCGCTGGTTGTTGCCTTCATCTTCAGCCACTGATGGCCTCGGCGGCCCGACTCGTAGATGCTGCCAAGCCGCTTGGCCACGAGTCCCTCAAAGCCGTGCTCGATGACCGACCCATACGCGATCTCGCCGATGGCCTCGAAATGGTCGAGGAGCCGTACGTGGTCTGACGGCGTCAGGACCTCTCTCAGGACGCGCTTACGTTCCTCGATTGGGACTCGGCGCAGGTCATAGCCATCGAGGTAAAGGAGGTCGAAGGCGTAGTAGACGACCGGGATCTCGATGTCTGCGCGGGCGATGTCCGATCCGCTTGCGAGATGCAGTCGATGGGCAATGCGATGAAAAGACGGTCGACCCATCTCATCCAACGCCACGATTTCGCCGTCGATCACCATCTCATGCTCCCGGGCCTGCGAGAGCTCGTGAGTGACAATCGGGAAACCGCGGGTCGAATCCAACCCACGGCGCGACAACAGACGTACGTCGCCTTTGCGAATCAGGGAGATGCATCGCACGCCATCGAGTTTGGGTTCGAACAACCAGTCCGGATGCGAGAAGGGGGCTGCAGTCAGGTGGGGAAGCATCGGCGCCATGTCCGCCGGAAAAGGGGCCTTTCGCGCGCCGGCGATTTTGGACGGATCAATCTGAGGGCTCTCGCCGAGAGCGGCAGAAGCCGCACCGTTGGCCTTCAGGTCGTCGATGGTTTGTCCGCTGACGACGGACTCAACTTCGTCGTCGACCGCGTGCGAGGTATCTGCGAAGCCATCGTTATGCTTGATGAGGAGCCATTCGTTCTCGCCGCGCCGCGATTTGACAAGCGCCCAGGCGCCGTGCAGCTTCTGGCCCTGCAAAACGATTGACAGCTTGCCTTTGGCCAGGCCCTGCCGTGCCTGCTCCTCGGCGGCTTCCCGCTGTTGGAACCACGTCGTTCCTGCTTCTTCGGGTGAGTAGGTCCCCCTGTCCCAGACGATGACCTGGCCGGCGCCGTACTGCCCCTTGGGAATGACCCCCTCGAACGCGGCGTAATCGAGCGGGTGGTCTTCGACCATCACGGCCAGCCGCTTGTCCGCCGGGTTCAAGGAAGGGCCCTTCGGTACGGCCCACGACTTGAGGACGCCGTCCAGCTCGAGGCGAAAATCGTAGTGGAGCCGGCGCGCCGCGTGTTTCTGGACCACGAAGGTCAGCGCGTTTTGCGAACTGCTTCGCTCTTGTGGAGCGGGCTCAGGAGTGCGGCGGAAGTCGCGCTTCTTCTCGTACTGCTCTAGCATGGGCTGTTAGGGAAAGGATCGCCGAAGCGACCCGAACTCTACCTGCCGCCCGCGGCCGCAATTGGCTCGTCGGCGGCTCGCTTCTTGGCGGCCTCGACGCTGGCCTTGAGCGCCGCCATCAGATCGATCACCTTGCCGGTCTCTGGCTCCGGGGCCGTGACCATCTCCAGACCGGTCAGCTTGCTCTCGATCACCTGCATCAAGGCACCCCGATACTCGTCCTGGTATTTCGCAGGCTCGAAATGCTCGGCAAGAAGGTCAATCAAGCTGTGGGCCATTCCCAGCTCACGATCGGACAACTCCACGTCGTCGACCTTATGCGGCTTTTCGACCTGCACTTCGTCAGCGTAGTAGAGCGTCTCGAGCAGGAGCGAACCATTCGCCGCCCGCAGCGCACACAGGCTTTCTCGGTTGCGCATGGCGATCTTGGCAAGGGCCGTCAACTTCTTGTCTTCCATCGCGCGCATCAGCAACGCATATGGCTTGACGCCGAGGTCCTCAGGCTGGATGTAATAGCTCCGCTCGTAATACACCGGGTCGATCTCGTCGGCCTCCACGAAGGCCGTGACCTCGATCGTGTGTTTGCTCGGCAGCGCCACCTTCTCAAAGTCTTCATCCGTCAGAACCACGTACTGGCCCTTGGAGTACTCGAAGCCCTTGACGATCTCGTCCGCGGTGAGGTCCTTCTCATGCACCGGGCAGCGTCGAACCTGCTTGACGCGCGCCTTGCACTCGTCGTGCAGCATGTTGAACGAGATGTCTTTGCTCGACGCCGCGGTGAACAGGCTGACCGGGATGCTCACCATCCCGAAGCTGATCGCGCCTTTCCAGATGGGTCGCGCCATTGATTACCTCCCTGTCATAGGGGACGCTGATGGTTCGGGCATATTACGCCCGTCTAGCATTGTTTTACGGTCTCGTTTGTGTCTCGTAGGCAAAATGTGATACGCGACCGCTGATGCCACGTATCGTTGCTCGTTGGAATCAAGCGTTAGGCTCCCCAGATTGTTATAACGGCCAAGAGGTAAATCGGTATGGAAGACGCGCGGATCGCGACACCTGCGACATCGATCAAGGTTGGCACGAGCGGCTACAGCTACAAGGAATGGCTCGGCGTGTTCTACCCGGACCGCATGAAGCCCGCGGATATGCTCCCCTTTTACAGCGACCATTTCACGACGGTGGAGATCAACAACACCTTCTATCGGATGCCCAAGAAGGAGGTGCTGGAGAAATGGGCGGGACAGGTGCCCGCCGACTTCACCTTCGTACTGAAGGCATCACAGCGAATCACACACATGAAGCGCCTGCGGGACACGTCGGAGGACGTCAACTACTTCCTCACCACCGCCGCTGTGCTAGGCGACCGCCTCGGACCGGTGTTCTTCCAACTGGCGGAGAGTACCAAGAAGGACGTTCCCCGCCTCGTCGATTTCCTGGCCGCTCTGCCAGAGCACCGACCGCCAGTTGCCTTTGAGTTTCGCAACGAGTCCTGGTTCGATGATGAGGTCTACGAGACTCTTCGGTCGCACAACGTTTCGCTCTGTATCTCGGATACCGATGAAGGAACCACACCGTTCGCTTCCACGGCCAGTTGGGGCTATCTGAGGCTGCGTCGGTCGGAGTACACACCATCGGACCTGAGGGCCTGGCACGAGCGGATCATCTCTCAGGCGTGGCAGGATACCTTCTTATTCTTCAAGCACGAGGATGAGGCCAAGGGGCCACGATTCGCGGTGCGGTTCATGGAGCTGCTGCGCGCTAGTCCGGAGTGAACGAGACCGGGCCGGAATGGTGATGGACAAGGCGCCATGCCCCGTCCTCCAATGTGAAGATGTTGGTGGCGGCCAGCGGCGTGCCAGCCACCAGTTCCCGACAGATCACGACAGCCAGGTTCCCAAAGATGTCTACAGATGCGCCGGCCATGATGATCTTCGGCTGCGATGAGTTGGCGAGGATTCCACGCCAGCTCTCCATGACCGGGTCTCGGCCCGAAAGCACGTTCCAGCCCGGGTGAATGCAGCGCACCGGCGCGATGCGCGCCCAGAGCGCATCCATCGCTTCTGGGTCCTTCTGATTGAACGCGCGGTAGAAGGCCTCATTCGCCGCCAGGACATCCGAATCGTTCAAGCCGCCTCGTCTCCACGCCGTGTTTCACGCCTGTTCGGCAGGCATAGGCTATATTACTGTTGACCTCGGATCCGAAGGAGGGGACTTGGCGTCGTCGGTAGAACAGTGGGTGGATGATGTAAGCCGCACAACACGTCCCGACAGGGTCGTGTGGTGTGACGGTAGCGAGGCCGAGAACGAATCGCTCATAAGCCAAATGCTCGAAGACGGGACGCTTCTTCCCCTCAATCAGAGTGCGCATCCGGGCTGTTACCTCCACCGCAGCAACCCCACCGACGTCGCACGAACCGAGCACCTGACCTTCATCTGCTCCGAGAACCCCGAGGACGCTGGGCCCACGAATAACTGGATGTCCCCGTCCGAGGCACGCGAGCGCGTCTGGCCGCTATTCGAGGGCGCAATGCTCGGCCGCACCATGTACGTGGTCCCGTACATCATGGGGCCTGTCGAGTCGCCGTACAGCAAGGTCGGTGTTGAGATCACGGACAGCCCCTACGTCGTCGCAAATATGCGGATCATGACGCGAATGGGCCAGGTTGCGCTCGACCGATTGAAGAACGACGGGGCAGATTGGGTACCGGGCATCCATTCGATCGGCGATCTCTCTCCCGACCGCCGCTTCATCATGCACTTCCCTGACACTCGGACTATCTGGAGCGTGGGCTCCGGCTACGGTGGCAACGCGCTGCTTGGCAAGAAGTGCTTCGCCCTTCGCATCGCCTCGATCATGGGCCGCGACCAGGGATGGATGGCCGAGCACATGCTCATCCTGGAGCTGGAGTCTCCGGACGGAGACGTGACCTACATCGGGGCAGCTTTCCCGAGCGCTTGCGGCAAGACGAACCTCGCCATGCTGAGGTCGCCGTTCGAGGCTGAAGGCTGGAAGGTCTCCACGGTTGGCGAAGACATCTGTTGGATCAATATCGGGCAGGACGGTCGCATGTGGGCGATCAATCCGGAGAGCGGCTACTTCGGGGTGGCGCCCGGAACCAGCTCGAAAACGAATCCGAACGCGATGGAGACCGTCAAGCGTAATACGATCTTTACGAACGTCGCAGTGACCGAGGACGGACGGGTCTGGTGGGAGGGAATGGACGGCCCGCCACCGGAGCGCGCACTCGATTGGCAGGGCAAGCCCTGGACGCCGGCAAGCGCTACGCCGGCCGCTCATCCCAATTCGCGATTCACTGCGCCGGCCTCACAGAATCCTGCGATCTCCTCACACTGGGAGGACCCGAAGGGAGTGCCGATCTCGGCAATCCTGTTCGGCGGCCGGCGTGCCACGACCGTGCCACTCGTCTATCAGTCGTTCAACTGGGCGCACGGTGTCTACATTGGCGCGACAATGGGGTCGGAGACGACCGCCGCGGCGACCGGCGCGGTGGGAGTGCTGCGCCATGACCCCATGGCGATGGTGCCATTCGTTGGTTACAACATGGCGGACTACTGGGGCCATTGGCTCGAGATGGGGCGGAACGCGACCAATCTGCCAGCCATCTTCCAGGTCAATTGGTTCCGCCGCGACGACGAAGGCCGCTTCATCTGGCCCGGATTTGGCCAGAATATGCGAGTGCTTCGCTGGGTGCATGAGCGCGTGCACGGCAAAGACAGTGGCTCGCGCGTGACGCCGGTTGGCATCGTTCCAACCCCGGAGGCGATTGGGGCCGGGGAGCTTGGCCTTTCCGACCGCGACGCCGAGTTGCTGCTGTCCGTCGACCGCGAAGCATGGCTGGCCGAAGCTGCCGACCACGCGGCATTCCTCGAACAGTTCGGCAACCGACTTCCGCCCGAGATTCGTGAGCAACACCGTTCGCTAACAGAGCGTTTGAGCGGCGTCCCCGTCTAGGCGTCGGCTGGCACAGACCCCGGGGGTGATTCGATGGCGAACCTGCGGCACATCGCATTCATCTCTGAAGAGCCGCCCGTGCTCTTCGACTACTGCCACCACCTCTTTGGCATGGAGAAAGTGCGGACCAGCGAGAGCGGCGGTATCCACGTCGTCGATCCGCTATTCAACCTGGCGTTCCTGAAACAGACTCGCAGCGAAGCCGAGGTGGTCGGGACGCATCGAGCCGACGGTAGCGAAGCTGATCAGCGCCTGGGCATCAACCACTTCGGATTCATCGTAGATGATGTGGCCGACTTGGTGGCGAGACTCCCAGAGGCGGTCCGGTTCGGCGACAGTCCACAAAACGGGCGACCCGCTGAGGTGCGTGTCATCGACCCCTGGGGCAACAACTTTGACCTATCGTCTCGTGGGTTTCTCGGACGCGAGGAAGCTCGCCTTCCGGGCATTCGCTTCGTCGCCGTCCACAACGACCACCCGGAGGAAGCGGCTGAGTTCTACGGTCAGGTGCTGGGCCTGAGAGAGACCCGTCGCAGCGCCGAGGGAGCCATCCGCCTCACTGATGGCACGGTCACCCTGTGCGTTACCACCGATCAGGTGCTCGACCGGAGTGGCATCCAGTACTTCGGCATTCACGCCGCGAACTGGAACACCATCGCGGACCGCTACCGTGATCTTGGAGTGTCGCTGCCATCCCCGCACGGTCCAGACGACGAAGTGCGCATGAAAGACCCCGAAGGCAACATGTTCGTGCTGTCGGCCGAGGGCTGGTAAACTCGGCCTCGTCCTGAAGGGATGGCAGGACCCGCGAAGGTTGGGAGGGAACGATGGAAGGTGCTGCGGAGCCTGGCGTCGCGAAGTCCAGTTCGCCGTTCGGTCGCTATCCTGGGGGAGGTCAGAAGCTCCTAGGATCGCCACCGGATTGGAGTAACTGCCGCTCCGGATACGGGCTTGATTTAGCCCGGGTGACCGGCGTCACTACCTGCGCCTACTGTGGCCTTGACCTAACAGAGACATTCAATCAGTGGCTCCTCATGAGTGTCGACCATGTGATTCCCAAAAGTGAAGGAACGCGATTGGGCATTGAGCCAGCGTACATCAACGACATGTTTAACCTGGTCCTGGCCTGTGCAGGATGCAACGCTTTCAAAAACCGTTATCAGCTTCCCGGGGAGTTGGCCGCAGGCTTGGACCTGAGGACGCCGCAAGGCTTCGTGTCGCTGAGGGACCAGGTGTTCGCTGCCCGAGCAAGACTAATTGCCGAGCGGCGGGCATTGGAAATGGCTGAGTACGAGCGTCGCAGATGGGCCAAGCCTCTTTCGCCGCCAATCGAGCGGCCTCGCCGTAGGGTTATTGTCGGCCCGGCCGCAGCTGGCGCTGGTCCAGGTCCATCGGCCACGACCGACTGATCGCCCAACGTCCGGTCGCCTGAGATAATGGACGCCGGAGGGCTTCGGTGACTCGGGCAAATACCGCGCCAACCATCGAGATCTTACGAGCGCAGCGGAACGAGATCCTGCGCGCGGCGTCCACTCATGGCGCTTCGAACGTGTGGATTTTCGGCTCCGTCGCCCGCGGTGAGGCCGATGGCCGGAGTGATGTCGACCTGCTCGTAGACATGGAAGATCGCCCCGGCGGCCTCGCCTACTTCGGCCGCCTCGAGGACTTGCGGCGCGCGTTGACTGACCTGCTTGGCTACAACGTGGACATCATGGATCGCGCGGCGCTCAATCGGATGCGCGAGCGAGTGCTCGGCGAAGCAGTCGCACTGTGAGAGACGACCGAGTTTACCTGCGACACATCGTGGAGAGCGTTGACATTGTTCAGCGCTACCTTGCTGGCCCCGATGGCGGATTGGATGAGCGAACCTTCCGTCAGGATCTCCGCACGCAGGATGCCGTACTGCGCCGAATGGAGACGCTGGCGGATGCGGCAAGTCACTTGTCTGACACGCTCAAAGTGCGACACGTGGGCATAGCCTGGCGCCAGCTTGGGGACTTTCGAAGTATCTTGGCGCATGGATACTCCGAAATCCGCCTGGAGCTGGTGTGGCAGGCAATTGTCGACGACCTGCCGCTTCTCCGCGCCGCCGCCGCAGCCGAGTTGGAGGACGATGCGGACCATGACCCCGCATGACCTGTGTCCAGTGGGGC
>JAERMM010000437.1 GCA_016844585.1 Chloroflexota bacterium | reverse complement strand
CAGCGCTAGGCGGCGGCCCAAGCCTCGGACAGCACCGCCGCCTGCTCCAGCACCGTCTGGGTCGTTTTCTCCTGCTTGTCCGGCGGGTAGCCGTACTTGCGCGGGCGGGTGTTCTTGTCCGTCAGCTCGATCGGCGTGCCCGTGAAGCCGATGGGCGATGCGTTTGGCAACATTCTCCGCGCCTTCATCTTGCAGGTGATACGGTCCTTGGGTCTCGTCTTCCTAGTTACTACTTCAGCGCTCGAAGTCACGCTACGCGGCGACGGCGAAGCCCCCGCTTGCGCTCCGTTGCCAGACATACTCGTAGATGCGGTCGGCCAGCCCTAAAGTCTCATCATCCGAGAACGATGGGCGCGGAAGGGACCGCCAGAGTGTGTCGAGGATGAGCACCCTTACCTCTGCTTGGGTGCTCGTGTTTTGCGTCCAGTTCTGCATCCGCTTGATGAGATCTTGAAGCGACGCAAGCAGGGATCTACTGGACTGTTTGAGCCTTTCCCGGTCGGCCTTGCTGATATTCTCCTTGAACAGCAGGTCGAACAGCGCCAGCTCGTCGTCGCTCAGGCCCTCTTCCGCCGCCCGCTTCTGTTCCGCGTCGAGGCTGTTGGCCAGCTCTACGAGTTTGGCGAACGTCTCCTCCACCGTCACGCGATCCTTCTCGCGGTTGTAGTCGGCAATGATCTGCTGGTACCTCTTGTAGTAGTCCATCCGCATCGGGTTACTGGCCAGCATCTGCGCCAGCTTCTTCTCGACCAGGTCCCGGATGTCCTGCAGCGCAGCGTGCTTGCGCCTCACCTTGCCTGCGAACTCGTTACGGAGCTTCGCGAAGTCGATCTGGCTCAGGTCCACCTTCAGCCCCTCCGCGTGGTCCTCGCCCGGTGCCTGCGCCCGAATCGCCTCGTTGACGATCTTATGCAGTTCCTTGAGCAGCTCCGTGACGTCCGCAGTATCGCGCTTCTCCTGCAGCTTCTTGTAGATCGCCTCGATGTTATCGTGTCGCTCGGCGTAGGCAAACACGCTCGGCTCCATCAGCAGCGCCTTGAACCGGATGAAGACCTGCCGCGCCATGGATGCGGGTGAAGCCGGTCGCGCCTGTAAGCCGCGACGCGTCGAAGTCCAGACCCTTGAGATGGTTCTCCACGGCTTCGATGGCCTGCGCCAGCGCGGCGACCAACTCCTCGATCGGCGCCACAATGTCGCCGCCAGCGCCCTCCTCGTCATCTCCGAGCGCATACTGCGCCAACGCCTCGCGCAGGCTCTTGAGCATGCCGTTGTAGTCCACGATCACCCCGCAGTCCTTGCCCGGATAGACGCGATTGGCGCGGGCAATGGCCTGCATCAGCGTGTGGGCCTTCATCGGCTTGTCGATGTAGAGGGTCGATAGGCACTCTACGTCGAAACCTGTCAGCCACATGGCGCAGATAATGGCGATCCGGAACGGGTGCTCCGGGTCCTTGAACGCGTCCTCCACGCCCACGCGCTTGCCGTCTGGCGTCTGAAAGCCGGTCTTCATCACTACGCGATGGGGAATGATCTCGAAGCCCCATCTCTGGAAGTCGCGTACCTCGTTCTGCGCTTCGCTGATGATGATCTCGATGATCGTGCTTTCCATCCACTGCGCCTGCCCGCGCAGCCGCTCCAAGGCTTTGACCAGGCGCTCCCGCTCATCCACATTAGACGTAGCGGACAGCTCCGCTTCCTTCCTCGGTATGAGGGCCTTCACCTCCGTGAGCTTGAACTGCCAGCGGGGCTCGATGCGCTGGAGCATCCGTGCGCAGGTCACCTTGTCGATGCAGATGAGCATCGACTTGCCGGTCTCCCACCGCGTCGAGCAGTGCTCCACAAAATCGTCGGCCAGTTTGTCGAGCCGGTCGTCGGCGGTGATGACTTCGTAGTCCTGCCCCAGCAGCTTCTCCAGCAGCGCGGTCTGGTCCGGGTCCAGTTCCGCCTCCTCGATCTTCGCGGCGATGCGGTCGTTGAGGTCCAACCGGGCGATGCCGAGCTTCTCACCCCGGTTCTCGTACACCAGCTTCACGGTGGACTGATCTTCCTCGGAGCGCTTGAAGTCGTAGCGCGAGACGTAGCCGCCGAATATTCGACGCGTGAGGTGGTCGTGCTTGAAGAGCGGCGTGCCGGTGAATCCGATGAAGGAGGCGTTCGGCAGCGCCAGTCGCATGTTGCGGGCGAACTTCCCGGCCTGAGTCCGGTGCGCCTCGTCCGAAATGACGATGATGTCGTCGCGCTCGCTATAGGGCTCGGTCACCGGCTGGTTGAACTTGTGGATAAGACTGAAGACGAACCGGTGGTTCTCGCCAAGGACCTCCTTCAGCTCCAGGCCAGAGCTGGCGCGCGGCATTTTCTCGTCCGCCACGCCACAACCGATGAACGTGCGCCAGATCTGGTCGTCGAGGTCCTCGCGATCGGTCATCACGACAAAGGTGAAATTGCCGGGCACCACCCGCCGCACCTTCTCGGAGAAGAACGCCATCGAGTAGGACTTGCCGCTGCCCGGCGTATGCCAGAACACGCCCAACTGCCCGAGGTCGGGATGGGCGCGTTCGACTATCGGCAGCAGCGCCTCGCCTGATTGTGCGGTCGCGGTCAGATACAGAGGCGGCGCCTCCGCTGCCGCCGCGTACTCGCGATAGGTCAGCCGTTGCTCCGCTGGGAACTGGCGCTTCAACTTCTCCTGCCGCCACACCGATGCCACCGCGTTATTCACGCCCAGCACCTGGTGGTTGCGGGCGACGATCTTGCGTGTCCTACCCGGCTTGCTGTCGTCGAACAGAA
>JAERMM010000209.1 GCA_016844585.1 Chloroflexota bacterium | reverse complement strand
GGAGTCCGCGCACGCTCAGAGTCGGCTAAGCTAAGCTTCTCCAGGACACTCGACACGGATACGAGCAGATTCGTTCGATGCCATCCGTAGTATTGGAGCAGCAATGCCGATCAACGTAGCTTATGAGAAGTACACCCTGAATAACGGGCTGGACGTGATCCTTCACGAAGACCACACAATCCCAGTCGCCGCCGTAAATGTCTGGTATCACGTCGGCTCACAGAACGAAGACCCGGACCGCACCGGGTTCGCTCACCTCTTCGAGCACATCATGTTCAAGGGCTCGAAGCACCACAAGGGCGAGTATTTCATGCCGCTCCAGGAGGTTGGCGCAAACGTCAATGGCTCAACGACCACTGACCGCACAACCTATTACGAGAACGTGCCGGCCGAATATCTGGAGTTGGCGCTCTGGCTCGAGTCGGACCGCATGGGGTTCCTGCTTGACGCGCTCGACCAGGCGAGCTTCGACGTGGAGCGCGAGGTTGTCAAGAATGAGCGACGCCAGAGCTATGAGAATCGGCCTTACGGGCTGTCAGGTCAGGAGATCCGTAAGGCGCTCTTTCCACCAAGCCATCCGTACCATTGGCAGACCATTGGATCGCAGGAGCATCTCGACGTCGCCTCGATAGACGACGTCAAGGCCTTTTTCCGTCGCTTTTACAACCCAAACAATGCCAGCCTTTCGATAGCCGGTGACATCGACGCGGACGAAACGCATCGGGTCGTCGAGAAGTACTTTGGGAACCTGGAACCCGGGCCCGCGGTGCCGCGCATAAGCCAGTGGATTCCGCGGCTGGATAGCGAAATTCGGCTGGACCTCGAAGACCGAGTGCAGTTGCCTCGTCTATACGTCTCCTGGGTAGGTCCAGCGCGATTCGATCCGGATGAGCCAGCGCTGGTTGTGCTCATGTCGATTCTCGGAGAGGGGCGCAGCTCCCGTCTATACCGCTCGCTGGTCTATGACAAGCAGATCGTTCGTGAGGTGAGCGCCCATTACGGGCCGATGGAAATTGCCGGCGAAATCCGGCTTGACGCCACAATTGCACTAAGCTCCAGCATCCACGACGTGGAAGCCGCGCTACTTGACGAGTTGGACCAGCTCAAGCGGCAGCCTCCGCGCGACGATGAGCTGCAGCGGGTGATCAACCGGCTGGAGGCCCGCCACGTTCGTCAGTTGGAGAGCGTAGGTGGTTTCGGCGGGCGCGCCAACTTGTTGAACCACTACAACGTGTTCGCTGGCGATCCAGGGCGTGTGAATAGCGATTTTGATCGCTACGTCGCGGTCACCCCGCTGGACGTACAGCGCGTCGCGCGGGAGTATCTCGGCGCGGGTCGCGTGCGTCTGGTTGTCTCCCCGACGAAAGCGGTAGCGCCAACAGCAACCCAGGTCGATCGTGGCCAACAGCCCGGACCTGGCCGCCCGCGCGACTTTCGACCGCCGGTCCCACGCCGTCTGCACTTGCCCGGCGGGCTGGACTTACTCGTCGTCGAGAAGCGCGATGTGCCCACCGTTGCAGCGGCGATTTATTTTCCCGTTGGCGCGGTCGCCGATCCGACCGAGCAGCCGGGCCTCTCGTCCTTCACAACGCGACTCCTGACCGAGGGGACGCGGAACCGCACGAGCCTCCAGATCGCGGAGGAGAGCGACTTCATCGCGGCGCGCCTGAGCGTGTCTGTCCACCGCGAGAGTCTGCTTGCCTCGACAGAGGTGCTCACCCAACACTGGCCGAGTGCGCTGAGTCTGCTGTCCGATGTCCTGATGAATCCAACCTTCCCGGAGCGGGAAGTGGAGCGAATCCGCAAGGAGCGCCTGACGGACCTGCGCAGGCTGCGCGACAACGCCGGCGCCATAGCCGAGCGGGTCAGCACCGAGGTCCTCTATGGCCGCGATACACCCTACGGTCATCCAATCAGTGGGCGAGAGGACTCCGTCGCGGCTCTGGCAGTCGAGGACCTGGTGGCTTACCACGAGAGACTGTGGAAGCAGGGACGACCTACCTTCATCCTGGTGGGAGACATCGACGCCGAAAAGGCCGCTGGCCAGATCGAGTCGGCCTTCGGCTCGTGGGAGGTCCAGGGCACTAGCGGGACCGCTTCCGGAGCGACGCAAGACCGCGGTGCGACGACTGTCTATCTGGTGGATAAGCCGGGGGCAGCGCAATCAGTCATCTCCGCGGGCCAGCTCAGCGTCTCACGCCTCCACGCCGATTATCTTCCGCTGGTCGTGATGAATATGACCTTCGGTGGACAGTACACAGCGCGGTTGAACATGAATCTCCGCGAGGACAAGGGCTACACCTACGGCTATCGATCAGGGTTCGACTGGCGGCGTGCGCGCTCGACCTTCATCGCAGGCGGCTCCGTGCAGACGGCCGTGACAAAAGAGGCCGTGATCGAGACGCTCAAGGAGTTCCGAGATCTCCATGCGGACCGTCCCATCGGCGATTCTGAGTTTGAGAAAGCGCGCTTCGGCTTGATTCGCGGCTACCCACCCGGCTTCGAGACGAACGGCCAAATCCTCGGGCGCCTCGTGGACATCGTTCACTTCGGCCTGAGCGACGACTACTACAGTGGGCAGATCGAGCGCCTGCAGGAGGTGACGCTCGCGGAGGTGCGCAGGGTGGCCGCCGAACACGTCGACCCCTCGCGGCTGTCAATTGTCATCGTCGGCGACCGGGCGATCGTTGAGCCCGGTCTGAAGGAGCTGAATGTACCGGTGGTGCATCTTGGCTATGACGGCGAGCCGACTGACTAGCTCACACCACATCTGGTCGCGAGTGCAAACCGCTGACGAATTAGGAGATGACGCATGGCCCTGAGGAAGGGGAAGGATTACATCGAGGCGCTACGAGACGGACGCCGCGTTTTCCACGCCGGGAGACAGATCGATGACGTGCCCAGCCATCCAGGATTCGCCGGGGCCGTAACCACAATTGCCTCCCTTTACGACCTGCAGCATAGCAGCGAGCTTGGCCCCACGATGGCCACGACCTGGGAGGGCCAGCCGATCTCACAAGGCTACTTCCCGCCCCGGACTGCCGGGGAGTTGGTTGCGAAACGGCGCAACGTAGAGGTCTGGGCCGAGCGAACCTTCGGGGTCATGGGCCGCATGCCCGACTTCTGCGCTCAGCTCACCGTCGGCATGCTTGACGCTGCCGACGTGCTGGGCGAGGCCGATCCCCGCTTCGGCGAGAACGCCCGCGCTTACCATCGCCATTGCGCTTTGAACGACCTGTGCCTGACCCACGCGCTATCCGACCAGTTCTATGACCGCTCCAAGCGCGCGAGTCAGCAGAAAGATCCTGACCTTATTCTGCACGTGGTGCGGGAGACCCCTCAGGGGCCCGTCGTACGCGGGCTGCGCAATCTGGCCACCCTGGCGCCGATTTCAGACGAGGTCCTGGTCTACACGATTCCACCCAGGCAACCGGATGAGCCCGACTACGCCATAGCGTTCGCGGTGCCGATGAACGTTCCAGGCCTGACCATCATTTGTCGAGATCTCTACGCCGAGTATGCCGATCCCGAGCGGTTGCCGTTGTCGGCGCGATTCGACGAGGTCGACGCCAGCCTGTTCTTCGACGACGTGGTCGTTCCCTGGGAGCGAGTTTTTGTATATCGGAACCCTGCGCTCCTTGCGCGCTTCCATGGTCTGATCAGCCCATGGTCACAGTACTCAACCCTGTCGCGGCTCCTCGTCAAGCTGGAGATGACGATCGGCGTTGCAGACCTGCTGGTGGAGTGGGCAGGGCATGCGAAGGACCGGGATATACAAGTACGCATCGGCCAGCTCGTGTCGGACACGGAAGTCCTGCGGGCGTGCCTCATAGCCGGGGAAGTCGGCGCCTACCCGTCGCGGTCCGGATATCTGATGCCGAAGCTCAGCCCCGCCTACCGCGTCCATAGCGTCGACGCGTCGGACCGGGTGGAGCGGTTGGTGCAAGAGGTGCTAACGAGCTCTCTGGTCCTGACTGGGGGCGCCTCCGACCTGGACAACCCTGAGATCGGGCACATCGTCGAGCGTTTCTTCGTCAACAACGCGCCGAGCACCCGGGACCACCTTCGGCTGCTGGCGGTGGCTGCCGACATGGTCCAGAGCGCGTTTTCAGGGCGCAACACGCTATACGAGCGATTGCAGAGCGGCGAGCCCGACGGCTGGCGGGTGAGAGCCGCCGGCATCGACCGCTCCGCGGTGCACGCGCGACTTCTGCATTTCTTGCGTGAGGGTTGGGCCGTTTAGCCCGGGCTCGTCGCAGCATTGAGTCCAGCGCATGGTCGGGTTGTCCTGCGAGCGACTCCTGGCTTGCCCACATGCCCGCGACACTCTCGCTTTGCCTAAGCTCAAGCTGAGCGCGCGTCGCTTCTACGGAGTTGCTGGTTCCTCCGCGGGCAAGGGCAACTCGTCTAGATTCAGGCTGCCTACAGGGACGCGTTGACGGTCGAGCACGACCAAATGGGGAATCTCCCGTTCGCGCATCAATTGCCCCACTCGGCCGTCGTCTTGATCGTCGAAGCAATACTGGACCTGGATCCGCATTGCTTCGCGAACGATTGTCTCCTTCGGATCTGATCCCTTCTTACTGACCAGCTTGTCGATGTCGTCGGCGAAGATTGTTCCTACCAGCGTGGTTGGTTCCAGCACCGGTAGGCAATCCCGTTCAAACTCTCGCAGAGCTTTATATGCCTCCGCGAGAGTGGCGGTGGGTGCGACTGCAGGCCCCAGCGGGCTCATGATCTCTCGCACGAAGTGCCCGGACGAGTGCTGAACAGAATTACGCTGTGGCATAGATGATCACCCGATTGTTTTCTTGTCGAACTTAGGAGTCACGACCGAATAAATGGTGCATGGTTACGCTCAGATACGCATGAAATGCGATGGATTTGCACCAGTTATTTCGTTATGAGAACTTAGTTAGTAGAGACGGACTGCACCTTGGTGGCTTTCGGCGTGCCGCGGCGCTCGTCTCTGCCAACGTCGTAGGTTACTTCCTCGCCCTCGCGGAGGGCATCGTAACCCTGGCCCGTAACGTCCGACCGGTGAAAGAACAGATCCGCGCCAGTCGCGGCCGATCCCTCCGGCAAGATGAAACCGAACCCACGCTCGCTGACAAGCTTCTTGATAGTCCCTTGCGCCATGATATCTCCATATGCATTACGGCAGCGGCCATATATGCATCATCA
>JAERMM010000208.1 GCA_016844585.1 Chloroflexota bacterium | reverse complement strand
ACAGTGCGCATCGTCGACCGGCACTCGCCAGAACAGCCGCTCCCGACACGGGCTTGCCAGCTCACTCTCCGAGGACGACTCGCTGACACGCGGCTGGTTGATGTTCGGCATGTGAAAGTGGATCACATGCGCTCCTTCTTCCTGGCTCATTAAGATCGTCTTGACGCCGTAGTCAGTCTCCTCGGCAATGAGCTGGTCAGACAGGCCCGGGCCCCGCCGCGTGGCGAATGGATTGAGACGCGCCGTTGAGGTGCTGTGGGTGAAGGCGACGTGTGTGGGGTCGCAGGCATTGTCGATGCGGTTGAAGTAGTTGCACGGCCAGAGCTGCGGCGGACCGACGGCCAGCTCGGCGGCGGCCTCGAAGTCCGGGAATCGTTTCATCGAGGGCGGCTCGCCTTCGCCGAAATAGGCGAATATCAGCCCCAGGTACTCTTGCGTCGGATAGGTGCGGATCCGCACGTGCGCGCCGGCGCCGGCATCCTCGCCCGGCTGCTCGACGCACTGCCCGGTTCCGTCGTATCGCCACCCGTGGTACAGGCAGCGGAGGTCATCGCCTTCGACCCAGCCGGCGCTGAGTTGGGTGCCGCGATGGGCGCAGCGGAACGCCACGACGTGCGGAACGCCTTCCTCGCCTCGATAGAGGGTGAAGCGCTCGCACATGATCTGGATCGGTAATGCGCGCCCCGACGCCAGATCCTGAACGCGTGCCACCGGCTGCCAGAACGTGCGCAGGTAACGACCGGCCAGCGAGTCCGGTCCGGTGTGGACCACGTCCACGTGTTGTGCGCCGTTGCCGTTCATAGGACCTCCCCGTTGTTGACATTCCGGCCAGTGCTCAGCATATCAGGATCGATCAACCGATACGTTTTGCCCTCGGGTCCGGCTCTGCATGTCAGCCATCGGTGCGTCCGAGGTTCAGAGTCGAATAATCGAAGGAGTGGGCGGGCGAATTCATTGGACGTAGCTCGCGAGCGTCGATACCATAGCAGCCACTAGCTTGCCTTGCTAGCGCGTCAGCCCGGATGTCCGCCGGGCTGACGACACCGCTTGTCGGAAGGGATGAATGTCAGAAGAGCGTCCGAGCCTGAGACGCGCGGTCGTTGCGCTGCAGCACCGCGACTTCTCCCTTTTCTATCTGTCGGCGATGGTCGCCGGTATTGGCTCACAGCTTGCAAACACTGCCAACATCCTGCAGATCTACGAGCTGACCGGATCTGCGCTGCAGCTTGGGCTCACCGGGCTGGCCCGCGCCATTCCGACTATCGCGCTCTCGCTCGTCGGTGGAGTCGTGGCTGACCGAGTCGACCGCCGCAAGTTCATCATGATCATGCAGACGTTCAACGGCTGCATCGCGCTCGCGCTGTTTGGGCTGACGGCGCTTGAACTTACTCAAGTGTGGCACATCTATCTGGCCGTGTTTCTGAACGCCGCATCCTCGGCACTGGCTTCCCCGGCCCGCTCTGCCCTGGTGCCGAACCTCGTGCCCAGGCACCATCTCATGAACGCACTGGCGCTGAACTCGACCACCTGGCAGGCGTCCAACGTATTCGGCCCTGCTCTGGGCGGCCTGTCCACCGCGATCTTCGGGCTGGCGGTCACGTACCTCTGGGATGGGCTGGCGATCACGCTCACCGTGATCGCGCTCGGCTTGATGCGGGTCGGTCCAATCGCCGCGCGACCCAGGGCGGGTGCTTGGCGGAGCATTGTCGAGGGCCTGGCTTTCGTGAAGCAGCGCTCGATCATCCTGGTGCTGCTCGTCATGGACAGCGGCGTCGTCTTCTTCGGCCAGTACAAAGCGTTGATGCCGATACTTGTGGCACTGCTCGCAACGGGTGTCGTGCTCGACGGTGGTGACAGCAGGGAGTTCGTCCGGCTCTGGACTGGGCTGCTGATCTCGGCGCCGGCAATCGGCGCTCTCATCGGGGCCACGGGTGTGATGTCGCTGGGCGACGTTCGCTATAAGGGCCGATACGTCTACGGCGCGATCCTGGCCTACTCCGTCTTGCTGTTCCTCCTGGTAGTCTCACCGAGGCTGCAAGAGACGCTCCTGGCTGGTGGCGTTGCGACCGGCGTCGCGGTTGGCGTCAGCCTGGCGCTTGCCTGGGGGGCGAGCTGCTTGCTCGGCTTCTCCGACTCAGTCCAGATGCTATCGCGCAACACTATCATTCAGTCGATCACGCCAGACGAGCTGCGGGGCCGGGTGTCGGCATTCCAGAGCACGCTCACAAATGGCGTGCCGCACCTTGGCCAGGCGTCGAATGGCGCCATCGCCTCGATCCTCGGCTTCCCAACGGCCATCATGATCGGGGCCATCTGCTGCGCGATCCTGGTCACCACCCTGTTCAGCTCCAACAAAGAGGTGCGCAGCCGCGACGTCGGTTTCGTACCCGAGCCAGAACCCGAGCCCAAGCCCGCGGTCGGCGCGGCTTCCTAGCGGATGGTCCGGATTGGGTCAGATGTTTCCCACTCAGCATCAGGAGGAAGTGCGATGTGGCGTGCCTTGGTGGCGACCCTCATCCCGGCGGCTATCCTGGCCACTCCTACGCCAGTCTCTGCCCAGGAATGGCCAACGATCCCGGATCCCGTGCCAGTCACGGTAGACAGCGGAACGACGGCGCTGTTGGTGGTGGACCTGGTGTCGACGTTCTGCGCCAGACAGGAGCCGTGCGCGAACCAGATTCCCGCCGCGGCTCGCCTACTCGGGCAGGCGCGCCAGAACGGCCTCTTCGTCGTCCACACCGGCTCGGAGCCGATCGCGGACGTTGCACCGCTGCCCGGGGAGCCGATCGTGAATGCTCCGACCGACAAGTTCTACGACTCAGGGCTGGACGACCTGCTGAAGGAGCGTGGCGTCAAGACGGTGGTTATCGTTGGCTGGTCGGCGAACCGCGGGGTAGCGTTCACGGCGTTTGCGGCTGCGATCCGCGGCTATACGGTGGCCGTGCCGGTGGACGCTGCCATCGGCGCAACGGAATTCGACACGCTTGTGGGCCAGTACCAGATGCTGAACGTCACCGGCACCCCTCAACTTGCGCAACGAACCGCTCAAAGAAGGCGCCGTAACGCTCACGCGGTCGGATCTGATCAGCTTCAATTGAGCCGGGCGCGGTTCTGCGTCCGCCCGCCCTGACATCCACGAGTGGAAATGCTGCGTACGCCACGTGGGACGGTTGCCACAGGCGAGCGAATGACGTTCGGAGGACGCGGTTGATGCATCGATCGGCGATTCTGGCGACGCCGCTGGCGATGCTGACCGTGGCCGTAGGCGCATTGGTCGGGCTCGGCGCGCCCGCGGCGTCCGCCCAGCAGATACTGGTACCACCAACACCGGACCCGGTGGCGGTGAGCCTCGATGGGAGCACGACCGCGGTGGTCGTTTCGGACCTGAACCAAACGACGTGTGCGGCCCAACCCATCTGTGCCGTGGGGGTGGTGTCTGCTGTCGCCCCGTTCCTGGCGAAGGCAAGGGATGCTGGCGCTCTCGTGGTGTATTCGACTGGGACTCCGGTGCTGGACGAGGTCGCGCCTGAGTCGGGGGACGCCGTCATTAGGGGAGCGGCCCAGGATCGTTTCTTCAGCACGGCTCTTGACGAGATGCTGCGGGCACGTGGAGTGGTGAACGTGGTGGTCGTCGGGTGGTCGGCGAACGGGTCCGTTCTCTACACGTCCTATGGGGGTGGCATCCGCGGCTACACGGTTGTGGTGCCCGTCGACGGAACATCCGCGAGCAATGAAGCCGATGCGGCGATCGGTCGCTACCAGATGCTGCGGCAGTTGGGTGGCAACCCGACCAACGAGCCGCTCATTCCGGGTAAGGTAACGCTGAGCCGCACTGATCTGATCAGCTTCGAATAGAGCCCTCACCCCAACCCTCTCGTGCGAGGGAGCATCTACGGCGCTAGGGCGATCACGTCCAATGCGAAGTGGCAGTCTGGGCCCGGCATGACGTTGGCGTCCTTGACTACGACAATCGTGCGCGCGGGCGGATCGTTCGGGAAGTACTCCATCCACACCTCGTGGAAGGCGACGCGATACTCCAGCTCCTGGATGTAGACGGTCACCTTCACGACGTGCTCGAGCGTCGCGCCCCAGGCCGCCAGTGTGTCCTTCAGCTTCTGGAAGGCGAGGTGGGTTTGCTCCTTCGTGTCGCTGCTGTACTCCTGACGCCCGAAGGGATTGCCACGGATCGGCGACAGAAAGATGAAGCCGCCGGCCTTCACGCCGATGCTCATGCCGGGGCCGTGGGTGAGCCCATTTGGGGCGACAGCTATCGCTTCACGGTCCATTAGCCGAGCGCCCCGAGCGCCAGAGATGGGCTGGCGGCTGCCTTCACGTTGTAGCGGGCGTCGGCGATTTGGCCCTGCTCGTCGATCACGAAGTGGCTGCGCACCACGCCTAGGTACTTGCGGCCCATGAACGTCTTCTCCTCCCACACGCCGAAGGCCTCTGAGATCTTGTGGTCCTCGTCCACGAGCAGAGGGAACGGCAGGCTGTACTTGGTCTTGAACTTCTTGTGCGATGCCACGCCCTGTGGGCTGACGCCGAGGACGACGGCGTTCTTCCCGGTGAGGTCGGAGTAGCTGTCGCGAAAGCCACATGCCTGAGTGGTGCAGCCTGGCGTATCGTCCCTTGGATAGAAGTAGACGATGACCTTCTTCCCCTTGAAGTCGCTCAGCCGAACGGTCTGTCCTGCGTCGGTCACCGCCTCGACGTCCGGCGCCGCGTCGCCGGCCTTGAGCTTCGCCATGCTCGATCCTCCACTTGGATGCGTCTGCATGGGAAGATTACCGCATCATCAATGGTCGTCTCGAAAAAAAGGGTGGTGTGACAGCGTGACAACCGTGACACCTATCGACTAACTGCGGCTCTTTTGCAGTGCACAGATCGTGGCCTGGCTTGAACGACTCGGTTGCCGGACCCAAAACAACTGGTGGCAAAGGGATGGCTGGCAGGTCCTTCGCGGCGCTCTGAAAGATGCTACGCTGTGGTGAGCAAGAGGCCCGGGAGCGTGCTGGTGGCGACCACGACCCGACTGATCTCGGCCGAAGAGTTCGAGCGGCATCCGTCCAGCCGCTGGGCGGAGCTCGTCGATGGGGTGGTGAAAGCGGCGGCGATGTGATCGCGGGGTTCAGTTGCGAGGTGCGCCACTTCTTTGACTAGGGCGGCCACGAGCCCGCAAATTCGCCCGCCTTGTCGAGAAAGAACTTATC
>JAERMM010000207.1 GCA_016844585.1 Chloroflexota bacterium | reverse complement strand
CGGAAGGACTCCTGGAAGACGCGTGTCGAGGCTGAAGCCGGTGTTCCCCGCCGTCGGCCGACCAAGCGCAGCGGCTACGTCCGGGCGCGGCCGACCGACCGCGGCAACACCGATGCCGGCGGCGCCCGCCTCTCCATCCAGGTACACGTGGACCGCGTCAATGCCGCTTCCGGAGGGCGCCCGAGGGTCGAGCGTCCAGCCATCCACGACGATTGGCTGTCCCTCGCCAACCGTCGCCTCAATGGCTGGGCGGTCTATGGTGATGACGGTAGGACTGACAACGACGGGACGGGTCACAAAGGTCCAGCCGCATGCGTCCTGAGCGTAGACGTACAGCACGTTCGAGCCGGCGGGGATGACGGCGAGATTCCAGGCGAAGCTCCAGCCAGCCTGACTGGAAGAGCGACCGGCGACGGCGTCCACGTCAGGGCGGAACTGACCGAGCGTTGCGCCGCCGAGCAGGGTCCCCGTCCCCGCCTCGCCGTCCAGGTACACGTGTACCTGGTTGACACCGCTGCCGTCCTGGCGTGCAATGTCGAGCGCCCATCCCTTTACGAGTAGCGATCCGCTGACCGAGGCCCCGGGTGAGGGCGTGTCGATTGCAATCACCGTGTTGCACGCTGGTTCAGGCGTAGGCGGCTGCGCGGCGGCCGAGGTGGGCCAGGCCCCCAACGCCAGCAACGCGACTACAATGGAAAGGAGATGAGATCGAACCAGTTGCAACAGACGCATTTGGCTCTCCCTAATCCACCAGGAATAGAATCGGTTAGAAGGATCACACGCGCTTGATGATAGTCGTCCCGTGACATCGTACCGCCGCGCTTGGGCTAGAATTGGATGCTGCATCCGAGCGGTATCTTCTGGCGTTGAGAGTTAGGATGGATACTGAACGGCGACTAGACGCAGCGCTGTTGCTCAGTGACCTGCAGGATAACGCGTTCGCGCCGTCCGACGGCCCGCCACGCGTCGGCCTCGAAGTCGAGATGCTTGCCGTGCGCGACAACGCCGCGGTCCCCATTTCCGACCTGCTAGCCGCGATTGATCCGCTGATCGGCCTCGGCGAGTTGGCCGACGTCACGGTGGCCGGCTCGCCTCCGTGCTACAGCTACGGCTCGACGCGCCTCACGTTCGAGCCTGGCGGTCAACTCGAAGTCATTTCGGCCCCGCACAGCACACTGGCAGATGCTCTCGCCGACGTATCGAAGCTCGAGATGCTGCTCGATCGCGTGCTCGGCTGGCGGGGAATTCGCAGAGTTCACGCTGGCATCAACCCCTGGCAGCAGTCGTCGGACGTAGCGCTGCAAACTCCACTCCCGCGCTACAAAGCCATGCACGAGTACTTCGCTGCAATCGGACCTGGTGGGGCCCGCATGATGCGCCTCTGCTGCTCGCTGCAGATCAATATCGACCTCGGGTCGCCGGAACAGGCGGCGCGCCGCTGGCGGCTGGCCAACCTGATGTCGCCACTGCTGACCGGTATATTCGCCAACTCACCCGTAGCTGGTGGCATGAGAGCCGACCGTAAGAGCGCCCGCGCCTGTGTCTGGCGCGACGTAGACCTTAGCCGCACCGGCGCGCATTTCGGAGCGGACGGACCCACCGATTATCTCGACTTCGCGCTGGACGCGGGGCTGATGGGGCGCCGCACCCCGTCGGATTACCGCCCGGGCCGACCTGACACCTCCTTCCGCGATTGGATGGAGCGGGGCGACGACGCTGGCTACCCGACCCTGGACGACTGGCACTACCATCTGACAACGCTTTTTCCGCAGGTAAGGCCGCGAGGCTTCCTCGAGCTGCGTGCGATCGACGCGCCAGCCGCGCGCTGGCGGGCGGTTCCCGTCGCGGTCGCGACCACCCTGCTCCTCGACGATGCGGCCTGCGCCGACGCAACCGGGCTGCTCGAGCCGCTCGTCCCCCACATGGACGATATCGAGCGACTCAGCGCCGTGTGCGGGCTGGACGACCCAAACGTCGCCGCGCTTGCGCAGTCGCTGATGCGCACCGCTATCGACGCGATCCCGAGGCTGGCGGAAGGTTGGTGCTCGCCATCCATCGCAGCGGACGTCGCGGCGTTCAACGAGCGCTTCACAGCGCGGGGTCGCTGTCCGGCCGACGACTGGTTCGGCGAGGACGGTGCGTGGCGAGCCTGAGCAGCTACGCGCCTGAAGCTACGGCGACTCGCAAAGCGGACATCCTACGCCGGTTGGAGGACGCCCGATCTCGCACATATCAGCTCCTTGATCCCGTCTCCGACGACGACCTCGCCAAGCAGCACAGCCCGATCATGAGCCCCCTCGTGTGGGACCTCGGGCACATCGGCAACTTTGAAGAGCTATGGCTTGTCCAGGAGCTGGGTGAGCGGCCACCGATGGACCCCAGCTACAACGACATCTACGACGCCTTCAAGCACCCGCGGCGCGACCGCATCCAGCTCCCGCTCCTCGACCGACGCCAGTGCGTGGAGTACCTGGCCGCGGTACGGCGCGACGCCGCCTGGACCTTGGAGCAGGCAGACGTGGAAGGGCGCGATCCACTGACGTGGGACGGGTTCGTCTTCGAGATGATCATCCAGCACGAGTACCAGCACAATGAGACCATGCCCTGGCCCCTCCGGCATGGTCCTGGTTCCTGCCGGGCCATTCATCATGGGGACCGACGACCGCACGGCCGCCTATGACAATGAGCGTCCGGCGCACCAAGTCTATCTGCCGAGCTTCTCGATCGACGTGACTCCCGTGACGAACGGCGCCTACGCCGACTTCGTGGAGAGCGACGGCTACCGTTCGCTGGAACATTGGTCGGAAGGTGGACGGTCCTGGCTCGCCGCGACCGAGGCTCACCGGCCGCACTTCTGGGAGCGGGACGGCGCCGGCTGGATCGAGGACACGTTCGCCCACAAGCGGCCGCTCAATCCGCGACAGCCGGTGCAGCACGTTTGCTTCTACGAGGCTGAGGCGTACGCGCATTGGGCAGGCAAGCGTCTTCCCACAGAGGCCGAGTGGGAGAAGGCAGCTTCGTGGGACCCCGAAGGAGGCGTGAAGCGGGCCTACCCATGGGGCGACGAGTCACCAACACCCGAACACGCAAACCTAGACCAGCTCAACTTCTCCACCATGGAGGTCGGCGCTTACCCGCGGGGCGTCAGCGCCTACGGTTGCCATCAGATGATCGGAGACGTGTGGGAGTGGGTAAACACGGACTTCTGTGGCTACCAGGGGTTTGTTGCGTGGCCGTACGCAGAGTACTCCGAAGTCTTCTTCGGTCCCGAATACAAGATGTTGCGCGGCGGGTCGTGGGCGACTCGGCCCGGGGTCATACGCAACACCTTTCGCAACTGGGACTATCCCATCCGTCGACAGATCTTCAGCGGGTTCCGCTGCGCGCGGGACGCTGAGTGACGGCAAGCCAGACAGACCGCCTTCACCTTGATCGTTACGTCAATGACGCAGGACTCCTGGCGAACATGGCGGACGAAGTGCGGCGGGGGCTGACCGCAAGGCAGAAGACTCTGCCACCGAAGTACTTTTACGACGCGCGCGGCAGCGAGTTGTTCGAGCAGATAACCAAGCTGCCCGAGTACTACCAGACCCGCACCGAGCTTTCTATCCTCCGGACGATCGCCGATCCGCTGGTGGATACCTCCGCCTTCACGGAGCTGGTGGAGATCGGGTCCGGCTCGGCGACCAAGACGCGTGCCCTGCTCGACGCGATGGAGCGCAGCGGCCGGCTCGGTCGCTACGTCCCCATCGACGTCAGCGAGACGGCGCTGCGCGACTCGTCAGCCGCCCTTCTCGAGCGGTACACCGGTCTGTCAATCCACGGCGTGGTTGGCGACTTCTTGCTTCATCTCAGCAAGGCGCCGACAGCGATCGGACCGCGCCTCGTCATCTTCCTCGGAAGCACCATCGGGAACCTGCACGTTGACGAACGCCTGGTCTTCCTGCGGGACGTGCGCGCGCTGCTTGGAACCGGTGACGCATTCCTGCTCGGTGTCGACTTGGTGAAAGACGTCGCGGTGATCGAGGCTGCCTACAACGATAGCCAGGGTGTCACGGCCGAGTTCAACCGGAACATCCTACGGGTGCTGAACGCTGCGCTTCATGCCGACTTCGCCGCGGACGTCTACCAGCATCGCGCCTTCTACAACGCCGAGGACCAGCGCATCGAGATGCACCCCGTCCCGGAGACGCGGCAGCAGGTCCTGGTAGCCGACCTCGACCTTGTTCTGAGCGTGGAGCCAACCGAAACCATCTGGACGGAGATCTCCTGCAAGTTCACGCACGAGAGCGCCGCCGAAATGCTCTCCGCGGCGGGCCTCAACCTCACCGAGTGGCACACCGACCCCGAGAACCTCTTCGGCCTGGCCCTGGCCAGCCCTCGATAGAGGTGCTTCTGCCGTCTATTTTATCCTGAGCGAAGCGAAGGATCCGTTCACCAGCGGTCAGAGGGGTACGGATTCTTCGCCTGCGGACCCAGAATGACAAATGTGCCTATGCGCGCGCCGCCGCGGCGGCCTCGGGGGCCGAACGGCGAACCTTCGCGCGGTCGCCGATGTCCTGACGAGTCTCATAGTTGATGTGCTTGGTCGATCCTGAGGCGCCCGAGCGCGTTCCCATGAGGATCATCGGGCCGGTGCCGGTGTTGTGGAGCTGGTAGAACGACCCGCCCTCGATGAAGGCCGCCACTCCCGGCTTCATCACCGACTCGCCATCGGGGAAGTGGATCGTGCACTCGCCCTCTAGCAAACACCAGGTCTGGTCGGCATTGTGGCAGTGCATGTCGTCGATATCGCCCGGATGCTCGTAGATGTGCAGCCAGGCATGGAACCGAGGCGTGCTGAGCAGCACCTGTCGCTGCGGACTCTTGTGCCCTTCCGCGATCATGTCGACAACTTTGATAGCCACACTGTCCTCCTATTCTCTACGCGAGAATGGTATGCCGTCGCCGATTGACGTGGTCAACTCCGGCTTGCCCTCCTCACTATTCTCTACGCGCGAATCGGTATGCCAGCGCCGATTGTCGTGGTCAACTCTGGCTTGATTGAATCGTCTTCCCAGTAATTTCGCCAATCCACCGACGCCGGCAACAGCGTATCACTGCGCACGACCATCTGTGGCGACGGTGCGGAGCGGTCCCGCCACACGCCCTTCGGATCTCGGCCCTCGCGCACATCTTTCAGTGCCTGCAGCAGTTGGCTGCGTCCCGCGACGATCCCTCGATCTGCCGAGCCCAGGTGCTCCTGGGTGCGGTCCTGTATTGGCCCCGCACCTTCGGTTGCCCAGGCATCGTGCGTCACGAAGTTCCTCCCGAGCCCAGTGAAGCTCCACGTCTGCATCGTCTCTCGGTCCTGGAGATACCGATTTGCTCTGCTCCGCCCCAGGCGATGGTCAGCGCCAACGCCACCGTCACGGTCCGACTGGATTGTGCCCGGCGGCATGGGACGGGCGCGGTTAAAGCGGATTCCGAAGCGCCAGTGATGCTCGTCGTCGATCGGCACGTGCCAGTTCACGGCGTATCCACCGGGAGTCCCGGACACCGCCGCGAAGTTCGGCAGGACGAAATTCGTGACTCGCACGTAGTTGCGATCCCCATGCACGCGTCGAATGCAATAGATACGCACGCCAAAATCAGTATCCTCGGTCTCGATGGTCGGGTGGCGGTCCTCCTTGCACAAGGTCTGCGCCGCCTCCGGATCATCGTCTGCCATCAGGTGCAGGAACGAAAGATGCGTCGGGTCGAGGTTGCCTTCGTTGCTCTGCAGAAAATTGCAGTCCTGAAAGACCTTGTAGTTGTTTCGGTTGGTCTCGGGGATGCCGACGAACTCATACGGCGGCAACAACGGCGGCTGGTCGGGCCCCATGTACGTGTAGACGATGCCGCCGGCTTCCCGGCATGGGTACGCTCGGTGGCGTATCCGCTCGTGGAAGGTGCTGCCCGCCGGCTCGCCGGGCTGTTCCAGGCAGCGACCGTTCACGTCGTACACCCAGCCGTGGTAGATGCAGCGAAGTCCGCCGTCCTCGAGGCGGCCATAGGAGAGATCGGCGCCGCGATGTGCGCAATGCAGGCCAATCAGCCCCGGCCGGCCCGCCTCGTCGCGGAACAGGACCAGCTCCTCGCCGAGAAGTTTCAATGGAACCGGCGCGCCGCCCAATGGGATCTCTCTTGAAAGCGCCGCCGGCTGCCAGTAGCGTCGGATCAGATCGCCCATCGGAGTGCCCGGTCCGGTCCTGGTCAGGAGATCATTTTCCTCCGCGCTTGGCATTTCCCCTCCCTTGTCAGGCGTCCGTCTGCCACGGCTGCGCCTATGTTACTTCACGCGGTCGCGTACCACGTTCACAGTCCTGTTCACCTCGGCGAAGTTATTCTTCATCATTTCGTCCAGGAACGATCTGCGACATGCCCACCGAATCGAAGGCGCTCAACCGAACCTTTAGGTTCGATTTCAGGGTCGGCCATTCGAAGTCCAGAATCGAAAATACACGCTGTCGCGACGGAACCCATCCGGGAGAATCCAGTGACTGCGCAGTGTTCCTTCATATTGGCGCCCAGCATTCTGCCTCCTCTCCCGACGCAGGCTCCAGGACAGGTAAACTCAGGTATGACGCTCGCATTCCAGTACTTAGCTACAGACCCCAACGGTGATACAGAGATCGCAGGGCACGGCCTGCGCGTCTACACCGTCCTCGGCGAGTATGAGATGGGCATGAGCGCTGAAGCCATTGCCGACGAAGCCGACATACCCGTGGCCGCCGTGTACGAGGCCCTCGCCTACGCGGCCGAAAACTCCGACGAGATGGCAGCGATCGCTCAGGCTGACGACGCGGCCTATGTCGGGTGGATGAATGGGTTGCCCGGGCCACTTCGCCAGGCGGCGGAGGAGGGGCGAGAGAGCGCCCTGCGGACTCGTCAAGAGGCGATCCGCAAGGCGAAGGAGGCGCGCCGTAGTACCCCTGTATCTTGACGACTGTTTCATCGATAAACATCTCGCCCGTCAGCTTCGCGCGGCGGGCCTTTTGATTTACGTCACGACAGAGCTTGGCCTAAAAGGGGCAGACGACCCGGTACACCTCGCTCGGGCCACGGAATTGGAAGCGGTGTTGGTGAGCCAGAACCAGAGGGACTTCGACCCTCTGCACCACCGCTGGAAGGTGGAGGGTAAAACTCATGCGGGCATCCTGGTCACCTACCAGATCGATATTGGATCTAAGATCCGCTGGCTAGAACGGGCGGCTCGCTTGCTCACTCCAGAACTCGCTCGGAATCAGTTGATGAAGCTCCCCATGTTCGTCACCGAGGAAAAGGGGCTGCTATTTACGGCCAGCTTCGCCCAATAGCCAGCGCCTTTTAGGGCGTGTAGGTGCTGTCGAAGCAACTCATTTCAGATTTATGCGAAGCACTTCTCCCGGAGATAGGTCAACCGTCAACCGAGCCCTTAGGGTCGATTTCACGGTGGGCCATTCGAAATCTAGAATCGAAAAATACATACTGTCGCGGCGGAATCCATCCGCGAGAATCCGATGGCTGCGCAGCGTTCCTTCGTATTGAGCGCCCAGCTTTCGAATAGCCGCCTGCGATCGGAGGTTCCTCGCGTCGGTCTTGAAGAAAACTCGGATAGCGTTCCAGTCTTCGAAGGCACGCTCGAGTAGCAGGTACTTCGCTTCCGGGTTTACAGCCGTTCCCCAGACATCGGGCGAATACCAGGTCCAACCGATCTCTGCTGCACGATTCTCCTCGGAAACGTCGAGATAACTTGTGGCTCCCACCACTCGTCCATTCTCACGAACGATAACAGCAAACGGGTATTCAACTCCC
>JAERMM010000206.1 GCA_016844585.1 Chloroflexota bacterium | reverse complement strand
TTGGAATGATACGCGCCGGACTGGGGGCGACAACGAAGCGATTGGCATGAGTGAGGCGCCCGGTTGAGCCTGCATGGGTTGATCGCACGGCTGCGGCCCGGTGCGAGTGAACGGACGAGCGTGGGGACACGCGCAGAGGTGGGCGGCGCCAGCTGGCCTTGGCCGCACGTGGACTGGGGCGAACTGCTCATCATCGAGTTGTGCGTGCTGATCGGCCTTGTCCTGCTCTACGTAGCAGGCCAGATCCTTCATGCGTTCAATCATTTCTTGCTGTTGATCGCGGCAGCCTCCGCGATTGCCCTCTTCGTTGCTCCGGGTGTTCTGCAGCTTGAAAGGCGAATCGGTAGTCGAGTCGCAGCCACGGCAATCGTCTATACAGGCGTTCTGCTCGCAGTGACTGTGAGCCTTGTCCTCATCGCTTTTCCCCTCGTGCGCGAGGCCACCGGGTTTGCCAGCGAGCTGCCACGCCATATCGAACGGCTTCCGGAGCTGGCGAGCAACCTCGAGGCGTTTGCCGATGAGAGGGGGATCCCGCTCCATTTGACAGAGCTGGCTGGACGAGCCACGTCGCAGATCCAGGAGGGAGGGACGGCCGTGTTGACAGGTACCGTTGGGGTGGCTACCGCGGTGACCGGTACCCTCGCGGATGTCGCCCTCGCGCTGGTGCTGTCCTTCTACTTGTCTATCGACGGGCCGCGCCTTCGAGACAAAGCCATGCAACGCCTCTCGCCCACGTACCTGCCGAGGGCGTTGCGTTTCGAGGCCAGCATTCGGCGAGTCTTCGGGGGATACCTTCGAGGACAGATGATATTGGCTGTCGTGCTCGGTTTGCTGGCGGGTGGGGGGGCCGTCGTGTTGGGTCTGCCATATCCGGTAGTGATTGGCGTCCTGGCTGGCGTGTTCGAGCTGGTTCCCATGTTTGGGTCGATGCTCGGGGCGGTTCCCGCAATCGTCGTAGCGTTGTTCCAGCCGTTTCCAACGGTGCTCTGGGTGGTGCTCGTTTTCTTCGTAATCAACCAGGCGGAGAGCTATTTGCTGGCGCCGCGCATCACCGGCGAGTCCCTTGGGCTTTCGCCCTTCTTTACGCTTGCGGCCCTCCTCCTGGGCATCGAGCTTGCAGGCTTTCTGGGCGCGCTGGTAGCGGTGCCGATCGCGGCACTCCTAGTCGATCAAATCGAACAACCGCGTGCGGACCCTATCAAAGTGAAGAAACAGGATGAAACAGAAGGTGGAGCCTGCTGTAACAATGATCGGTTGAGGACGTTATCAAGAGTGGCCGGGGTGCAGGTCGGCCTATCCCCCGGTCGATCGTCGTCGGTTTCAATACGATGGCGAACTGGGGCCGGCTCGAGCCCCGGGGGCTACCCGGCGGATCAGGGCCAGCCTTGACAGGTCCTTGATCAAACTGTTACACGTCACCGTTCAAACTGTCACACGTCACCAGTTCTGGAGAGCCCGATAAGGGCACGCCCAGAGAAGGATCTGTATGAAGCGCTTCGTGTCGTCCCTTCGCCTCAGTCTGCTTGTCATCCTTGCTGTTTCAGGGGCAGCTCTGAACCCCGCGCAATCGGCCGCTGCCGGCCCCGGAAACGAGCGTGGCGAAATCAATCTCGAGGACCGCGCCGAAAAAGGCGCGGATCTGGCGCGGGCGCGCACGACTGGGGACGTCTCATCGGTTCGTCTCGTCGTCGTGTATTCGACGGAGAGTGACGTCAACGACCCGGTGCGAAATGTCGTCCGACGGGAGAGCGGCGCCAGGCTCTTGACGGCAAGTCAGACCCTGCGGCGCGACGTGCTGCGCGTACAGGACGGCGACGCTGGCGTGGTTGCAGCCCGAGTTAGGCGCCTCCCAGGCGTAATCGATGCTTATCCGGACTCGGTCGTTCACAAGAGCGCGGAGACGACCCCCTGGGGACTGACGAAGATCGGGGCGCCGACGGCCTGGGTTGCTTCCCAGGGGGCCGGCATCAAAGTGGCGGTGCTCGATTGCGGCATTCACAAGGCCCATCCCGATATCGGGGCCGGAAAGGTCGCCCTGGAAATCGACTACACCCTCTCGCCGTATGGCGCCGACGACCGCTGCAACCACGGCACACACGTGGCGGGGACGATTGCCGCCTTGACGAACAACGGAACAGGCGTCTCCTCCGTTGCTCCCTCGGTGAGCTTTTTGAATGGCAAAGTCCTCAGCGATAGCGGCAGCGGCTGGTTCTCCGATATCGAGTCGGGGATAAAGTGGGCTGCCGACAACGGCGCTAAAGTGATCAGCATGAGCCTTGGCGCCTTCACCTCATGCCCGGCGTCGACGGCGGCCGCCACCAACTACGCCTGGGGCAAGGGCGTCGTTATTGTTGCCGCGGCAGGCAATGACGGCAGACTTGGCGAAAGCGCGCCAGCCAACTGCCCGAACGTCATCGGTGTGGCGGCGACGGACTCGGCCGACGCAAAGGCCTCGTTTTCGAACTACGGTACGAACGTCGAGCTGGCGGCGCCCGGTGTTAGCGTTTATTCGACCGTTAACCCGGACATCAACAGCGCAGAGTACGCCTACTTCAACGGGACATCAATGGCAACGCCGCACGTTTCCGGTGTCGCGGCGCTGATCTGGGCGACCAGCTTCGGGACGAGCGCATCGGCCGTACGCCAGCGCCTGTATGACACAGCCGACAAGATCAGTGGAACCGGCTCGAGCTGGAAGTACGGCCGCGTCAACGCGTTTCAGGCGGTTGGCGGATCCTCGCTGCCGCCCTCGCCGGACTTCTCGCTCTCGATGGCTCCGTCCTCGGTGACGGTGACCGCTGGGGCGCCTGCTGCATACACTGTCAACATGAACCGCACCGGCGGATTCACTGGCTTGGTTTCCTGGTCGATTGGCGGCCTTCCCACGGGAGCGAGTGGCAGTTTTAACCCGAACCCAGCCTCAGGCAATTCGTCGACCCTTACGGTAACGACCACCGCGGCCACCCCTCCGGGCAGCAACGTCTTTACGGTCACCGGTACAAGTGGCTCCCTAATCCACACGAAGACAGCGACGCTCGTTGTGAACGCCCCTCCGGTGCTCCCGGCCATCAGCATCAATGACGCGAGTCGTACTGAGCGCAATAGCGGCACACGGAGCCTGAGCTTTGCCGTGAGCCTCTCCAAGAGCAGCACACAGACCGTGACGCTGAATTACGCGACCGCCAATGGCACAACCAACCCGGCTACGGGCGGAACGACCTGCGGTAGCGGAGTGGACTACCTGACCAAGGCGGGTGCTCTGAGCTTCAGCCCAGGGCAAACGTCCAGGACGATCTCGGTGAGCATCTGTGGTGACGGGCTCGTCGAGCCAAGCGAGACGTTCTTCGTGAATCTCACGGGCGCCTCGATCAATGCGACTATCGGTGACGGGCAGGGCATCGGCACGATTCTCAACGACGACTGACGGGAGCATCCGCCGACAGGATGACTGCCAAAGGTCGGGTGACTGACACTTCCGAGCTGGCAGCTTAAACCCGGTCAGGGGAAACGGCGTCAGCACATGGATAACCCGATCGTCGAAAAGTACGTCGAGCTGAGTCACGGAAAGACACGTTACCTGGAGGCGGGAGAGGGCCCTCCCGCGATTCTGCTCCACGGCGTCGGATACACCGGTGGCGCCGACAACTGGTTCCTCAACATCGGTCCCCTGTCCGCGCAGCGGCGCGTGCTCGCGCCGGATTTCGTCGGCTGGGGCCCCGGCGACCGCCTGGACCTGGAGTACTCGTTCGCCTATCTGGTTGACTTCGTTCGGGAGTTCCAGGACGCGTTGCGCATTGAGCGCTCACACATCGTCGGCCACTCGATGGGTGGCTGGATCGCCTCGCTGTTTGCGTACGAAAGCCCGAATCGCGTCGACAAGCTGGTTCTCGTGGCCGCCGGCGGGCTCGCGACGCGCACACTGGCGAGCATGACGAGCTTTGCGCCGCCGGCGCTGGCCCAAATCCGTGCCCAGCTCGAGACGCAGGTTCGTGCGCCGGGCGTGGATCTCGATGCCATCGCACTTCGCGAGGTCCGTAAGGCCGAGATTCCGGGCGCGGCAGAGGCCTATGCGCGAATCCTGACGCACATGAATAATCCGCTAACTCGCCAGCGCTACAACACGGCGCGTCGGCTTCCCATGATCACCGCGCCGACGCTCATCGTTTGGGGCCGGGACGACACGACGAACTCGGTGGAGTTGGCGTATCAGGCCCACGAGCTGATCGGCGGCTCACGGCTGGTTCTGTTCGATGACTGCGGCCACTTCGTCCCGAGCGAAGTGCCGGACCAGTTCAACCTGGTCGTCGGCGAATTTCTCGCCCGGCCATAGGCCTTGCGCGCCTGTCGCTATCGGCTGCGGAAGGGACTCAATGCCCAGCGACCGCGACTTCAGGCCCCATCACTGAGACCAGGATGACCGCGATGACGAACACCACGTATAGCGTGCCGCTGGCCAGCAGGTGGGGCACGTGCAGCGTGTCGTGGCGATGTACGAAATACAACAGGCTGGCGCCCGAGAGGAGCGCCAGGACACAGCTCAAGGCCGGCAAGAAGAACGGGCTGGCTGGATCGAGCGACAGGCGCCAGTCGGTGAACAAGATGCCGATCGTTACCGGGAACGCAGACTGAAACACCAGCGCGCCGCTCATATTGCCGAAGGCCAGCGTATCTTTTCCGCGCCTGATCCATAGCACACTGTTGAGCTTCTCAGGCAGCTCCGTAGCGACCGGTGTAATCAGCAAACTGAGCACCAGTGGCGCAATGCCGATATTTACGGCCATCGTTTGAATCTGCCCGACGAACATGTACGCGCCCCCGATGATCAGGCCGAGGGAAAAGGCGACCTGTGCCAGGATGTGGGAGAGGTGGGGGTCGTTTGGCGTCACCTCGAATGGGAGCCGGTTGAGGTGCTTCAGCAGGTGCAGCGGGCCTAATTCCTCCGCGCTGCCGGCGACCGGCTCCGAATGCACGAGCAGCCGCCGCATGTAGATGAAATAGAGCGGGATCAGCGAAGCTGCGATTGCCCACCGGATCACGATCAATTCCGAGGGGATGAAGGCGGCGATGAATCCGAGCGTATAGGCGATGAGGAAGAACTTCAAATCGCTTTCGGCAGTCTCGGCATTGAAGCGAAGGTGCGTTGTTTGCCGCCGTTTGCGATAGCTCCACAGAGCGGTGGCGATGACCAGCATCGCAAGCGTCGAAAGCATGAATGGGGCGCCCAGTATTCCGCCAATGCCGACGTGTTTCGACAACTCCGCATCCGCGGCGGGCTGACCAAGCGCGGAGATGATCGCGACGATGGGGACAAGCGTCTCCGGCATCGCCGTTCCGACGGCGGCTAGAAGGCTGCCGGTGGCACTGTCCGAGAGTTTGAGGTGATGGCCGAGCCACTCCACGGCATTTGTGAAGTACTCTGCGCCAACCACGAGAAGCGCAAACGCGACGACGAGAAGGATAACCTCGATCATGTCGGATCGAAGTTTAGCGTAGAGGAGCGGGTCGGCGCGCCCGCAAAGGCCTGTCATCCTGAGCGAAGCGAAGGAACCGTTCACTGCCGTGCAATGGCGTACGGATTCTTCGCCTGCGGGCTCAGAATGACAGATTTCCGTCCGCGCCTCTACGTACGGTCCCATAGGTACGCATTGCGGGCGACTAGCCCTGGGCCGTTGCCGGGTCCGATGGTCCCGACGAAGTCGTCGGTCATCGCGCGGACTCCTCTGGCCGACGCCGCGAACTCCACAACGAAATACAGCGGCAGGGCCGGAAGGTCGGCGCTGAGAACGTCGCCTATTTCCTTGATGATCTGCCCCTGTTGATGCGGATCGAGAGCGCCATAGAGCCGGTCCACTCGCTGGTCGAGTTCCCGGTTCGCGTAATGCATGCGGTTGCTGCCGGTCCAGCGATTCTCCGCGGTTGAATGCAGCCGGCCGTCGAAGTTGGGGAGGATCTGCTCAGCAACACCGCGCGCGGTGTTCTCCACTCCGGGAAAGGTGGAGCGGTACTCCGGGTTGTTGCTGTTGGTGCCGGCGACGATGACTTCGCTCGCGTTCACGCCGAGCCTCCGCCACGCGTCGGCCACGAAGCTCACCGAGGTCACGTCAGTATTACCGCCGCGCACCTCGATCTGAACCTGTGGCCCATCCCGTCCGATCAGGCGACCATCCGCGGCGACGGCCCAGCCCGCGTCCGCGAGGTCTTGTGTCGCCCTCGCCGGGTCGTAGCGATAGCGGGCGAAAGGATGCCCGACGATCTCGCTGCGTGGGTCATCCTTTAGCGTGAAGGTGTCCGCACTGGTATCCGTGAAGCCCGGGTACAGGAATTCACGCAAAGCATCTCGATCGATGGCCTGGGCCAGTCCGCGGCGAATCCTGACGTCCTGGGCCAGATCGGGCGGATGGACTGGGCCAGCTCGGGTGGTCGAACCCACTGCGCTCCATGCTGCACCTGCAGGTACCGCCAATTGAATTGGCGGTGAGCCACGGTGCCTTCGCCGCTTTGTACCCAATCGGCTTGCAGCTGCTGGAATAACTCCGCGGTCAGGACCCGCTCCCCCACGACATCGACCGCGCCGGCCTTCAGATTCAGGAACATTGCGTTGGGGTCTCGGATCGTCTTGATGATGATGGTGTCGACCTTTGGCAGGCCGAGGAAGAAGCGGTCGAAGCGTTGGAATACTTGCTCCTCGCCGGCCTGGAACTGCGCGAGCCGAAATGGTCCGAGGTGGACATACTCGTTCGTGAAGTACGGCAGGGCCATGAAGGCCTGCAGATCGCCGCGTGAGGACTCCTCGAGCAGATGTCTGGGAAACGGCCAGAAGTCACGCACGCCGAGATCGAGTGCCTTGTAGAAGGTCGTCTTCCACACCACGTCGAACGTGTGTGGGTCCACGGCCTCGACGGAGTGGATTTGGCTGAGGACCGTGGTGAGGGCGCCTCCTCCGGAAACCCCCGGCGTGCGCAACACACCCAGGCTGAACACCAGGTCATCAGCGGTGAACGGCTCTCCATCATGCCAGACTGCGTTCGAACGCAAGGTCCATGTAGTCCGCATGCGCCCATCTGGGAGCACCACGATGGACCCGTGGTCGAACGACGGTACGCGGGCGGCCAACCGCGGCTCGCGAGCGCCCCGGGCGTCCTGCGAGACCAGCGACGCCATGTGCACTTCAGCCAGCACGGCGCCGCCGCCCGAGTTATCGCCAAACTCCCAGGGCGCATAGGCCTTCGTGGTGTTCAACTGCCCGAGCACAATCGTTTTCGCGGCCTCAGGAGTTCGGGACACGGGGTTCGCCGCAGACTCCTGAGCGCCACGCGGTGTCGGGGCACACGCGACCAACGTGAGCAGGCACGCCAGCGTGGCGATCGTGTGATGCCTGGTTGATCCCCTGCCTACCCGTCCATGAAGGGTCATCGTCGATCTCCGGCCTGCGCCCCGCCAGCGACGCTCAGCGGCTCTTCATCGCCGGTGGGGAGGCGAATCAGCACGTTCTGGGCTGTGTCCCGAAAGATGTTCTTGGGATCGCCGCCTCTCTCGACGGCGGCGATCCCCATGAGCATCTGCTTGCGGATAGCGGCGATGAGCCGGTCGCTGGATCCCAGGTGCTCGCGGCTACGATCCATGATCGGCCCCTCAGTCTCGTTGGCCATATTGTCCTGGCAGAGAAACCCCTTCGTCGCCGTACCTGGTCCGCTGTGGCCCGGAATGCCTGAGATCGTATCCACGTGCTCGTAGTCGCGGAAGTAATCGTTTTCCGGACCGGGCTGGGTGTAGTCCTCCTCAGCCCGCCACATGTACGGAGCGCCGTCCGGACCGAGCGGGGCGAAACCGACCTGGACGCGGTAGGTGTGCATATCGTCCATGGGCACGTACCACGACTGGTACCGGAGGACCCGGCTCGCGCGATGATCCATGCGGAGGAATCCGGCCGGCAGAACGAAATGCGCGTGGTGGGTCGAACCACCTCCGCGTTCGATGTGTGGCTGCCAGACGGTCTCGAACAAGCCGTAGTCGGCCTCTTCAAAGGCGATTTGCGTTCTTTGCATCGAGAAGAGCTTCGGCTTGAGGAGTGACCACGGCTCGGTGTGCAGGTAGAGGAAGTGCGTCGCGTCTGTCCCCTCGATGTTCTGCATGTAGTTGCAGTTGATGGTGTAGCTGGTCGCCTGGCGGGTCCCATTCTCGCTGACGAGCACCTCATAGCGGGGCAGCAGCGGGATTCTCTCGGCCGGCCCCATGTACGCGAAGATGATCCCGCCCAACTCCTGGCACGGATAGGCAGTATGGCGCACCCGCTCCTTGAACGTGCTGCTCTCCGGCTCCGCGGGCTGCTCGAGGCAGCGACCCTCTACATCGTAGAGCCAGCCGTGGAATGGACAGCGGATGCCACCGTCTTCAACGCGCCCATAGGCCAGCGAAGTGAGGCGATGGGAGCAATGCAGGCCAACCAGCCCGGCACGCGCGAGATCATCACGGAACAGGACGAGATCTTCGCTCATGATTCTGATCTGAAAGGGCTTTCCGCCAGCCTTGACGTCCTGTGAGAGGCCGACTGGCTGCCAATAGCGGCGCAGGAACTCACCGCCAGGAGTCCCCGGCCCCGTCATGCAAAGCCGGTCGTTCAGCTCCTTCGTCAGCATCTGCCCTCCTCGTTGACGCCAGTGTAGCCGTGCTCCCGAGTGATATCAATCTTGAAAGCTCGCTGCGTTTGACCCCCATTCGCGGCGTGGCTACAATGGCAGTTGACTCGGGCCGCAAGAGAGGCTCGTAGAGCGCCCCGAGCGCTCTGAAGAAGAGGAGGAAGTGCGACCTATGGCAGCTCCCGCGGACAAGTACACAGACGACCAGGTCAGTTCTGAGATGACGAAGGTGCCGGGCGACGGCGTGCAGATGGACGCGGCCGTGTCGCGGCCAAAGTCCGGTGGCCCGCACCCGGCGGTTATCGTCATCCACGAGAACATGGGCATCGATCCCAACAACGACACTGCCGGCCCACACTTCAACGACCTGTCGCGGCGATTCGCCCGCCAGGGATTTGTGGCCGTTGCGCCCAATCTGTACCAGCGAGGCGGTGGTCCTGAGGCAAACCCCCCCGAGCAGGTACAGAAGGACCTCAAAGGACTGATTGCCTGGCTCAAGAGCCAGCCGGACGTGAAGGCTGACGGCATCGGCAGCGTCGGGTTCTGCTGGGGCGGTGGTACTTCCGCCGACACAGCTGTCAACAACCCGGATTTGGGAGCGGCAGTCATCTTCTACGGCCGTAACCCGGACCCAATCGACGACGTCTCGAAGATTCAGTGCCCGGTCATGGGCTTCTATGGCGAGCTGGACCAGCGCATGACGGCCGCCGGCGAGACGCTCGAAGCAGCTATGAAAGAGAAGGGCAAGAGGTTCGCGCGCAAGGTTTACCCGGGCGCGCAGCATGCCTTCTTCAATGAGCGC
>JAERMM010000031.1 GCA_016844585.1 Chloroflexota bacterium | reverse complement strand
CCTGGTTCTCGACATGACAGAAGCGACTTGCGGGCCCCGCCCGACGTGCATCGCGACCGTCCCGGCCGTGGCCAGCCTGCTCGAGAATGCTCGATCGGCAGGCGTTTTCGTCGTGTATTCGACCGGTCGTGCCCCGACCAACGTGCTGGCCGATCTGGCTCCCTGGGAAGATGACCCGACAGTCGGCAGCGCAGCCGACAAGTTCTACGGCACAGACCTTGACGAGATTCTGCGATCTCGAGGAATCACCACGGTCGTGATCATTGGAACGGTTGCCAATGGGGCCCCCCTTTACACGACATTCGGCGCCAGCCTGCGCGGCTATACGGTCGTAGTAGCCGAGGATGGCATCTCGGAGGAGACCGGACAACCCTTCGACAAGGTAGTGGCCAGATACCAGATCCTGAACCAGGCCGGCTTCGCAAACCCGACCAACACGCCGCTCGTGGCTCAGCGCGCGACCCTCAGCCGTACCGACATGATCACCTTCCGCTAGGAGCGCATCTGTGCAGTTTGGTCTCTATCACATCGGCGAACGGCCGAACCGAACCCCCGTCGAGGCCTGGGATGACGACCTGCACGAGATCGTCACAGCCGACGAGATCGGCCTCCACGAGGTGTGGATCCGCGAGCACGCATCGTTGAACGGGCCGATGCCCTTCCCCGAGATGTTCATCGCCAAAGCCGCGGCGCTGACGCGGCAGATCCGGATCGGGAGCGGCCGCCACTTGCTGCTGCACGATCCCCTCCAGGTCGCCGGCGAAGGAGCCACGTGCGACCAGTTGATCGGCGGCCGATATATGTTCGGCTACGGCCCTGGCGGCGGCAACATCGAGCGGCTGGCCGGCGATCAAGGGTCGCGCATCGCGAAGACGCTCGAGTACCTCGACGTGATCATTCGTTCATGGACCGCTCCTGATCCTTTCGATTACGAGGGCCACTTCTGGAGCGGCAAGAAAATCAACGTCCTCCCCAGGCCTCTCCAACAGCCGTATCCGACGACTGCGTGCGCCTCGGCCCTGCCGGAAGCAGTCGAAGTCGCGGGACGCGAGGGCCACGGCGTGCTGTTCGCCGACTACGAGGGGCCCCAGTTTGTCCGCGACACCTACGCGATCTACGCTTCGGCCGCCGAGGCAGCGGGCCGCGAATCAAGCCGCCGCGGCTTCCGCATTTGCCGCTTCGTGTACGTCACAGACAGCGTGGAGCAAGCCCGTAAGGAGCTGCGCGACAGCCTGCACCACGAGATCGAGCGCGAGAAACGCACGCTGCACCATCATTTCAGCGAGTGCATGCCCCCCAGCGGCAAGATCGAGGACATCTCCTTCGATTTCCTCGTCGATGCCGGCTACTACTTCGTCGGCGACGCGGACACCGTCTATCAGCGCGTGAAGGCGCTATACGACGAGGTTGGCGGCTTCGGCGTGTTCCTGCTCCGTGCGGGCGCCGATCGCGCCACGCGTGACGAACGCGCTCAATCGATGCGCCTATTCATGGAGCACGTCGCGCCCCGCCTGCGCGAGCTTCCCAGCGACGCGGGATAGACGGCCGGTCAACAGCCAGAGGGCCAGAACCTGGTCGCATCCCGTCGCCGTAGCCTCATGGAGAGCTGAGCGGCACCGGACATCGCCAAGGACTAATGGCTGATTCGCAACACGGCCGATAGTCGGCAGCCGTTTCTCCAGATTCCCAGCGCGCCACGCTCTCCCCAATTACTCTCCTGAGATTGGGTCGATGATGTCCTGAACCTGCATGATCCGATCGGCGGGAAATCCACCGCATCGAGCATGTTCGAGGACTACCTCGGGATCAGATGCCAGGTAGACGCAGTAGATCGCATTGTCGGTCACGTAGCTGTGTTCCCATTGCACCTGCTTCCCGTCGCCGTGAAGGTCACGAAGAACGCTATTCGACTTCTGGGAGATGGTTTTCAGCCATTCCTGGCCCATCGTGCCTGCGTTTGGGATGTTCCGCTCGATCAGATACCTTGGCATTTGGTTGTGCCTCCTGCTCAGTTGAGCCGCATAGAGCGTAACCAGGCAGTCAGGGCTCCCGCATGGGACGATCATCCCATTCTTCAAGCGAGCAGGCCGTTCTCCAGCGCGAACAGCACGGCGCCGACCTGGGTGCGGGCGCCAATCTTGCCGTAGATGTGCTCCAGGTGATGACGCACGGTCGCATCGCTTATCACCAGGGTTTTTGCCACCTCTTTTCGGCTCACCCCTTTGCCGAGCAACCGCAGGACCTCCACTTCACGCTCGGTGAGGCCTGCTGGCCAGCCCCCCTGAGAAGGCGCGCGGAGATCGGGCGCCCTTACCTCGGCGACGAGCTTTTCGAGGACGTCCTGATCCAGGCCGGCGCCGTCGGCGGCCCGCAGCCGTTGGATCGCGACGTCAGGCTCCACGCCTGGTACTCCAGGCTGATCGTGGGTGAGATCATCGAACTGGTCCGCGGCGGCGATGATGCGCGCACCGAGCGGGACATCCTCCCAGCGCAGGCCACGCGGACCGTGTGCGTCGCGACGCTCGTGATGAGCCGCAACCATCGACCGCTCACCTGCCAGGGCTGGAATGATGGCGAGCACCGTCTCCGCATGTTGGGTGTGGAGGACGATCGCAGCGTTCTCCTCGCTCGATCGCTCATCCGGCGGTTTGTTTACGGAGAACGAGGGGACGGCGACGAACCCGACGTCGTGCATGAGCGCTGCCCGGTTCAGGATGGCCAGCTCGGCGGCTGGAAGGTGGAGTCGCCGACCGATTCCGCTGGCAAGTCGAGCGACTCGCCGCGAATGACCGGCCAGGTAGTGCGACTTCATGTCAACGAAGTCGGCGAAGACGAGAGCGATGACGTCGAAGGACGGCTCTCCAGCGGGAGCCGCCGTCTCCCCCGGCTTGAGAGCGAGAACGGTCTCCAGGATCGACTCGCTGGCCAATGGGGACCAGAAGCCGGGGAGTGCGGACACGCGAAGGAACGCTTCGACGACGGCTCCGTCGAATGCGCTCCCAGAGCGGGCGAGACCTACCCGCCCGGCCGCCTCCGCCCCGCCCAGGCGGCTGAAGACCTCGAAGTAGGTGCTGGCGTACGCCACTCGAGCGGCGATTGGGATGGCATCACCCCGCAGCCCACGCGGCATTCCCTTCCCATCCCAGCGCTCGAACAGGGCCGCCAGCGTTGGTCCGAGGCTGGGAGGCATGTTGAGGCGGGCGGCGATCCGCTGGGCCACTTCGATCCCGCTCGCGAATCCCTCGCGGAAGAAGTCGCGCCCGTTGGTAAGGAACCCCACCACCCGACCCGCCCGGGTCCAGGGGCCCGTGTCGGGGCCCAGATAGGTCAACGCCCAGTCCATGACGTCGCGAATGCTGTCGGGATCGGCATAGAAGAGCATCTGTCGGCGCGCGGCGATTTCGTCCCCCCTGACGAAGGCGGCGGCTTGAGTAGTGAAGCTCGTGCAGCCAGCGTCCTTGAGCAGCAGGGACCAGAAGACGTCCTCTCGGGCGGCGGCGTCCAGCTTCAGGTCGGCGGCAATATGCAGCCCGATGTAGCAGGCGCGCAGGCAATGCTCGAGCGGAAGGCCAATCCCCAGGTCACCCCACATGGAGAGGGCCGCGACGAGGTGCGCGGTCGTCGTCGGACCAGCCGCGGAACGGGTACGCGAGGGAATGGAGTCGGTCACGTGCTAACTCCGGCTAGCAAGCTACGGCGCCATGCAATCAGCGAAAGCATAAACCAGGAGTCCGGTTCAGCCTAACCTCGAACGTGATTGGGATCGCGATCCTTTCGGCATATTCTCAGCAGCGGTTGCTCAGGGTAGAATCGCGCTTGCTTGACTGAAACGAGCTGGAGGAGCCCCATGGCCGATAACATCGTCACCGACGAGGTACGGTACGACAGTCCGAGCGGAGGACTGAATGCGTACCTGGCACAGCCAGCCGAGGGGGGGCCATTTCCCGCCCTCGTGGTCATCCACGAGTTCACCGGGATGATTCCGTACGTCCAGGACGTGACGCGCCGATTCGCACGCGAAGGCTATCTTGCGCTCGCGCCCGATCTCTACAGCAACGATCCGGTTCGCCCGACGTTGACCATGGAGGACATGGAGGACGGCGCGGAAATCGTGCGCGAGCCCGACCCCGAGGCTGCCTTGCACCATTTTCCTGCCGAGCGACGCGAGGCGATCAAGCGCGCGATCGAATGGCGAGCCAACCGGGACGGCAAGATGTGGGTGCCCGATCTTCTGGCCGCCGTCGACTATCTAAAGGCACGGCCGGACGTTGTTGAGGACGCGGTCGGCTCGATCGGCTTCTGCCTGGGTGGACGCATGTCGGGCACGATGGCCGCGTATGGGGCCGACCTGGCCGCCTGCGTCATCTTCTACGGGCCAGTTCCGCCGCTGGACAAGGTTCCGAACATCAAGTGTCCGGTCCAGGGCCACTACGGCGGCGCCGACCATACTGGCTGCACGGACAAAGTGCCGCAGCTCGCCGAGGCGATGAAGGCCAACGGCAAGAGCTTCGAATACTTCATCTATGAGGGCGCGCCGCATGCGTTCCACAACGACACGCGAAACAGCTACACGCCCGACGTCGCGAAGAAAAGCTGGGACACTGCGCTGAAGTTCCTCGACCAGAACGTCAAGTCGAAGGCCAAGGCCGCGGCCGTATAGCCCGAAGCAGAGATCGACAATCTGCGTGCTGCCCTGGGCTGGGCCCGTGTGCACGTATTCGGGCAGCCAGTACGGCAGGTTCTGGAAACGTTCCTTGTCTCCCGTATCGTACTCTGCCTCGAGATGTGGGCCGGAAGCTGGAAGAGGAGCTGCGGCCCGAGTGTGAGTACGAGGTAGAACGGGCTCTTCCAGTGGATCACGGCGGTGTAGGGATCGATGGCCTCCACCAAGTCGATCCGCGTGACAGGGTAACGGTCGCCGAACGAAATGTCGTAATCCGAATGGACCCGATACCCGAACAAGACGACCCGAGTGGTGAACGGCGTGCCGTCGTGCCACGTGATGTCCGGGCGGATGATGTACGTCGTCGAGATCCTGCCATCTGGCAGCGTGCGCACCGTGCCGGCGTCAGGCGACGGAAGATCGCGCGCCATCTGCGGCATGGCCCGTCCGCGGCCGTCGCTCGTCACCAACCCATTCGAGTGCAGCTCGAAGAACGAAATGACGGTGTTGCTGCCTCCGCTGAAGGCAAGCGGCGACAATCCCGGTATCGGAGTGCTTATCGCGGCAGTGATCGTCTTCGTTTGACGTGGAACCTGGCGGGTGGGAGCCGCTGCGCCCAGGACGTTGTCTGCGGCTGAGCACAGGCGGATGCAAAGATCGTAAACACGCTGAGCGCGGCAACCAGCCGAAGCCGCCGCGGGTTTCCACTCGTCACGGTAGTCCCCTGCCTTTCCCTTGCTGTTGCCGCGCCGAAGCGTGACCGCGGGCCCCTCACTGGCTGCTATCGCGAAGCGCCTTCCAGACGTTCGCGGCCGTCACAGGAATGTCCACGTGACGTACCCCGAGATGCCACAATGCGTCGACGACGGCGTTCGCCACGGCAGCGTGTGCTCCCACCGACGGATACTCGCCCGCCGCGTTCGTCTCCTGGCTCTTGCTATATGGGCGAGGCGGCATGGGGTCAGACGGCTCCCAGGTTGGCACGTCCATCGCAGTCGGCAGCAGGTAATCAGCATAGCTGCTCGTGAGGTTCACGCCCCGCGAATCGTAGGCCACCGCCTCATACAGCGCGGGACCAAGACCCTTGTTGATGGGGCGATAGACCTCCTCCCAGGAGTTAGCTGCTCCGTCCGCGTTGCCGAAGCCGTGGACACCCAGGAAGCGGCGGAGGGACACAGCTCCGGTCTGGCGATCAACGTCCACGGCGCAGATGTGGGCGCCGTACGGATAGTTGACCTCCGGGTGTTTATAGAAGGACGTCGCCAGGAGCGGCGGTCCCCAACCACGGAGGGGATCGGCATCCGCCGCCGTCGCGATCTCGTGCAGATTCAAAGCCGTTCCGCCTTCGCGCGTTGTCGCGAATCGGCCAGCATTCCATTCAACGTCTTGCTCGGACACCTTCAGCATGCGCGCGGCGACGGCGGACCCCATCTCTCGAAGCCGGCGACAGGCCAGGCGCGTCGGCCGTTCCACGTCGTTCGGCGCCGACTCCTCGCCTTCCCAGCCCATCCCATCCTGAACGGCGACGCTGATGGTCTCCATTGCGACGCCCAACTCCTCAGCCACAATTCGACTGCACGCGTCACGGCTCGCGTGGGAGCGATGCTTCAACCCGAGATGCAGCTCAACCCGGCCGTCGGGCCGCACCGCGACCTCCACGCCATCGATCATTCGCGCGCCGAGAATGTCGTAAACGCGCGCCGGACCACCGCCCAGGATCTCCGCAAACGTGGCAATGCCGATGCCCATCAACTCGCCGCGGGCTCGCCGCTCCGCCTGCTCCTTCCGAAGCTCCGCGTAGCCGATCCGCTCCATGGCGCGCCTCAGCGCGCCTGCGAAATCTACCGGCCCCCATCCCCAGCCGATCGTGGCGTTTTCGGACGCGGGAGGCGCCAGATTCAGCAGCCGCAGATCGGCGGGATCGTCGCCGCGTTCGTGGGCCAGGATGTCGATGAGCCGCTCGGTTGGAACCACCGTGTCCGTGACGCGGAACGAGCGCCTCAGCGCGACGCCAGAGGGCGCTTTATTAGTACGAACGCCATCGACCTGCAGGAAGGCCGCCTGGATAGCGTAGGGCCCGGGCGAGACGTAGAAAAAATCGGCCGGCACGTCGGTCGGCGTGGCGCCTGCGTCGGCGTAGCCACGATCCACAATGCTCTTGAAACGCAGCGCTGTTATTCGCCCGTCCGCGTCCGCGGCCAGCTCGGCGCTGATGCGGTAGTCGCCGGCGAACGACTCCTCGATGAGCGCCTCACTGCGCTCGCTGATCCACTTCACCGGTTTGCCAGTCAAAATCGTGCCGGCCAGGGCCAACACGTAGGCAGGATAGACCAGCACCTTGCTCGCAGCATGCCCGCCGATATCCGTCGCGTGGTCCTGACCGCCTCTGGCGAATGCGTGGTTGCCCACAGCGTGAGCGTCTTCTCCGTGGCGTCCCACGACGCGACGCAGCCGCAGGTCTCCAGGTGCGCGCCGCTGATGCGCGGGATGGTGACCTCTTGCGCGAGCTTCACTGCCGCTTCAGCAAAGACGTGGTCCGTCGCCTTCGCGTCCCCAACCTGCCAGCGCCAGACGTGGTTGGTCGGCTTGTCCCAGCGCACCAGCGGCGCGCCAGGTCTGAGGGCAGCGATTGGGTCGATCACCGGCGGGAGCGGCTCGTACTCGACCCGAACCGCGGCGGCCCCATCAGCCGCCGCGTAGCGGTCGACCCCGAGAACGGCGGCGACCTCCTGTCCGTAGAACTGCACGAGATCGGTCGGCAGCACGTCCTGCCGATCGCCGACGAGCGTTGGCATCGATGAGAGCCCAAGGCCCTCGAGGTCGAGCCCAGTGATTACGGCCCGGACGCCCGGGCAGGCGTCCGCTGCTGACGTATCGATCTCCTTGATGGCGGCGTGGGCGTGGGGACTGCGCACGAATGCCAGATGAAGCATGTCGGGCAGCTTCACGTCATCGATGAACTCGCCACGGAACGCGATGTAGCGAGGATCGGCGCCTGTATGAAAGGGCTGCCTGTCCAGATCCGGTTCAGCGGTGGTAGCTGCTCCGTGCGGTTCCATTAGGGCTCACCTTCTTCTGAAGACTCACCTTCTTCGCGCAGTTTGACGGCCGCGGCGGCGATGGCTCGCACGATGTGCGCGTAGTTCATGCAGCGGCAGAGGTTCCCCGAGATGGCGCGACGAATCTCGGCGTCCGTCGGCGCTGGGTTCGTTTGCAGCAGCGCGTAGGCGCTCAGGATCATCCCCGGGGTGCAGAACCCGCAGTCGACGCCGTGCTCGTCCCAGAACACCTGCTGAATCGGCGACAGCGAATCGTCTGCAGACAGGCCCTCCGCCGTCATGATCCGGCGCCCGCTGGCCTGCACCGCGAATGTGGTGCAAGAGCGGACCGGCGTTCCGTCCAGCAGCACCGTGCAGCTTCCACAGTGGCCGCTGTCGCAGCCGATCTCCGTGGCCGTCAGTCCGAGCACTTCTCGGAGGAAATGTACCAGGAGCAACCGCGGCTCGACCGCGGCTGCTCGCTCCACACCGTTGACCTCTACCCAGACGTCTACTCCGCCGGAAGCCTGCGTGGCCTGGCTCACTCCGCTTCGCCCTGTGCCACCGAGCCGCTCGCCCGATTGGCCGCTCGAAACAGGGCGCGCTCGGTGAGGACGCGGACCATGTCCTCCCGGTACTCAGCCGACGCCCGGACATCGGAGCCCGGCGCCGCGGCGCGCGTGGCGAGGCGGGCTGCTTCACCGATCGTCGCCTGGTCGGCTCGCTTGCCAATGAGGAACTGCTCTGCTTCCGTGGCACGGAGCGGGATCGGTGCGACTCCTGCGAGCCCGATGCCCGCGGAGGCGACCACAAGGTCGTTCAGTGAGAGTGCCGCCGCGACCGCGACTGTCGCGGAGTCGCCGGTCCGCCTCGCCAGCTTCTCGAAGGCCGCTCCCGAACCGACCCGGGGCATTCTAATACGGATCTCGACGATCAGCTCGTCGTCGCGGCGTCGCGGCATCCCATCGTTCACAAAGAAACTGGCGATCGGTACAGTGTGGCGTCCATTCGGCCCGTGCAATACAAGATCCGCGCCCAGCACCAGCAGCGTGGCGGCGTGGTCGCTCGTCCCCTCGCCCGCCGCGATGTTGCCGCCAATCGTGCTGACCCCGCGAACCAGCGCATCGCCAAGAGAAGCCGCCGTTTCCGCGACCACCAGACACCTGCTTTTGAGAAGAACAGACGACTCCAGAGCAGCGTCACGCGTCATTGCCCCAATGCACAAGACGCCGTCCAGATCTTTGATGTACGCGAGATCAGGGATTCGGTTGATGTCGACTAAGAGCGAAGGGGTAGCGGCTCGCCGCTTCATGAGGGGCACGAGGTTCTGGCCACCGGCAAGTGCTCTTGCACCCGGAGTGCTCCCGAGGAGACGAACCGCTTCCTCGACCGTCGTCGCGACGGCGTAGCTGAATTGCGCAGGGATCATCCCGTGGCATCTCCCATCTGTGGGCGGCCGCCGAGGTCGCGTCGAAGGGTCATGAACATTGACTGCTCGGCTCACCTTTATAGGATCCGGATGGACCGTTGTCAAGGCAGTCCAGATAGGATAGTTACCATTTGCCCTGAATCCAGTACAATCGTGTCATGGTAGCGTGGTGGCCGGCTTCGATCGCCTTCGCGCTGGTCTTATCGAGCGCGTGCAACGCTCCTCGCATGACTGCCCCAACCTCACCTGTGCAGCCTCGAACGCTCAGCGGCGAGATCATTGTGTTCGCCGCGTCGTCGCTGACCAACGCCTTTGGGGAGATTGGCGAGCGATTTCGTCTGGCGAATCCAGCCGTCGTGATGACATTCAACTTCGCCTCGTCCTCCCAGCTTGTGACACAGATCGACCAGGGAGCCACGGCAGACATCTTCGCGTCCGCCGACCAGGCCCAGATGGATCGAGCACGCGTCGCCGGCCGCATTGCTGGCCCCGACCGGGTATTCGCGACGAACCGTCTGGTCGTCATCACGCCGGTCGGCAACCCCGGTGACGTTCGGGGTCCGGCGGACCTGGCGAAGGCGGGGTTGCGCGTTGTCACGTCCCAGCCGGACGTTCCCGTGGGCGCTTACTTGCAAGCGATGCTCGACACGATAGATCGAAGCCAGCAGTTTGGTACAGGCTTCAAGAACCGAGTGAACGCCAACGTCGTTTCGCAGGAGGCCAACGTGCGCCAGATCGTGGGCAAGGTGCAGCTCGGCGAGGCCGACGCGGCGATTGTCTACAAGACGGACGTCACCCCGCTTGTTGCCCCGCGGGTCAGGAGCTTTGAAGTGCCCGACGAGTTCAACACGGTCGTCAGTTATCCGGTTGCGCCAGTCACTAAGGGACCCAACCCATCCGTCGCCGATGCCTTCAGTGCCTTTCTGCTGTCGCCGGCCGGCCAGAGCGTTCTCGCGAAATGGAGCTTCAGCCCGGTGGGTTCCGCTGGCGCCACCTGCAACTTAACACTCCCCGCAACCTGAAATTCAAAGGAGGCGATGCAATGGGCAGACGGCTCGCCATCGAGGGCCTCGAGAGCCGCGTGCGGGACGCTCGGGTCGAGTTGGGCCTATCGCAAGGACAGCTTGCCGAGCGCGCCGGACTGAGTCGTCAGTCAGTCGGCTCGATCGAGGGTGGCCACTACATACCAAACACCGCGGTCGCACTGTCGCTGGCGCATGCCCTTCACTGTTCGGTGGAGGACCTCTTCTCGCTCCGCGGCACACCCGGGGGCCGCTCCATCGACGTCGTACGGGGACCGGGCTCCGATTCCCCTCGGCTCGCTGTCGCCGACGTCGGCGGCCGCTGGATCGGGTATCCGCTGTCCGGCGGACGGGAGCTTCAGCAGGGCTTCGTCGCCGCCGACGTCCTGTTGCCGCCTCGCCGTGGGCGACGCGGCATGACGCCCCTCAGCTCCACCGATCGAATTGAGCACACCGCTGTGCTCCTTGGCTGCGATCCGAGCCTCGGCATTCTGGCGGCCCATCTCGGGTCACGGGGACCGGAGGAGCGGCTGCTGTGGCTCTCAACATCGAGCCAGGACGCGCTCGACGCGATCGCCCGGGGCGAGGCGCACGTTGCCGGCACGCACCTTCGCGATCCCGATGGTCCGACCTATAACCTTTTCCACGCGCGCCGAGCCTTGGGACCAGCGGGCGGCCTCGTGGTCGAGTTCGCTCGATGGGAGCTGGGACTCGTCGTCCAGTCGGGCAACCCGAAAGGAATTCGCTGCGTCGCGGACCTCGCCCGTCCGGACGTGCGCATCGTGAACCGCGAACAGGGCTCCGGAAGTCGAGCGCTCTTCGACGAGATGCTGGCACAGGAGCGGATCCCGACCGAGCGGGTCGCGGGGTACGACCGTCTCACGGCTGGCCACATGGCGGCGGCCGGCGCTGTTGCCGCCGGAGGCGCGGACGCCGCTCTCGCCCTTCGTGCCTCCGCCCTCATGCTCGGCCTCGAATTCGTGCCCCTCGCCGAGATGGGCTTCGACTTCGTGGTCCCGCGAGCCCACCTCCAGCATCCAACCATCTGCCGACTGCTCGACGCTCTGCAGAGCGCCGCGCTCCGCGCCGACGTCGGCGCGCTGCCGGGTTACGACGTGGCCCGGATGGGCGCGATCAAGCTCGACCTGGCCACGGCCGATGTCACGCCCGGCCTCACACGCGAGTTCCACCCTCATCCTCGGATTGCCAATCCTGGCAATCTTCGCCCGCGTATTCCGCGGCGAGGCTCTGCTGGAATCGCTATCGCGACCCATCGTCATCGAAGCGCTGCGGCTAAGCGCGATAACGACGACGACCACCCTCCTGCTCGCCATCGCCATTGGTACGCCGCTCGCCTACCTGCTGTCGCGTCGCCGCTTCCCTGGGAAGGCAATCGTGGACAGCTTCGTCGAGCTGCCGATGGTGCTGCCGCCCGCCGTTGCCGGGATCGGGCTGCTGATGGCGTTTGGCCGCCGCGGCATCATCGGCGAGCCGCTTGCCGCCCTTGGCATCACGATTGGATTCACAACAGCGGCAGTTGTGCTCGCCGAGTTTTTTGTGGCGGCGCCGTTCTACGTGCGGTCGGCTCGCTCCGCGTTCGATGCGGTGGATCAGGAGTTGGAGATCGTGTCGCGCACGCTCGGCGTGTCTGACTGGGCGACGTTCTGGCGAGTCACCGTTCCCGTTGCGTTCCCAACACTTCTCGGAGGCGCAGTGATGTGCTGGGCGCGAGCGCTCGGCGAGTTCGGCGCCACCATCATGTTCGCGGGCAGCTTCCCGGGCCGCACCCAGACGATGCCCCTGGCGATTTACGCCGCTCTGGAGAGCGATCTGGATGCAGCGCTGGTGCTCTCCGCGATTCTCACAGTCGTCTCGTTCGGGGTACTCGTCCTGCTGCGCCTGTCCGTTGCCCGCCTCGAAGCCCGCCATGCTTGAGGTCCAGATCAAGAAGCGTTATGACGGATTCACGCTCGACGTCACCTTCGCCTCGTCCGCTGACATCGTCGTGCTGATGGGACCCTCAGGGTCAGGGAAGACACAGACTCTGCGCGCCGTGGCTGGAGCGGTTCGACCCGATAGCGGCAGCATCGTTCTCGACGGCGCCCCGCTGTTCGAAGCGCGCTCTAGACTCGACCTGCCGCCACAGGCGCGACGCGTGGGGTACGTGCCCCAGCACTACGCGCTCTTCCCCCACCTCGACGTTGCTGCCAACGTGGCGTATGGGCTGAAAGAGGCGCGTTCATCTGAGACACAGGACCGCATCCGGTCGATGATCCTGACCGTCGGACTCACCGGGATGGAGCGCCGCCGTCCACACGAGCTGTCCGGCGGCCAGCAACAGCGAGTGGCGTTGGCGCGCGCTCTCATCCTGAATCCACGGATCCTGCTCCTCGATGAGCCGTTCGCTGCCCTCGACGCGCCGATTCGAGACGCGCTGCGTGGCGAGCTGATCGATCTGCAGCGCCGCCTCGGCTTCCGCGCCCTGTTGGTCACGCACGACCCCGACGACATCCGCCTGGGCGGCCAGTGTTTTCATTTCGAGCATGGGCGAGTGGTTGCCCCCGACAGATCCGTCCGGCAGCGGAGCCCATTCATCCATCCCTGAGGCCGGCTGTCCTCCCCTTAGAATCTACAAATCCGTCCTGCGTAAGGAGATGATGAGATGATGCATAGGCTGAGCTTGGAATCGGCCGCGATAGTCGCGGCGTTGTTCGCTGCCTTGCTCGTTGCTCCGGACCACACTGTCGCACAGCAATCGACGATTACCTTGAATCCCGCCGGTGCCCCGGCGGGAACGACCGTCACTGTTTCAAGCCCGTTACAGATTGGCATCTGCCCGATGTACATCCTGGAGCTGTCAGTGATGTGGGACGAGCCGCAACAGATGGTCGGTCAGGTGCAGGGAAATCCGTGCTCCGGGTGGAACGGCACATTCACCGTACCGCGAGATGCGGCGCCAGGTGTGCACCACCTCTCGGTCTCACCGACGCCAGGGGGCACGGTCGAATTGGGGACCTTCATCGTCACTCAGTCGCCAGCACCGCCACCAGAAGGGACGCCGACGCCGACCGATCAGGCGCCACAACCGACAATCTATCGTGTTCGCGACAGCGGAATTCGGTGTGTCACCGCGCCGTGACCCTCCTACGAGGCAGCGATCGTCAACATCATCGATTCCATGATTCTGCCAACGATCTTCGACACCCCTAACCGGTTCACCCTTTCCGGCGTCGATCTGTCCAACGTCCCAGCGACTCCGGAGCAGCTTGCCACGGCAGCGCGCGCTCTCAGCGAGGACTCGCTGCTGGTCGCGGGGACGATTCAACGACAACCGAACGCTGGTCCCGCTGGCGATGGGAGGGTCCTCGTGGCTACTCAGTTCTATCTCCCCGCAACACCCGCCGACGGTCAAAGATGATCCACGACTCGCTCCGATCGCCGACGTGACGAGGTTCGCCCCGCGATGAGTCCCACGGCGCGATAGGAACTCATCTCCCACTGTCGACCAAAGTGTGGGTTCGGCTTCGACACTGATGCACGCTGCCACCCTGGCAGGCTGCGGTGACAGTCCTCATGACGAAATCCTCATGACCGGGTCGTCGCCGCTGAGTACAATCGTCGCAGCATCTGCCCACGATTGATGCTCCCCGTCAGCGGTACCCCTGCCTGCACGGCTCGTCGAGGGAACGATTGTGAACCACCATGCGCCTGACCTCTTTAGGCGCCACCCGAGCAATCCGCTGCTAACGGCCGCAACTTGGCCTTATCCCGCAAACAGCGTCTTCAACCCTGGCGCAACACAGCTCCCGACGGGCGAGGTGCTCCTCATGGTCCGAGTTGAGGACCGCCGCGGCATCTCACACCTCACCGCGGCCCGCAGCGACGATGGCATCCACAACTGGCGAATAGATGCCCAGCCCACATTTGCCGCTCAGTCCGACCACTATCCCGAGGAGCTGTGGGGCGTCGAGGATGCGCGCATCGTCCTGCTCGAAGAGCTGGGCCTGTATGCGATGACGTACACGGCGTACTCGCGCTCCGGCCCCCTGGTGGCACTGGCGATGACGGAGGACTTCAAGACCTTCGAACGCCACGGCTCGATCATGCCCCCGGAGGACAAGGATGCCGCGTTCTTCCCGCGCCGATTCGGCGGTCGATGGGCCCTTATCCATCGACCCGTTCCTCGTCTCACCGAGGCCAAAGCAAACATGTGGCTGTCGTACTCGCCCGACCTAACGCACTGGGGTGACCACACCGTGCTGATCGAGGCCCGCGACGGCGCATGGTGGGACGCGGGGAAGGTCGGGTTGTCATCGCAGCCAATCGAGACGGAGGAAGGTTGGCTCATCGTCTATCACGGCGTGCGCCACACCGCGGCGGGCGCCCTCTATCGCGTCGGCCTGGCACTGTTGGATCTGGACGACCCTCGGCGGGTGTTGAGACGCGGAGATGAGTGGGTGATTAACGCCCGGACGCCGTATGAGATCGACGGCGACGTCGCGAATGTAGTCTTCCCCTGTGGGGCGGTCCTCGACCAGGCATCGGGCGAGCTGCGCCTCTATTACGGCGCAGCCGATTCGTGCGTAGGCCTCATCACGGCGCGCCTCAGCGACCTCCTGGACTGGCTGCGCACCCAGCCCGAACCCGCTGCCGCGCATGCGATCGCTTGATGCTGTCTGTTGCCTTCGTGTCCACTTGCCCACCCAGGCAGTGCGGCATCGCGACGTTTGCCAGAGACCTCGAACGAGCGCTCAAGGCCGCGGATCACTCGGTCCACGTCGATTGGGCCGCCATCAACGAGGCGATGTCAATCCACGCGTACGGATCGGAAGTGAAATGGCGCATCCGACAAGGGCATCCCGAGAGCTACCGTGACGCGGCCGTGCAGATCAACAGCGCGCCCGTCGACGTGGTCAGCCTGCAGCACGAGTTTGGGCTGTATGGCATCTGGGGCGAGCCATTCGATGATCACCTGACGCCGTTCCTGACCACCCTCGCGAAACCATTGGTGACGACCCTTCACTCGGTGCTGCCAGACCCTAGCCCATCCGTTTGCGCGTCGGTTAGGCAGATCGCGCAGCGAAGCGGCCAGGTGGTGGTAATGGCGGAGCGCGCGCGGGCGCTGCTGATCGACGATTACGAGATTGCCCCGGCGAAGGTGTGTGTCATCCCCCATGGCGTGCCGCCCGTTGAGCCGCACGGGCGAGGGAGAATCAAAGGTCAGCTCGGCTTGACCGGGCGCACGATTATTACGACCTTCGGCCTGGTTGACCCACGGAAGGGCATCGAGTACATGATCGAGGCCATGCAAGAGGTCCGCCGCCAGGAGCCCAGCGCGCTGTATCTCATCGTGGGGAAGACCCACCCGGAGTTGGTCCGTCGGGATGGTGAAGCCTATCGGACAGCCCTCTGGCAGCGGGTCCGCGACTTGGACCTGGAAGAGCATGTTGAGTTCGTCGACGAGTACCTGTCGCAGCCCCAAATCGTCGACTATCTGCTGGCCAGCGACGTCTACGTCACGCCGTATGTAGACCCGACCCAGATCACGAGTGGAACCCTTGCCTACGCGCTGGGCGCAGGCAAGGCCATCGTCTCGACTCCGTATCCACACGCGGCGGAGGTACTCGCCTCCGAGCGAGGGCTCCTGGTAGATTTCCGCAGCCAGACACAGCTTTTCGCTGCTACTCTGCGCATCCTTCTTGACCCGGACCTGAAGCAACGTCTTGAGCAAAACGCGTTCGCGTACGGTCGCGAGACCGCGTGGCCGCGTGTGGGAGAACGGATGCTGGCGGTGCTGCGCTCGGTGGCGTCCGGGTCTGTGGGATCGGTGGATGGCGTTCGCCCCTTGGTCGTGCACTGACCGGCGGCGGAGGCTCTGACGGCCCTCCACGAGCCGCTATCCCCCGTGAAGCGCCCATTGGTCGGCTCGCGGTGTGACCGGCCTGCGACGGTCGCCGTGATCCGCCAGATTCGGCGGCTCACGCGAGCGGTACCGCTGGCGGGTCCCGGTGCAGAGGCCATCGCCGTGTACGCCGCACCCATTTCGGCCGAAGAAAGCCAGCCCGACCATCTCCAGGCAGCCCGGGAAGACGGCTATGAGGGCGTCGCTTGCGTCGACGACGCTGCCCGGGGCGTCGTCCTTTACTGTGGGCTGTGGCGGCGGCGGCGGGACCCGTCCACCCGAGAGGCCGCCCGTCGGCTGCTCCGGTTTCTTGCGTACATGCAGGACGAGGATGGCCGATTCGCGAACTTCATACTCGACTGGTCAGGCCAGAAAAACCTGACCGGGAGAACATCGCGGCCGGGTGGTTCACAATGGCAGGCTCGCGCTCTGCATGCCCTGGCCTGCGGCGCCACCACGTTTGGCGATGACGAATTTGAGGAGCGCTTCCAGCGGGGTGCGCGCTGGGTCGATGACTTCATCCCATACCTGGACGTCCGTTCCGTTTGCGTACTGGCGGCGATGGAGCACTGGCGGGCGACCCGATCTTCTTCCTCGGCAGATCGAGCGCTTACCTGGGCCGAAGAGATCTCGGGCCAGACCAACGGCGACCGGCTGCTGAACGCCGCCGGAGACGAGACGATTCATCTCTGGGGCCACCTGCAGGAAACCGCCCTGGCCCAAACCGGCCTCGCGCTGAGCAGGCCCGACTTTGTCGAATCCGCCCGCGCGAGCGCCGTGGCGCTTCTCCTGCCTGCCGTCAAGGAGCGTCTGCCGTACGGTTCAGCTCTGCCCTTTGATGTAAGCTGCATTGCATCCGGGCTCACCGCCGTGGCGAGCGCGGTGGGTGACGGCCGGTTTTTCGACGCCGCGTCTGAAGCACGCGCGTGGTTTCTTGGGCGCAACGCGGGGGGCGCACCGGTGTACGACGAGGTACGTGGTCTGGTCTATGACGGCATCGACGACGGGCGCATCAGCCGCAACTCAGGGGCTGAAGCAAACATCGAAGGTGCGCTGGCGCTGCTCGTCTGAAGTGTCTCGCCGAGCGCACGCCTCCGTTGCGGTTCGTGAATGGGGTACGGGATGAAGAAATCTTCATGACGTCGGTGGACGCCGTTAGGAAAATATGCGGGGCCATCATCGGCCGCGTCTTGGTTTCGGTCACTGCCGTGAGTTCAGCGGTTCCGTTGAGGCTCGCATGATTACCACCGTCACCTCTGAGCCAGGGTACGAACGGGCGCTGGCGGATTATGTCCGCGACCGCACCGAGGAAGCGCTCTACCACGCCTCGCTGCTGTCGCGACAGTTCATCGAGGGCGGCATGGGGCCCGACGAGATCGTCGCCCTGCATTTCGAGGCGCTCGACCGCGTCCTGGAAGGCTACCAGGCCCGCGAGCAGTTGCGGGCGATGAGCGATGCCCAGCATTTCCTGCTGGAAGTAATGATCAGCTACGGCGTGAGCTATAAGGACTACCTGGAACTTGTATTGGCGGAGTCCATCCGGGACGTGGCGACGCGCACTGAGGCCGAACAGCTCCGGGCCAGCGCAGCGGAAGATGCGAATCGACGGATGGACAACGTCCTGGCGATGACCGTCCACGAACTGCGGACGCCCCTCACCGTTGTCTCCGGTAACTTGCAGGTGCTGCAGCGCCTCATATCGGCAGGCCAATTCGAGCGCGTGCCGCACCTAGTGGAGGTGGCGCGCGACGCCCTGGAACGTTTGTCGGATTTGACCACTCAACTGAGCGAGTCTGTCCGCGGTGCGCCGCGGACCCTTGCCCTGACCCCTGTGCATCTCGCGAGCATCGTTGCGCGCACCTGTGGTTGGGCGCAGCCCCTGGCCATGTCGAAGGGCATTGTGCTCAAGTACGAAGAGGAGGAGTCCCGAACTCAGGTCCTTGGGAATGTGGATGCCCTCCTCACCGTGTTCGGCAACCTGCTCTCTAACGCGGTCCGCTACACCCCGAGCGATGGCGCGGTGACCGTGCGAAAATGGGTCACGGGCGACCGGGCGCGCGTCGAGGTCCGCGACACCGGCATCGGGATCAGCCCGGAGTCGCAGGGACGGATCTTCGAGCGGTTCTATCGGGCGCCCGAGGCGGCGCGTCTGGACGTCAAGGGGTTGGGGCTCGGGCTCCATCTGGTGCAACAGTTGGTCCATGCCCACGACGGGCATGTCGAGGTCGAGAGTGTGCTCGGGCGTGGGACCACGTTCCGGGTGGACCTTCCAACGACCAAATCCGAGATGTGGAATGAGAGGGAGGCAGATGGTGGCTGACACCAGGTTCGAGGAGCGATTGCGGTCCACGGTAGACGAACAGCGCCAGACCATCAGCGAGTTGCAGACCCCGGTGATCCAGATATGGGAGGGGGTGCTGGTGCTTCCCATCGTCGGAAGTCTGGACACAACGCGGGCCCAGGCAATGACCGAAAACCTGCTCGAACGGATCGTGCAGACCGCTTCCGAGATCGCCATCCTCGATATCACCGGCATCCCGGTCGTTGACACGGCCGTGGCGAGCCACCTCCTGGAGACGGTCACCGCGGCGCGACTCCTGGGGGCCGAGGTGTTGATCGTGGGACTCACGACGCACACCGCCCTCACGCTGGTCCACCTGGGTGTGGACCTGAGCGGAGTCATCACCCGCACGACGCTCGCCAAAGGCCTGGCTCTGGCCTTCGACTGGCTCGGCCTCACGGTCGTCCGCAGCCACGAGGGGACGGGGGGGGCTAAGCGGCCTCAGACCGAGGCTAGATAAGATGGTGCACGTTCCAATCATCCGCGTGGCGGATACGCTCATCGCAACGGTCCAGGATGAGCTGCTCGACAGCGACATGCTGGCTCTACAGGAAGATCTCGCAGCTACATTGGAGCGGTCGGGCGTCGGTGGCGTGCTCATCGATCTCTCCGCGGCGGCGACGGTCGACTCATTCCTCGGACGGCTTCTCAGCGACATCGCCACCGGCGCTCGGCTGATGGGCGCCAATACCGTGGTAGTCGGGATCCAACCCGCGGTGGCCATCTCCCTGGTCGAGTTGGGTCTGGACCTGAAGGGCGTACACACGGCGCTCAACCCTGAGAGGGGACTGGCGTGGCTCCTGAAGATGAACGACAACCGGTCGGGGTCGAACGGGAGGGGGCAACATTGAGCAACGGCACGTCGAACAATGGCACGTCCAAAATGGAGATGCGGGTCACCGTCAGCGGAGAAGGCGACATCGTCGCGGCGCGGCAGGCGGCGCGGCAGATGGCGATCGCGCTCGGATTCGGGTCAGTCGACCAGAGCCGAATCGCGACCGCGGTATCGGAGCTGGTGCGCAATGTCGTCCGCTACGCGAACGGCGGACGGGGCGAAGTCTTGCTCCATGAGCTCCCGTCGACTCCACGCGGGGTAGGCATCGAGTTGGTGGTTGCTGATGATGGACCGGGGATCGCGGACCTGGATCTGGCGCTGCACCCTGGGTATACGACCGGCCCCGGGCTCGGGATGGGGCTGCCCGGCACTAGGCGACTGATGGATGAAACGACGATCGACAGCAGCCACGGACGCGGGACGACGGTAACCATCCGCAAATGGCACCGCTGAGATGGATTATCCCCTTCACATCCCTGTCGCGACGCTGTCGGACCAGGAGCGCGCCCGGCGCGAAGCCAGGCGGCTAGCGACTGCCCGAGGTTTCGCCCCGGACGCGGTGGAGGCCGTTGGGCTGGCGGCCAGTGAGCTGGCAAGCAACCTGGTGCGCCATGCCACGGAGGGCGAGATCGTCCTCACCGGCGTCGATTCAGTCCATGGCTCCGGCGTTCAGGTCGAGAGCAGAGACGATGGGCCGGGGATCCCGGACGTGGACTCAGCGATGCAGGATGGTTTCAGCACTAGCGGTGGATTGGGCAGCGGACTACCGGGCGTGCGCCGACTCATGGACGAATTCGAGATCAGCTCTGCGCCGAACGGCACCAGGGTGACAACTCGCAAATGGCCCGGCACGCGCTAGCGATCGTCGGCGCCAGTCGTCCTCGGCCCGGGGAAGTGGCCAATGGGGACGCATGGACCGTCGAATCAGATGACGGCGGCTGGCGTATCTCGGTGATCGATGGTCTCGGCCATGGACCGGAAGCCGAAGCCGCCGCCGTCATCGCCCTGGATACTCTGGCGACCCAACCTTCCCTTCCGCCCGATCGGGCGCTGGAGATCTGCCACCGTAGGCTCGCCGGCAGCCGCGGCGCGGCGATCTCGATCGTCGGCATCGACGTGTCCGCCGGGCTCCTCACGTTTTGCGGCGTGGGAAACGTCGAGGGCCGCCTTATTCTGGAGAGTCACGAGCGGCGGCTCACCGCCCAGCGAGGGATCGTCGGAGCCACGCTCCCCGGACTGCGCCCGCTCGACTTTCCGCTCCAGGGCGATTGGCTGTTGCTCCTGCACACCGATGGAGTGAGCGCCCGCTTCCACATCGACGCGCTACGACCGATGGGGGAGAGGGGCTTACAGTCTCTGGCCGACGAGATCCTCGCTGGCTGGGCACGAGCCTACGACGATGCCACCATCGTCGTCGCTCAGACGGCCCCCGAATACCCTGGGCCTGCCACTGCGCGGGTTTCCTGATCTCCCGCTGTATATGCCGCCATTTCATGAGGGAGTCGTCATCCTGGCCTTGCAAATTTCAGAACCTGCGCAGCAGCCCACGGCGGTGCAGATGACGGTTCCTTCACGCCGAGCCACCGCGCGACTGGGACAATACGTGGCGGTATGCAAAAACGCCCTGACGCATCAGACCAGCCAGGCCATCCGTCAGCGTCCTTCGACGTCGTGCGGGCAATATGGTCCGCCTCTGCAGACGCTATGGTGCTCACCGACGCGGCCGGAACGGTGCTCGCGGCCAATCCGGCGTACTGTGACGCCCACGAGTGCGTGCCCGATGATCTGATCGGGAAGAGCCTGGCGCTCATCTTTCCAGAGGCCGAGCGACGGTTCGCCATGACTCAGTACCACGCGGTCTTTGACGGGATGGCCACCCGTCGCTCGTCACCGGCGGGCGTCAGGTGGCGCGATGAGTCAGGCCGCGTCGTGGAGTCACACATCGACTTCATTGCCCAGGGGAGTCACCCGGCGGCAATGATCTCCACCGTGCGTCTCCTGATCGCGGAGCTACCCTCGTCGATACCGTCCGATACCGTTCCCGACAACATCCCGGAGCGTGCCGGCCAGCATCGGTTTTCACGCACTGTTGCTGACCTGGTGATCGATGCGGTTCGCACCTGGGGAGCCGATAGCATCTTCGGACCACCCGTCGACGTTACGGACCCGCCCGGAGAACCTCAGAGAGCGGAGGCCGCTCGCGATCGATTGGACCATTGGGACGATGACGGAGGCGCGTCTGGCTGATCCACGCCCGCGATCATTTCAATTTTCGCCCTCGGCAACCGCGGAAATAAAGCGGTAGCCCTTGCCGGGAATGGTTGTGATAAATCGCGGGTTCCGCCAATCATCCTGCAGCTTGATGCGCAGATTGCGGACGTGCCGGTCCACCACGTTGCTTTCCGCTACATAGTCAGCGCCCCACAGGGCATCCATGATCTGGTCGCGGGTAATGAGTCGACCCGCGTTGGCCGCCAGGATGTAGAGCAGGCTCTGCTCCAGAGCGGAGAGATGCAGCTCGTCAGAGCCAACCCGCACCCGCCGGTTGAGAATGTCCAACTCGAGTTCGCCGAGTCTGAGTACTGGTCGCAATGCAACCGCTTGTCCGTACGTACGGCGAGTGACTGCGACCACGCGGGCAAGAAGCTCCTCTGGGGAGAAGGGCATCGTCATGATGTCGTCGACGCCCTGCTCGAAAGCGTCGAGTATGGTTTTCAAGTCACCGCGGCGCGTGAGTGCCACCACCGGGAATCGAGTACCGCGCCCGCCGCGGCCGTCTATTTTATCGAGGAGCTGACGCCCGCCGCTCTCCATGTCGAGCACCGCGAGATGCGGCTGCCAATCGGCGATCACGCGCATCGCCTCGTCCAGATCCGTCGCGTCGCGGGTCACGAAAATGCCGTGATTCAAGGTCAGTCTCACGACCTCGGCCACGAGCGGTTGATCCAGCAGCACCAGCACTCGTCTCTCGGGCGATGTGCTCGATTCATCGATCATCTCTTGCAACCCTCTTTGTTCAGCAAGGCCGGCCCCAACCCTCGCGGGCATTGTCGGATCCATGGCCCACTGGCTAGATCGGCTCTACCAATAAAAGCAGAGCCGATCTGGAATTTCAAGGCGGAGGTCCGTCTCAATGGTGAAACAAACGTGCGTGAGACATCGCTCCTGGTAGCCGCGCCGAGTCCGGGGGACGAGCCATGAGCTTTTACTCATAACTACCGCGGCCCCAGCCACCACACTTTTATTCAGGCGCAGCTCGCCAGATGGCTTGCGCGCCGGATGGAGGATCTTTGATCAAGCGACTACTCGCCGTGACGATTCTCGTGACCATGCTGCTCCCGGCAGCGCTCCTCAGTGCGACGACGGCTTCTGCGCAGTGCAGCTATGCTGCGGGCACACCCATACAGCTTGTGGGGACACCGCACCTGTTCATCGCCGATGCGCAGGGCGTGCTCCATTGGGGCGGAGACACTCGCGCGCTGGCCGGTCACGTTATCAACTGGGGCGACCAGTGTGCCGTGAGCCTGAGTCAACTCACCGCGGCGCGCCGCGGTGACCCCTGGCTGACCGCTGGGCTGCCGAAGATTGGCGACCCCATTTACCTCGCGAAGTGGGAAGACACCGCCGCGGCGCCCACGCTTCTCCACATCCAATCCATCGCCGACCTCGAGCTATTCGGAATCAACACCAGCAACTACGGCAACTTCGTCCTTGACCGCGCAACCTGGGAACAGAAATTTGGGGTCAACGTCGGCGCGCTTCGTGTCGGTCCCCTGGCTTCAGCGGCGTCCTTCGCCTGGAGCGAATTGGATCGCAACGCCTATGGACGTCTCCTCCCGAACATGCAGACGGCTGAGAGCGCGGCCCTGGCTCAGGGCGTCTCGGCAGGAACGGACGCCGCGGTGGCCCTGAACGGCATCATCGTCTGCGAACGTGGCGGCCTTGCAACCTTTGAGAGCGGACGCAACGAAGATGCTGCGCTCCAGGGGACGCGCGACTGCCTCGCGGGTCCGGTCCTCGTGGGCTCGCCGATGGCTCCGCAGCAGATGCAGCCACTTGCGAGCGGCTCGAGCGACGGGAACACGGTCCGCATCGAGTCTCCTGGCGTCAACTCGACCGCTTCAGGACAGCGCCAGTTCACTGGCTTCGCCGTCAACTGCTCGACCGGGGCAGCGGCGCTTCAGCTTCGGATCTTCCGCGGAACCACGAGCGCAGGTGTTCTGATGAATATCGGGGCGGTTGGGACGGAGTCGAGAGACCTCGCTCAGGTCTGCAGCGGCAGCGGCCTGACCGGAACCGCACCCGTCGGCTGGACGACAACGGTTGACACGGTCGGGTCACCAGACGGGATGCAGGTATTTACGGCTGTGGCCGACTTCCCCGGCGGCAGTACCGCTCGGGACTCACTGTCGATAACCCTGGCGAACAACACAGGTCTCTATGGCACGAACGGGGTGACCGGGTGCCAGAACGGGTACGTGGCGACGTCGACCTACGGCTGCCAGCCCATAGCGGCGACGAACTATGCCGCATCGATCTGCCCGGTTGGATTTTCCTTCACGGCCACAGGCTGCCAGATGGCGACCTTCGGGGTCGGTGGCGGGAATTGCCCGGCCGGATCCACCTACACCACGATGTTCGGTTGTCAGGTGACGACGGGCACTCAGGCATGCCCGAGCGGCCAGGTCGCAGCAATTGCCTTCGGCTGCACGAACTCCGGTACGCAGCAGTGTCAGGTTGGGTATGTCTCCACAGCCCTGTACGGCTGCCAGGCGGGCGGGACTGCCATTGGCCCCTCCTTCATTGGCGGCCTTTGCTCAGCCGGTTCGACCTACATCAATAATGGCTGCGTCTATACGGGTGGAGTCAACAACACCACATGCCAGGCCGGAATGGTCTCGACCAGCGCCTATGGTTGCTTGCCTGTCGGTTCGACAAGCTGTGCGACAGGCATGGTTTCAACGTCCTTGGGCTGCCTGGCGGCGGGAGCTACCGGGGCGAACGGTGGCTGCCAGGCCGGCTACTACTACCTCCAGAACTATGGATGCGTCCATTCCTGAGGCATAGCGAGCTGAACTACGCCGATGGCGATTCGGACCTCGCGCGAGGAGCCCCCGCGGCCAACTGGCCGCGGGGGCTCCTTAACTTCGATTCACGGTGCCTTTGCGCCTACAATTGCATGATGAATCGCGCACAAGACCGGTTGCGGTTCGCAGGAGGGACCCTTTGATCCAGCGCTTGATCACCATGACCGTTCTCATGACCATGTTGCTCCAGGCGTCTCTCCTCGCCCCGACTACCGCCTCAGCGCAATGCACGTTCGCTCCTGGCACGCCCGTCCAACTTGCGGGAACCCCGCACCTGTTCATCGTCGACGACGATGGTATGCTGCACTGGGGCGGGGACACCCGCGCGCTGGCGGGTCGCCTCATCAATTGGGACAATCAGTGCTCTATGGCCCTGACTCAGCTCCTAGGCGTGCGGCGCGGTGACCCGTGGCTGTCCTCCGGGCTGCCCAAGATTGGCGATCCCATCTACCTCGCGAAATGGGAAGACTCCGCCGCGGCGCCGACGCTCCTCCACATCCAGTCCATCGCCGACGTTGAGCTATTCGGAATCAATACGAACAACTACGGAAACTTCGTCCTTGACCGTTTGGCCTGGGAACAGCGTTACGCGTTCAGAGTTGGGCTCCTTCGTGTCGGTCCACTGGCTTCGGCGGGCTCCTTCGCCTGGAGCGAGACCGATCGTGCATCGTATGGCCGCCTTCTGCCCAGCCTGGAGTCGGCCGAGAGCGCTGCCCTGGTCTCGGCCGTCTCGACAGGAACGGACGCCTCGACAGCACTGGCTGCCATAACCGCCTGCGAAGGAAGCAGCCTCGCAACATTTGAGAGCGGACGCAATGACGAGGCTGCGCTCCAGGGAGCCCGCGACTGCCTTAGCCGATCGGCTCCCGCGGACTCGCAACTAGCCCAGCAACCGCAGACGCAGCAAACGCAGCAAACGCCATCACGACCACTCGCGAGCGCCTCGAACAGCAGCGTGGTCCGCATCGAGGTGCCGACTATCAATTCGACGGCTTCCGGCCAGCGCCAGTTCAGTGGCTTCGCGGTAGACTGCGCCACGGGCGCAGCCGCGCTTCAGGTTCGCATCTTCCGCGGGACCACCAGCGCTGGTCCGCTGCTGGCAACAGGATCAGTTGGGACGGCCCAGAAAGATCTCAATCAGGCTTGCAGTGGAAGCGGCCTGACGGGGAGCCAATCCATTGGCTGGACAGCAACACTCGATACGAAAGGTCTTCCCGACGGTTATCAGATCTTTACCGCGGTGGCCGACTTCCCTGGCGGCGGCACTGCACGGGACTCGCTACCGATCACCCTGGCGAACAACACTGCTCTCTTTAACGCCGGCGGGGTCGGGGTCGGTGGATGCCAGATGGGGTACGTGGCGACGACCACATACGGCTGCCAGCCGGGGGCCTCGACGGGCTATGGCGCCAGCTCGATGTGCTCGCCCGGCTTTGCGTATAACCCCCTGGGCTGCCAGACCGTTAACTCCGGTGGCGCCGGGAACTGCCAGGGCATACTCTACACCGGGTCTTATACCTGTCAGGCGGGTGGGTACCCTGGCTCAGGCAGCGGCGTCTGCCAGGCAGGATCGGTGTCGACCAGCGCCTATGGCTGCTTGCCTGTCGGTTCGACACCATGCGCCTCAGGCATGGTTTCGACAAGCCTTGGCTGCCTCGCACCGGGTACAACGGGCGCAACCGGTAGTTGCCCGGTGGGCCAGTACTACCTCCAGAGCTATGGATGTGTCCGTTCCTGACGCACTTCCATTCGGGCCGCGGCTCGGCCGGTCGTCGACCACGTGATACTCCACGAAGTTCGCGTGATGCCGGGCGTCGAGTGGCTGCGCGCCCACGACTAGGACGATGTCTCCCGGTTGGACGAGCTGATGATCGAGCAGGTGACGCTCCATCATTGCGACGTTCGCTTGCAGCCCCTGGATGCGGGGACGGTTCACGGCGGTTACACCCCATAGGAGGGCCAGGCGTCTGCAGACGGCCTCGTCGGCAGCAAATGCGTAGATCGGAACCCGCGGGCGCTCCCGAGAGAGCAGATCCACGGTAAGTCCGCTGCGGGTCACGCTGATGATCGCCCTGGCGTGCAGATCCTCAGCCAGAGTGCGCGCCGCGCGCGTAATGGCTGCTTCTCGAATCGAGCGGCTGTCCGGCAGCCATTCCTCGTGCGACGAAATCTGAGCCGCTTCGGCTTCACGGATGATGCGGCCCATCATCTGCACCGCGAGAACGGGATGCCGACCTGAGGCCGTCTCCTCCGAGAGCATTACAGCGTCCGTGCCATCCCACACGGCGTTAGCGATGTCCGTCGCCTCCGCGCGCGTCGGCAGCTCCTCGGTAACCATGCTCTCGAGCATTTGCGTGGCGGTGATCACCGGGATGCCGCGCGCGTTGGCGGCGTGGATGATGCGTTTTTGCAGCGGCGGCACCCGCTCGGGGGCTAGCTCCACCGCAAGATCGCCCCGTGCCACCATCACACCATCGGCAGCGGCGATGATCGCGTCGAGATTCTCGATGGCCTCGCCCTTCTCGATCTTGACCACGACGGGGGTCTGGCAGCCATGCTCGCGAATCAACGTTCGCGCTTCGTTCACCTCGCGGGCGGTCCGAACAAAGGACAGTGCCACGTAGTCGACTTTCAGATCCCGCAGCCCGAACACGAGGTTCACCCGGTCGGCTTCGGTCAGGGCCGGCGCGGAGATAGCGACCCCGGGCAGGTTGATGCCCTTGTGCTCGCCCAGCGGGCCTCCGACGTCGACCCGCGCTTCGACCTCATAGCCGTTGGCGGACAACACCGTCAAACGAAGGCGCCCGTCGTCCAGCAGCAGCGAATTGCCCGGCCGCACGTCTCGCGCCAGTCCGGCATATGAGCAGCTGACCCGAGTTGCATCTCCCACGAAATCGCCGAACGCGATGGTCAGACCCTGCCCGGCCGCAAGATGTACGGGTCCGCCGCCGATCAGCCTCCCAACGCGGATCTT
>JAERMM010000030.1 GCA_016844585.1 Chloroflexota bacterium | reverse complement strand
ACGGCTGACCGACGAACGCGGCACGCGGGTCGTTGCTCCGCATGAAGGTGTCGCCGCTGGTATCTGCAAACCCCGGCTGCACGAACTCGCCGATGGCGTCGCGATCGATCGCGTGCAGCAGCGCGGCTCGAACCCGCGGGTCCCTGCTCAGCTCAACGGGACGCGCCCATTGGAGATCGAACTGCGGCGAGATGTACGCCCAGTTGTCCTGACGGGAGAGCAGGCGGCCCTCTCCCGACACGGCCCACTCGTCGCGCAGCAAGACCGCCTGCTCGGGGCTCAGCACTTTCTCCGAGAGCACGTCCAGGGAGCCCGCCTTCATGCCCGCCACCATGGCGTTCGCGTCGGCGATGGTATGGATGATGATGCGTTGCGTCTTCGGCCGGCCCAGAAAGTAGGCATCGAAGGCTTCGAAGACCTGCTGCTCGCCCAGCCCAAAGTCGACCAGCCGGAATGGCCCGAGATTGACGTACTCGGTCGTGAAAAATGGGAGAGCCAGGAACGCTTCCTTGTCGGCCTCGAACGCCTCGCCGAGAACGTGCTTCGGGAACAGCCAGAACGCACGGTTCGTCAGCTCCAGGCCGGCGAACACCGGCGTCTTATAGGTGATCGCCACGGTGAGCGGGTCTAGCGCCTCGACCGTGTCGGCCTGCACGATGATCGGCGCGATGGGCGACACCATCGCCGGGTCGATGGTCATTCGGAAGCTGAAGGCCAGGTCGTCCGCCGTGAGCGGCTTCCCATCATGCCAGCGGACGTCGGGCCGCAGCGCCCACACGGTGCGCATGCGGCCATCCGTCAACATCGTTACGGTGCCGTCGTCGATCGACGGGATGCGCGCCGCGACGCGGCCCTCTCTTTTCCCATTTCGGTCGTATGAAACGAGGCCCGTGGTATGGATCTCGGCCAGCGCGGCCACCCCGCCCGCAGTGCTGGCGAAGTCCCAGGGTCCGTAAGCCCGGATCGGCGCCGATTGCGCCACGTTGAGCGTCTTCGTTGGACCAGACCGCTCCTGACCACCCCCCGCTTGCTGGTCAGATGCGCGAGGAGCCGGGCTTCCCGATGCACATCCGGTCAGCACCGCGCATACGACCACGAAGAGCGCGAGTGGTTGGGCTCGCCAACCTATCTGGTGCCGCGGTGCGCCCATACTCTCCTCCAGTTGAGTGACTCGTCTTTCAGCCTCCACTTTACCCCAGGCGACTGGCCGCGCTTTACCCTGTAATCGGGGCGCCGGTATACTGCGGTCGCCATTGCGCTCCCGATAGTCCGCCTGGAGCGAGGAGGAGACCGTGTTCACAAAGGAAGAGAACGAGCTGCTGGTCCGCGTCGGGCCCGAGACGCCGATGGGACAGATGATGCGCCGCTACTGGGTCCCGGCTTGCATGTCAGAAGAGGTGGCTGAGCCTGACTGCGACCCCTTCCGCGTACGGCTGCTCGGCGAGGACCTGGTGGCCTTTCGCGACACCAATGGGCGTGTGGGGCTGATGGATCAGCTCTGCCCGCATCGCCGCGCCGGCCTGTTCCTCGCGCGCAACGAGGAGGGCGGGCTTCGCTGCCTGTACCACGGTTGGAAGATCGACGTCGACGGCCGCATCCTCGAGCAGCCGTGTGAGCCACCCGACAGCACCTTCAAGGACCGCGTGCGAGCAAAGGCCTACCCGACGCACGAGGCCGGCGGCTTGATCTGGACCTACATGGGCCCGCGCGAGCACCAGCCGCCATTCCCAGACTTCGAGTGGAACATCGTGCCGGACGGCAACCGCAGCATCGCCAAGGTTCTCACCGAGGCCAACTACCTGCAGCCGTGCGAGGGCAACTCGGATCACACCCACGCCATCATCCTTCACAACGGCTACGAGAGCATCCTGTTCCCGCCTCCCAACGTCGATCTGATCAGGCAAACGCGCTTCGACTTCGCCGACGCGCCCTGGGGGATCACCATGGCCAGCACGCACGACGACCAGGACGATCCGGATCACCTCGACTACGTGTCCAACAGCCACTTCGTGTTCCCATTCTTCGCGGTCGTCCCGCCGCGCGGCTTCGGCCACGTGCACCTCTACGTCCCGATCGACGACGAGCGCACCTGGGACTACAGCGTCTACTACAGCCAGACCCGTGGCATCGACCACCTGGGCATGCTGAGGCGCCGCAAGGTGATGCCCGACGTCGATCTCTTGCCGGACCGGCGGCGGAAGCGCAACATCGGCAACGGCCTGATGCAGGACCGGGTTGCCATGCGCGAGAAGCGCAGCTTCAGCGGCATCGGCGACAATCCCCACGAGGACGAGGGCATCCAGGAGAGCATGGGTCCCATCTGCGACCGCTGGAACGAGCACCTCGGGACCACAGATGTCTGCGTCATCAATCTGCGCCAGCGCATGCTCCAGGCGGTCCGCGACTTCCAGAACGGTGGCACGCCGCCGGGGCTGCAGGGCGGCTTCGAGTTCAGCCAGATCAAGGCCCACCGCAAGCTGCTCCCCAAGGGCATGCCCTGGCAACGGATCGAGGACTACGCCGAGGGCGACCTCGAATCCGACTACGCTCAGGCGGTAGCCACGAGCTAGCCTGCCGTATCCTCTCCCATCGCTACTCCTCCACGGCTGAAACCATTCGGCGATGACTGGCCTTGACCGCGTATCCGACGACCAGTTGTGAGATTCTCGCCAGTGGCACACTGGGCTAAGCCGCCGTTGAAAGCTCCGTCAGATGCTCCAGGCGCTGGCGGACCTGGGCGTGGGTCGCGCTCCGTAGCCCTTCTTGATCGGCTGCGCTCATGTTCCCCACCGTGCTTAGTAGGTCGACTCGGTTGTGCGGGGATTGGGCGGGGCGGGCGCGGATCGCGTCGACCTCGCCAAGCGCCTGGTACAGGGCGCACACTACGCTCCGACCACCTGATTGCGCGCACCATGCCACCATGGCCCAACCCAGCTCCGCGTGCTGGGCTTCTTCGCGCGCGATCTGCTCCAGCACCTTCCGCACCACCGGGTCGGTGACTTTCTGCGCCGCCGCGAGGGCGATCGCCGCGGCCCATCCCTCGCCCAGGGCCCCGTCCACCAGTGACTCGGTGGCGAGGCGCACGAGCTGGTCACGGCGATCGCTCCTGGGCCAGCTTCCGCGAACGTCCGGCAGCGTAGGCCACGGCGCGGCGGTGTAGTCTCGCCCTGCATAGGCGCTGGCGAGCGCGAAACAGAGCTCGGCGTGATGGACTTCCTCGCTTGCCGCCCGGTGGGTCCAGGCCAGCAAGGCCGGTGGCGCGCCGACGACCTGCAGCTTGAGTGAGAGATGGCTAAAAGCCGCCACCGACGCGTGCTCGTACCGTGCGGCCGTGAGCCAGGCGGTGGCGAGGCCGGCGCGGTCGGACTCTGTGAGGTGATGAACCGACGGGCGCAGTTGGGCCTGCCAGGCGGTGCCGGATTCCACGGGCGCCGTGATTGCTCGCCCCCGTCGCCAGAGCGGTCGACCCTCAATGACGAAGCGGGTAGTTCCCCATAGGAAATTCGCGAACGCCTCCAAAGCAAAGCTCACAATACTCAGACCGAGTGCACCGACCACCACAGCCCGCTCGGCCTGGTGGCCTCCGCGGCTACGCAACGCTGCGACCGCCACCAGGCCGAGCGCAGCACCGCCAACGATCAACCCTACCAACGCCGCCGGCCTTAGCTCGGACGGTGGGTTGCCCCACATCGGCGGCCTGGCAAGCAAGGTCAGGCCGGCGAGGAGGCTCAGCGCGCCGAGACCAACCGCGGCCAAGCACGTCCACGTCCGCCAGGCGCGGCCGGCAGGATGAACGGGGCGAGGTTCGCTGTCAAGGCTGTGCAGATCCATGATGAACCTCCGGGCGTCAATCCTGCCCAGTGTACCGAAAGATGGACTCATTGACGCCCGGCTGTTGGCGCCGGTGCAGCCGAGGCGGTAGCAGATCCGGTCGCGGTCAGTTCAGTCGGCGGCTGCCAGTCGCAGCTCGCTTGCGGTTACGGGCACACGCCATCGCTGGAAAGTCCGTACACTTGCCGCGTGCATCTGTTGCGGGCCATCTCTGTGTTAGTACCGTGCCACACATGAAGCAGGATGCAGTCATCGCATTCGCCGTAGGCATTGCGTTGCACATTCTCGCTACTCTCGCGGTGGCGCTGTTTAACGGCGGCGGACCGGACCTCTTGGCTTTGGCCGCACTCCTTTTCTTTTTCGAGCTCGGAGCGACAGCCGCTGCAGGTCTGCTTATAACGGCTGCGGTATCGATCGGCTCGCGGCGTTGGCGTTGGGGGTGGCTGCTGGGCGGCGTGGCGAGCATCATCCCGGGCGGGATGCTGTACGTCGGCCTGACTATGGCCATGGACCTCTTCCGCTTTTGAACCTCGAACTTGTTCAGGCCTTGAGCACAATTTGGCCATAGCGTGCCTCAATGCCGTCGCTAGAAGTTCGAGATGTGGTCGCAACGAGCGCAGGCTCGGAGCTTCAGATCGTCGCCTGCCGCTGATCCGGGTTCGCGTCGATCCACGCCTTGAGATCAAAACCCTGCAAATGAGGAATCATCCGCCGCTAGCTCGCCCAGTGCCACTCGTGGATATTCCAGGTGTTGCCAACCTGCTCCGGCGAGCGCGGTCCCGGGCCGACGAGTCCCTTGCGGAACGCGATGTTCTCCGAGAAGTAGCTCATCGGGAGCACGGCGACGTCTTGCGTCAGGATCCTCAGCGCAGCCGCGACCGCGTCCGCGCGCTCGCTTGCATCCAGAGAGGTCGAAGCAATGGTGAACAGCCGGTCGAACTCTGCGTTGCGCCAGCAGCCACGGTTCCCCCCTCGGAATCGCTGGTCCGGGCATTGTCGACTGCTCCAGATCCCCATCGTCTCCGGAACGCGGATCGAGCGCGCGGTCGCGTTGAGTCCGGGGAACGTTGCCCGGTACTGGTCGTCGGCCTGCACCGCCCCGGACATGACGTTCAGCGTCGCGTTGACCCCGAGCTTCACAAGGTCCGATATGAGGACGGTCGCCTCTGTCTCGTTGTCGGTGCCTCCAGTCGTCCGGACCTCGACTACGAGCCCCTCGTCCGCCGCGTTGGTGAGCGTGTCGCCACGTCGCGTCCAGCCGGCCTCGCCGAGCAGCGCGAGCGCGCGGGAGGGGTCGTGCGGGTAGGTGGCGGCGCGCGTGATAGCACGGTCGTAGAGCGCGTCGGTCGGGCTCAGGAAGACGTGGGCCACCGGGGATGTGCCGGCAGACACGACCTCAGCGATACTCGCCCGGTCGATCCCGTACGCGAATGCCTGCCGCACCCGTAGGTCCAGGAGCGCCGACTGGCGATTGTACGTCGTGTCGTGCTGAAACTCGAAAAAGCGGAGCCGAACGGGAGTGACCACCACTTGCCCCTCGCCCGTCTCCTTCCACCGGTCGCGGATGGTGGCGCCTGCAATCTGGCCAAGCGTCACACCGACCGAGACGTCTACCGAGCCGCTGAGGAGATTGGCGACGACGGTGTTCGTGTCCTCGATGACTCGGATCACCACCTCGTCGAGCTTCGGGCGGCCCAGAAAATAGTCGTCGAACGCGCGGAACACCATCTGGTTCCCCAAATCCCACTGCACCACGCGGTACGGGCCGGTGCCAATCCAGGAGTTCCGCATCCAGAACTCCTGCCGCAAAAAGCTCTGCGCGTCCATGGTGTCGAACGCGCTCTCCATGACGTGCCGAGCGAGCAGTGGGTCGAGCTGCCCCTTGATCAGCTCATTGGCCCAGGGGTAGGTCTGCTTCCAGTGGATGACGAACGTGCGGTCGTCCAAGCCCTCGATGCGGTCCATGAATAGCTCCGGCTCGCGCGTGGCGATCGGCAGCTCCTCGCTTGCGTAGACGCGGAGGGTGAAGGCGAAGTCCTCGGGTGTCACCGGCCGGCCGTCGTGCCATTTCGCGTTTGGCCGCAGCCGCCAGGTCGTGGCCATCGTGCCGTCGGCGTTCACGGTCCAGGTTCCCGCGTCGCGCGATGGGAGGGCCTCGGCGATGAGCGGGTGCGGAGTCGCCTTCCCGTCGTGAACGGCGAGGGGGCTGCTGCTCAGGAAGTTGTACTCGCCCGAGAAGGTATCGCCGCCTCCCACCTTGGCGGCGACATCAGCGATCTCGCCTTTGATGGCGATGATCACCGTACTGGGACGCCCAGAGGCGGTCGTGGTCGGGGCATCGGACCGTGGCTGAGGCGTGGCCGGCGCCGCGCACGCGCTCAGTACAGCGACGAGCGAGATGAGTAGCCGCGCAAGGAGTCCCATCCTTTACTCCCTCGGAAGACAGATCACAATCCCACGATCGTGCCGCTGTCTGTCTCTGCCTGAGTGATGTATCAAGTGCCCTAAATGGGGGACATCGCGCAGGAGGAAACCATGCCAGACACGGCGATAGTACGCGCCCGCACCGACGTGAGCAAATGGGATAAAGCCCTGTACGCCTTCCTCGCGGAGAAGGAGCGCCGCAGCGGATCGCCCCGGACGGTCAGTGGCTACAGTCGCATGCAGCAAAGAAGGCTGCAGCCTGCTTTAGTGAAGTAGCCAGCACGCCGGTCCGACTGGGCGAACGCCTCCACTGCTCACTCAACTCTACGCCCATACAAAGGCAAGCCGCAGCGGGTCGCGGAGCCGCGAACAACACTACCAGGGCCATGGAGAGCGTTCCTGCCGCTCGGACCAGGGTTCTCATTGGTCGTAGAACACCCTTCCTCGGACCTCTGAGGCCGACATCGTCGGCCCTCTCCACGTAGCCAGTTCGGACGTCCGTTCGCCCCTGCTCGATCCCGGCTATGGATCTCGGTCGGAGGCCGAGCACACTTTCGGAGTGCGGCTGCGGCGGCTTTACGTAGCTCGTTGGCTCTCTGCAGGGTAAGCCGAAGGTGTCAGACCGTGCGACGCGGCCACCTCAAGCGCCCATTGACGCTAGCGCCTTCGCGGAGCCTGCCTCGTAGACCCGATTCCACAAGCCCTCAGGCCGCCGCCACTGGTGGAGTGGCCGCCCGCTGGCAACCGCTTCCAGCTCGCGCGCCCAGATTCGCCGCAGCATGTTGATGCCGATGTCGGAGCGACCCAGGTGCTCGTCGATCGGATGTGCTGCGATATCGCCCAGCCCGACCTGCGCGACGAAGTCCTGGATGTTGACGAGGTTCGGGTAATCGCTTGGGTTCAGCTCGTGCACGTCGAGCTTACCCGTCAACACGGCGTTACCCACGTCAACTACTGCCCCAACATCCTTTTTCGATTGGGCAACTTTCGACCCACGATGTGCTGCCGCGTCATCGCCGGCCAGGAAATAAAGGTCGACTCCGAATCGCCAGTAGTTGCGGTCGTCGATGGGGACGCGCCAACCGCGCGAGTAGTACATCGGTCCTCGCGCTGCCTTGCTCGGCCCCGATCCCCATTCGTGCGCGTTTGGCATGAAGAAGTGGCTGGGATCGTCGAATCCCTCGCCGACCGGCATCGAGATCATGCCGTACTCGGTCTCGCGTGCGGTCAGCGTCGGAATCCCACGCTTGAAGTGCCAGTGGGTGATGGCCGTGTGGCATTGATCGACGGCGTTGTCGATCTGCGCGAAGAAGTTGCCGGGCCACGCCAGTGCGCTGACCTCCTGCACGAACTCCGGGTGCTCGTACTCGGCGAGACGCGGAAATTCAGGCGGCTCGCCCTCGCCCAGGTAGGCGAAGATCAGGCCGAGGTACTCGCGGGTCGGATAGCTCCGAATCCGGATGCGCGAGCAGAATGGCTCGGGCTCGGCCGGCTGTTCGACACACTGGCCGTCCGGCCCGTAGGTCCAGCCGTGGTAGAAGCATCGCAGGTTGTCACCCTCGACCCAGCCCGTGCTGAGCTGCGTGCCGCGGTGCGCGCAGCGGAAGGCGAGCAGGTGCGGCTGTCCAGTTCCCTCTCCCTCTGGGAGAGGGCTAGGGTGAGGGCTCGCTTCGCCGCGATACAGCGTGAAGTCCTCGCTCATGATGCGGATGGGCAGCGCCCGACCTGGCTGCAGGTCAGCCGCAATGCGCACCGGCTGCCAGAACGCGCGCATGTAGCGGCCCGCCAACGTGCCCGGCCCCGTCCGCACAAAGTCCCCGTAGGTCACGCGCTGAGGCCGATCTGTAGACTGGTCCAGTGCAGATTCGCCAATCGCGGTCATGTGGCCACCTCCCGGAACTGGGCTCTCGGGTTGTCACCCGCCCCATTTTCGTTGTTGGTTGGCGTTCCGCGAGGCAGGGGGCTCGTCCCCGCCGCCCGGCCTCGTCCGCCGTCGTACGGTAGGGGAGTGGACATGCCCTCCCTGCTGGAACGATGAGCCTAGCGTCCAAACAATACTGCCACCTCCCGGAGGAAGCAAAGGTTGTCACGGTTGTCACAGCCCCCTTTTTTCCGAAATGCGCCGGGCGGGGCGCTTGAATCGTAAGTCCGTCGCGCATATGCTCGGCAGCGGATGACGGCGTGGCCACGCGGTGGAGGAATTGAGATTGCAGCCAGGGAGCGGCGAATACACCGAGATCGACGGCATTCGTACCTACTTCGTCCTCAAGGGACGCGGACCCAATCTAGTTTTGCTGCACGGCCAGGCGCCCGGGGCGTCGCTGCACGTCATGTGGGACTCGACGATCGATTGTTTTGCTGATGCGGGATTCAGCGTCTACGCGTTCGATCAGGTCGGCTTCGGGAGGACCGACAACGACCCGACCGACTTCACCCGGGACAGACGCGTTCGGCACGCACGCGCTTTTCTCGATACCATGGCGCTGGACCGCTGCGCACTCTGGGGCCAGTCTGACGGCTCCAACGTAGCGTGCAGGATGGCGTTGCAAGATTCACGGGTGAGTCGCATGGTTGTGATGGCATGCAGCACACTGTCGCCGCGCCCGCCAGCGGAGACGGAACAGGATGCGGCCGAGGTCTCTGAGGAGCGCGGCGGCTACTCTCCCAGCCTCGAAAGCGCGCGGGCGTACCTGACGCGCAGCTTGCAAAGGAAGGCCGCCATCACCGACGCACTCGTCAATGAGTTCCACGAGATGAGCTCTGGCAAGAACCACGACGCCTTCAAGAAGCGTCGTGAGCTGCGCAACGTGCCGATCTATGATGAGCTACACGCCCTGAAGGTCCCGGTGTTGATGCTCTGGGGCCGCAACGACGCCGGCGGGGCGATCCGCGGCATGCTGCTGCAGGAGAAGATCCCGGGCGCGGAGCTGCACATCTTCGACAATTGCGGGCACTGGGTCCAGGTCGATCAAGCGGAGCGGGTCAACTCCCTGGTCCGCGGCTTCCTGGCGGAAGTCTAGTCATTGCTCTGAAAACGCGGTTTTCATTGCTTCGTGGTGCCGCGCAAGCGGCATGGACAATTCTGAAGGCCGCAGCCTGAAGAATCCGTACCCGTTCGAGGTGCGGATCCTTCGCCTGCGGGCTCAGGAGGCAATTCACACGAACTCTGACGAACATGAGGGAGGTCAGGCGGTGGCGTTGAGACCCGACATCGGAGGTAGGATGGGCAACCAAAATCGGCCTTTGGACGGCCAGCGCGCCGTTTTGCGCTCGGCGCCGCTCCTGACCAGGGGACTCCTTCTGGCCCTGGTCGGGCTGCTCGGCTGCGCGCCGGCGGGCCCGGGCTCACAACGGCCGAGCGCCGCTGACGGGAATGCAGCGCCGTCTCCGTCCCGACCCCTCGTGGTGGTCGTCAAAGTAGAGCCCGCTACCCTCTCAGCCAGGACGTTTCAGCAGGCGGGCGCGGGGCTCCACTTCTCGAAGCGCCTCTTCAACGCTCTGCCGGCGCTGGTCGACGATCGCGCGATTCCGCGGCCTCAGCTCCTCGAGACACTCCCCCAGCTCAACACCGATACCTGGCGCGTGCTTCCCGACGGTCGCATGGAGACCACCTACCAGTTAAAGCCGGGCCTAACGTGGCATGACGGACAGCCGCTCACCTCCGACGACTTTGTCTTTTCGTGGCAGCTCTACTCGGCGCCGGATCTCGCGCAGGCCAACCAGCCGCCGTTTCATGCTATGGAAGATCTGGTTGCCATCGACCCGTTGCGCTTCACGATCCATTGGAAGGCGCTCTATCCAGACGCCGGCGCCATCTCCGCGCGCGACCGCGAGTTGCCTGCGCTGCCGCGGCGGGTCCTAGGTCCGGCGCTCGATCAGGTCGGGAACATCGGGCCGGAGGTCATCGCTTCTCATTCCTTCTGGACACGCGACTATATAGGGCTCGGGCCCTATCGCCTCGAGCGCTGGGAGCCCGGATCGCAGCTCGAGGCTGCGCGCTTCGATGGCCACGTGCTCGGGCCGGCGAAGATCGAGCGAATCCTTCTTCGCTTCAGCTCCGACGCCAACGTCGTAACGGCGAACATTCTGGCGGGCCAGATCCACGCCGCCACGGACAGCGCCATTGCCCAGTTCCCCGAGGCCCTGGAGCGGGAATGGTCCCTCCGAAAGGCTGGAACCATCATCAACTGGCCGAACGCCTGGCGTCACGCGTCGTTTCAGCTGCGGCCCGAGTTTGTCAATCCCAGGGCGATCTTGGACCCACGCGTGCGAAGGGCGCTGGCCCACGCCATCGACAGGCAGGCGCTGAGCGAGGCCGTGTACGGGGGTGTGGCGCTCTTCGCGGACTCGATGATCTGGTCCCGGTCGGAGTGGGGAGATGCTCTCGACGGGTCCATCTCGACCTACCCGTACGACTTGCTAAGGGCCGACGTTCTGATGCGCGACAGCGGGTTCGTGAAGGGGCCCGATGGCGTCTACGTCGGGCCCGACGGGCCGCTGAGCACGGAAATCGCCACGTCCGAGGGAGCGGACAACGTCCCAGAGCTGCTGATCATGGCCGACGGACTTCGCAAGGTTGGCATCGACGCGCGCGAGCGCGTGGTCCCATCTGCGCAGGCCCAGGACATTCAGGTTCGATCGACATTCCCGGGTATGGCCATCAGCAACACCAACATGGGCGAGCCGGCAATGATCGGCTTCGTCGCGGAAAATATCCCCGGTCCGGACAACCGCTGGCGCGGTGGCAATCGTGGCGGCTGGTCGACGCCAGAGTACGACCGCCTCGCTTCGGCGTTCAACCGAACGTTGGATCGCGGTGAGCGGACCCAGCTGGTGCGTCAAATGCTCCGCATCTACGCCGACGAGCTTCCTGCCGTTCCGATGTACTTTCGCGCACAGCCATTCGCCCACGTGATTGAGCTGCGCGGGCCGGGCATAGCTGCGCCCGAGTCCTCGGTGAACTGGAACATCTACGATTGGGAGTTCCGTTAGGGGGATGCCGTCATGGCAACGAACCAAACGTCGCTGAGGCCCACCAGCGCCGATTGGAGCGGACTATCTGATCCCAGCGCAGGACCACGTCACGCAGGGCGGACAGGGCGCCATCCCCGATCACGAGAACGAGCATCTGGGCCGCACCGACGTCGAGGTCATCCTTCGACGCCAGGTCTTCATCCGAGAGCTGCGAAATCTGGCGGAAGGGAAACCGCTCAAGCAATGGAGCGTGCCGACCCCCGACCAGGTCGGCTCGGGCGCGTAAGACCATCGCGTACTATTGGCCAGCCCAAAAACCGAAGGAGGCTGGAACTTGGCGAAAGACGACGTCTTGGAGTTGGAAGAGCAATGCAGGATGGGCGCGCTGTTCCTCTGGCAGGAGTTGCGCGACCTCTACGGACACGTCGCATGCAGACTGCCCAGTGGTGACGGCTTCATGCTGAAGTTCGTGCGCGCGGGCGCGGCGCGGGGCGGCCAGGACCCGAGCGAGGTGCAGGTCTACGATTACGATGGCAAGAAGATCTCCGGCAATCTTGGAAACCCCGCTGAGCTGCCTCTGTACACGGAGATCTTCCGTCGTCGGCCGGATGCGAAGTCAGTCGTCCACGCGCATCCGCACGTCGCGACTGCCCTGAGCACGACAGGCAGGACGGTCTACGCCCTTTGCCACCAGTCGGTCGCGTTCGGCACCGGCATCCCGCTGTTCCAGGGCGACATGATCGACTCGGTGGAGATCGGATCAGCACTGGCTGAGGCGCTGGGCCAGGGGTTTGCCGTCCTTCTGAAGGGTCATGGCGTCGCGGTAGTCGGACCGAGCGTGGCGGGGGCGGTATCGACCTGCCTTTACCTAGAGCAGGCAGCCGAGCAGCAGATCCTTGCATCGACCGTCGGAACCCCTGAGCAACTGCCAGCGCATCTGCTGTCCTACCACGACCGCGTCGGCTGGGCCGGCGGCTCGTCGTTCCTCTACGACCAGCTGGTCTGGGAAGCAAAGATGAAGCGCGGGTAAAAGGGACCGCATGGACGCCGCGTACTTTCGTGCGCTGTTCGACTATCAGTACTGGGCGCGGGACCGACTGCTCGCCGCTGTCGGCCAGTTGGCGGAGGCCGACTGCCTGGCGCCGCGGCCGATGGACTACGGGAGCATCCACGGCACGCTGGTCCACGCCTACGCTGCCGACGTCATCTGGCACAGTCGCTGGCAGGGCGTGTCGCCCACCAGCATGCTGAGCCCGCGAGACGTGCCCAGCCTCGACGCGCTCGTCGCTCGATGGAACGAGCACGAACAGGTGGTGCGGGCCTTCGTCGAAGGGCTGAGCGACGAAGACGTGACGACCCGAGTTCTCGACTATCGCAACACCGAGGGCAAAGCGTGGAGCCGCCTGCTCTGGCAGACGATGGCCCACCTGATCAACCATGGGACCAACCATCGCAGCGAGGTCGCGGCAGCCGCGACGCTGCTCGGCCACTCGCCGGGCGATCTCGACATGATCGTGTACTTCAACACCAGGTAGACGCCGGCGGTCCGATGGATCAGCCGCTGCTACCCAGGTTGTTCCCTCCGCGCATGGCGCGCAGTACCACCTCGACGTAGGTGCCGCGGCCGGTCAGAAGCGCGAGTCCTCGTTCCGCAGTACGGACTGGCCGATCCAGGATCGCCCCTGCTCGAGAGCGTTCGCTTTCGCCATCGATTCCACCTCCAGCGCCGCTGCGGAATATAGCCGTGACCCATTTCCCTGACAACTGTCGGTGCGCGATACTCTATGTAGGCTCGCACCTGGGGAGCGACTCGTTGTGTCGTTTCAGTGCGCGCGTATGGGAACCGAATTCGGGGAGGCAAGCGATGAGTGGAGCGGTGGCGCGATGCGGGAAACTCGGTCTCGGTGCGCTGCTGATGAGCACCCTTCTGCTGGCCGCCGCATTGACGCCAGTTGAGGCGCAGCCACCGGGAAGCATCTGGACCGTGCGCACAGAGCTGCTCGAGTCGTACTCAGAGATCGCCGTCGGCGAGCTGAACGGTCAGATCTACGTCATCGGCGGCTACCCGCAGACCCGCCGCTACGTCGATACGGTGCAGGTCTACGACTCCGCGGCGGGTCGCTGGTCATACACGACACCGGCGCCGCAACCGCTCCACCACACCATGACGACGTCCGTCAACGGCAAGCTGTACCTGATCGGGGGCGAGATCAGTGCTGATGGCTTCGCCAATCAGGGGTTCTATATCAACACCGTCTATGAATACGACCCGGCCACGGCCGTCTGGACGCAGAAGGCGCCCATGCCCACGGCTCGGAGCGCCGGCGCAACCGACGTCATCGACGGCAAGATCTACGTCGCCGGTGGCCGGCCGCCACAGGGGTCCGACTTCGCCGTTTATGACCCGGCGGCAGATACCTGGCGGGTCCTGCCCGACCTCCCGACGCAGCGCAACCACTTGGCAGCCGCTGCCATCGGCGGCAAGCTCTATGTGGCCGGTGGCCGCTTTGGCGGTGGTGTCGGCAGTGAGATGACTGACATCCTCGAGATCTACGATCCCGCGACGAATACATGGTCGCGCGGCGCGCCATTGCTGGAGCGTCGAGCCGGCCTCAACGGCGTGGCCGCCCGCGGCTGCTTCTACACCTTTGGCGGCGAGGGCAACGACCCGCACCCGCTGGGCATCTTCGCCAACAACGAGGTCTATAACCCCGTGACCGATAGCTGGCAAAGCCTGGAGCCCATTCCCGTCCCGGTTCACGGTGTGACTGGCGCCGCGTACGTCGACGGCTGGATTCATCTGCCCGGCGGCGGCATCTCGCGTGGCGGGAACAGTGGGGCTACGATCCACCAGGTGTTTCGCGCGGACGTCGCATGCGAGTAGCGTCGTCGGAGAGAACGCGAGATTCTTAGCTAACGCACCGCAGGCCGGCGCTCACCGCTCGGTCTTCCTTGCGGAGCCGAATCCATTCGATGCACGTCCACCACGAGGACTGCGGTACAATCCACAGCCTGGTGCGAACACATGTTCCCGACGCCGGTGATCAGGTCCGGCTCTCGAGGGCGGTGAGTGGCAGTGGAACCTAGGCACACAATTGCGTTCGAGATGCAGCCCCAGCTGCTAACCAAGCAGCTCGGCGCAGATCTTTACCCGTCACCTGGCGACGCACTCTGCCAGCTCATCGCCAATTGCCTGGATGCCGATTCGTCGCGGGTTGAGATCACCGTTGGTCGCAACGAGTTGGGCGCCCCCACGACCCTTGCACTCGTGGATGATGGGTGTGGGATTTCACTCAGAGATCTGCAGGAATCCTTCAGGCTCGTTGGCACCCACGTCCAGCTCCGGGAACCAAGGCGCGAAACGATCGGGTCCCGCGGCATCGGTCGGTTCGCGGTGTTCGCCCTTGCTGCTCAATCGGACTGGGACACGGTCGCCCTGGAGGACGGATCCGTGAAGGCTCGTCACCAGTGGACTGTACGAGACGGGTCCTTGAGATTCGAAGTGCGGCCTGAGCCAGCAGAGGGGCTGCCGACGGGCACTACGGTCCGAGTCGGCCTCAAGCAGACCGAGGGCATAGCGCGCCT
>JAERMM010000205.1 GCA_016844585.1 Chloroflexota bacterium | reverse complement strand
GGCCGGCGAGCCGGTTGTGACGAGGTCGCCGGGCATCAACGGGTGCGTGTGTGATGCGAACTCGATGACCTCGGCCAGCGACTCGATCAGATCACCCGTGTGGGCGTCCTGGCGCAGGTCGTCGTTGACCCAGAGCCGCACCTTCACATCGGTCGGGTCCGTGATCTCATCCTTCAAAGCGATCCAGGGGCCAATGGGGGCGAAGCCTTTGTAGGACTTACGACGCGACCGGTCGCCGCCGCCGCGGACCGTGATGTCCATCAAGCCGAGATAGCCGAACACATAGTCAATCGCGTCCTTGCGGGCGACGCGGTACGCCTCGCGACCAATCACGCAGGCGAACTCGCCCTCGTGGTGAATCTCATTGCCCGGGACCGTATCGGGCAGCAGAATTGTGTCGCCGGGCCCGATGATCGAGGTCGCCGACTTGAGGAATACGTCGCCCCGCATGCCCTCGGGCCGGTTCGCAACGCTAGGCAGCGCTGAGGCAAAGCTGTCTCCACGGGTGCCACTCATCTCCGTTCCAAAACGCCCCGCGCCGATGAACTGCTTCATCTCCGCGGAATGTGCCTTGTAATTGGAAGCCGCGGCGACAATGTTCAGCGGCGTCGGAACCGGGGGGCGAAGCTTCACCTGGGAGATCGGCACGCGCCGTGCCCGCGGCAGCATCGCTTCGATTTTTGGCCGTACGCGGTCGAAGCTCGCAATCATCCGAGGTACGAACGGATATGGCCACGCGGGATCGTGTCCCTCGATGGCATCGGTTACATCCGCCAGTTGATCACCGTCGACGATGCCAACTCGGTAGTTATCGAAGAGCGCAAGTTTCATCCTCTTCTCCTATGCCCCAGACTTCAAACGCGCCGTGATTGTACCGTCCGCACGAGCACAGCTACGTTGATCAGCAGGAAAGGGGCCCTCACCTAACCTCTCCCACTTCGGTGGGAGAGGGACATTGGCGTCAGCTGCGGTCGTCGGGGCTGGATTACTCGGCTGGGACGAAGGCTAGGGGTTCGGCCAGGCCGGGCTCGCCCGCATGAGCCGCATAGACCGCGTTCGCCGCTCGTACGGCGGTTCCCGAGGGCGAGCCATAGCCCTCATCGGCCATCAAGCCTTCCACGGCGGACAGGAAGGTCAGCATGTTGCTCCGCGTTGCGGAGTAACCCATGATCCCGATGCGCCACATCTTGCCGGCGAATTCGCCGAGACCGCCGGAGATCTCGATATTGAACTCATCGAGCAGGCGCGATCGCACACGGGAGTCGTTCACACCCTCGGGCACACAGACCGAGAGCACCGTCGGCAGACGGTACTTCGGATCGGCGAACAACTCGAATTCCATCGCCTCGAGCCCTGCCGCCAGCGCCTCCTGGTGAATGCGATGTCGCGCGTAACGAGTCTCGAGCCCCTCAGCCACGATCAGCCGCAACGCCTCGCGCAGCGCGTACACAAGAAGTACTGGCGCCGTGTGATGGTAGAGCCGCTCTTCCGCGAACCAGTAGCGGTCGTGCAGATCGAGGTCAAGGTACCAGCAGTCGACTTCGCTCTTGCGGCCCCGAATGTAATCCATTGCCTGATCGCTAACGGTGACTGTCGAAACGCCGGGTGGGGCGCCCAGGCACTTCTGGCTGGCGCTGTAGCAGATTGCACTTCCCCAGCGATCGGGCTCGACCCGCATGCCCCCGAGCGTGGCAACCGCGTCCACAATCAGCATTGCCCCGTGCTCCTGGGCGATTCGACCGATCTCGTCCAGGGGCTGCTCGACGCCTGTTGACGTCTCACCCTGTACCGCGGCGATCACTCGGACGTCGCCGTTGCGCAATTCCTTCCGCACGTCGTCGGGATCGACCGGCTTTCCCCACGGGGCCGAGACGATCTTCGGAGTTCCTCCCACTCGGCGAACGATGTTCGCCATGCGCTCGCCGAACAACCCGCTGACGCAGACGACGGCCGTGTCACCTGGCTGAATGAGGTTCGCGAGAGACGCTTCCATACCAGCGCCGCCGGTACCGGGGAGCGACATGCAGGTGTGATTCCCGGTCTGATAGACGTACCGCAGGAGGTTCGCTGTCTCGTCCATGACCTTTAGGAAGAACGGGTCCTTGTGGCCGGTGATTGGGGCTATGAGCGCCTGAATAACGGACGGGGGAAGAGCCGTGGGCCCCGGGGCGAGGAGTATCCGTGTTGGCGGATTCAGATCGCCAAAGTGAGGCCTGCCATCAGCCGTCAAAGGGCACTCCCGGGGGTTTGCCGATTTTACCGTTATTCATTCGCACTCGACAAACGAGCTGAGCAGGCCACGGGGAGCGTTTGTGCCGCGTCAGGTCGAGGAGAACGCCGCCTTCAACAGCACATGGTTCTGCGCGATGATCGCGCGGAATGCAGGGCTGGCTGTTGACCAGTCGACGATGTCGACGCGGAACGGCAATTCAGATTCGGAAAAGGCCTCCTGGAGGCAGGCGCCGACACCGAAGCTCAGTGGCGCCTCGGTGATTATGGCGAGGTCGAGGTCCGAGTAGCGCTTGGCGTTCCCGGTCCCACGGGAGCCGAACGCCCAGACCTCATAACCCGGCGCCTGCTTTTTCAGGATGGCCCGCACGATTGCGAGGTGGTCGGGCCGGAGGTCGAGGGCATGCTCAGGCATTGCGGGCGACCAGCCCCTGCAGGAGCGCTCGCGCGTCGACTATGAATGGCGCCACACCGGCGCACACCTGCTGCGCTTTGTCTTGGTCATACGTGTGGGATGTGATGTTCCGCATCTGTCGGTAGCGGAACCAAGCCTCAATGTCGGCGATCAGACCACGCTCGGCCGCAAGGCGGAGGAGATCGCGGAAGCTCCCGTAGTCCACATCGGTGGGCGTGGCGGCATCCATTTCGAGACGGCGCCGGAGCATCTTGATGCTCAGCTCGTAGACAAACTCGAATTGCTGGATCACACCGGCGATGAGGGTGTGGCGGACTGCCTGGGGCTGGGCGGCGAGCCAGTCCGTATTGCCCACAACGCCGAGCCCGTCATCCAGAGAAACGATCGCGTTCGCGAGCGAGCTGAGGTCCAGGCTCATGGCTGGCCGGTCCAAGTATGCTGTCCTGCTGCGTTGGGCGGAGATGGTCCGAGTCGGAGGTTTCTATTGCAAACAGTATGCCCAAATGACAGCTCCCCCACCCAAGACGCTGGACGCGTGAGAGAGGATAATCTACGCGTGGAGGAGGACTCTATGTATCCGACCCCTTTTTCGAGCACGTCCGCGCGGCTCGTGCTGAGCTTCGCGTCCATGCTTCTGCTCGCCGCGTGCAGCCAGCCGGCGCCGGCCCCGCCAGCCGTCCGGCAGGCAGCGCCGCTCGCGGTTCGAGCCCAGGCCGTGCAGCGCGGATCGATCCAGCAAACGCTGTCGTACACCGGCGATATCCGCTCGCAGGGGCAGATAACAGTTCTCCCTAAGGGGACGGGTCGAGTGACGCGAATGCTGGTCGACGTTGGCAGCCGCGTTAGCGTGGGCGACCTGATGGCTGAAATGGACGCCGATAGCTCGGAGGTCCAGGTCCTACAGGCGCGGGCGGCGCTGGCGGGCGCAGATGCGAAGCTCGCGCAGATCCGCGCTGGAGGCAGGGTGGAGGACATTGCTGCCTCAGAGGCGGCGCTTCGACAGCAGCAGAGCAAGCTCGCGGACATGCGCAGCGGCGGTCGAGAGAACGACATCGCTGTTGCCGAGGTGGCGGTCGAGGCACAACAGGCGAAACTCGACTTGATGGAGCAGGGCGGCCGAGTCGAGTCGGTCGCGCAAGCCAGCGCGGCGCTGGACTCGGCGCGAGCGAAGCTGGCGGCCGTCCACCGGGGAGCGGCGGATGACGTCCGCCTGGCGTCGCAAAGCGCAGTGGAGGCAGACCGCGCCGCGGTCGAGTCAGCGCAGCTCGCGCTGAACAACCTCGCCAACACGAGCCCAGCGGACGTTCAGGCAGCCCAGGCCGCGGTTGAAAGCGCTCGCGCTGCCGTGGTTTCCGCACAGAACGCCCTCGATTCGGTGGCGTCAACCTATGCATCAGACGTTCAGGCCGCGCAGAGTGCCGTCGACTCGGCCAGCTCGGCGCTTGCGAGCACCCGCGCTGCTCAATCCCAGGCGCACACTCCATCGGATGCACAGGTGTCTCAGGCAACGGCCGCGGTGTCCGCGGCTCAGGCGAACCTATCCGCGGCCCAGTCCTCGCTGGTCGCCCTGCAGTTAGGGGGCGCTTCACTCACCGGCACAGCCTGCGCCTTCAAGCCGGATGGCACTAGCCGAGCGATCCCGGCCGCCTGTGACTCCGCGATTACCGCGGCTCAGTCAGCGGTCAAGTCGGCGCAGGATGGGCTCGCAAGTGCTCAGGCGCAACTCACCCTCCTCCAGGCTGGAGGAAGGACTGACACTCAGGCGTCTCTTCAATCGTCCGTGTCATCGGCGGAAGCCGCGTTGCGAAGCGCAAGGGCGAAGCTTGACGCCTTGCGGTCGACAACCCTCGATGAACGGCGTGACCAGCTTCAAAGCCAGCTCGACGCGGCCGTCAACAAGCTGACGGCGGATCAGGCACGGCTGGATGCCCTCCGCACGAGCGGCGTCGATGCGCAACGAGCGCAGGCACAGAGCCAACTGGTGGCAGCGCAAGAACGCCTGAAGTCGGATCAAGCGAAGCTCGACCAGATCTTGAAAGGCCCTGAGCCTGAGGACTTGCAGCAGGCGGAGGCGGCGGTCAAACAGGCCGAGCAACAGCTTGCACTTGCCGCTCAGCCTGCTGGAGAGCAGGAGATTCGAGGGCAGCGGGCGCTCGTCGAGCAAGCAAGACTGCAGCTCGAGAAGGCCCGCGCCCCATATGCCGCCGCCGACATTCAGCAGCAGGAGCAGGCTGTTGCGCAGGCTCAGGCTGTTCTGGACGGGCGCAGAAACCCCTACACCGTTCAGGATACCCAGGCGGCTCAGGCCGCTGTCGAGCAGGCGGACGCCCAGCTCGAGTTGGCTCAGCTGGGCGTTCGCGAAGCGCGGGTCTTCGCACCGATCGACGGAGTCGTCGCCGAGCGACTGGTGGCCCCCGGCGCTCTCGTAAGTCCCGCAACCTCACTGTTCACACTCGTGCCGCCGAACCTCGAGCTCGTCGTCAACGTCGAAGAGGCACAACTCGGCCAGATAGCCGAGGGACAGCAAGTGCGACTGCAGGTCGCGGCCTACCCCGATACTTCCTTCGATGGGACCGTTCGGGCCATCGCGCCGATCGTGGATCCGAGGAG
>JAERMM010000029.1 GCA_016844585.1 Chloroflexota bacterium | reverse complement strand
CGAGGCGCGAGAAGGCGACAGCGTCCTGCTCTTGAACGAGATCGGGGCGATGGACCCGGCGCTGGTGACCCTCATGGAGGAAGCGGCCAGACAGGCTGGGGCGGAGGTGCACTCCCTCTGGGGTGAGTCCATTCCGGCTGCGCAAACGAGCTTCTCAAAGGTCCTGATCGCCGCGATGCGAGCCGCCGACAAGGTCGTGATGAGCTATGCCATCAACCGCGAGCACCTGCATCCGTATCTGAAAGACCTGCAGACCGTACGCGTCAATAACCGCTGCCGAACTCCTGAGCTATTCGCGACCGAGCACACCCGCCTGCACTGGGGGATGGTGCGTGCGATCTACGCGCACATCGAGGAGACCTTTGCCTCGGGGACGACCTGGCGCGTCAGCTCCCCGGCGGGTACGGACGTCAGCGGGCGGGTCGGCAAGGCCAGCGAGGTGGCCGATGCCTACTTCGCAGGTGAGGCGGCCGCGCAGCGCTACTACCGGGTCTTTCCCGGTGAGACCTATTCGCCAGCGGGCTCGCTTGACGCCGTGGGCAAGATCGTGTCGGACCACCCCGGGAACAACGCGTCGATGACCGATGATCTCACGACCCTGGTCGTCGAGGGGAACCAGGTCGTTGCGATCCAGGGCGGCGCCGTGGCTGATCAAATCAAGCGAACGCTCGACGGGCACCGCGAGAAGTATGGCGCCGGCGCATACGTTGTGGATTCATTTCACGGTGGCATGCATCCGAAGGCGATCAACGACCCGAAGGGGATCGGCGCCATCAGCACCACGGAGCGGCTGCATTTCCACAACCGCACGCTGGCCGGGCATTACGGCGCTGGCGTCTCCTTCCAGACCGTGGAGGTCGACGGCCGTGCCGTTTACGAGAATGGCAAACTCGCCATCCTGGACGATCCGGAGATCCGCGCGGCGGCTGCCAGCTTCGGCCTGGAAGACGGGCCGGGGTAACGGCGGTTTACGCCCCGCGGAACTCGCTGCTGAACTCGAACGGGATCTGCTGGCCGAGGCCCCGCTCGCAGGCGAGATCGTAGGCCAGCTTGGCCACCGCCGTGAGCTGCACCGGATAGCCGGGGCCGCCATCCAATCCCCGCCCGTGCCCGCCGTTCGCGAAGAGCGTGACCTGATCGTTGCTGAGCCGTCCCTTGACGCGGCCGGAGACCAGATCCGTCATCTCCGGCGCATCGGCGAGCAAATGCGCGTGCGGCGTTGGCCGTATCTCCGCTTCCTCTGGGCCGCGGGTCAGCGTGTAGTCCCGCGCGTGCATGCGGTTGTAGATCAAGATGCGGTCCGCCCGCTCGTAGGTTGCCAGGTCAAATTCATGAGCCAGCACCCCCGTCAGGTGCATGCCGGGCTCGACCCATTCCCCTTTGAAGACCGGCTCGTACGAGTTCGTCGCGGCGACCACCAGCTCCGCACCGCGGACAGCCTCCTGCACGCTGTCGGCGAGTCTAACCTCGATGTCCTCGTGAATGCGCTGCATCCGCGCCACGAACTCCTCGCGGTGCTCCCGCGTCTTGCTATACACGGTGACCCGTTCGATGGGAAGAACGGCCCGCATGGCATCGATGCTGGCGTTAGCCTGGTAGCCCGAACCGATCAGCGCCATCGAATGGGCGTCGGCGCGCGCCATGTAGCGAGCGGCGATGGCGTTGATTGCCTGAACGCGCATCTGGCCGATGGGCCCATCCTGGATCAGCGCCAGGAGGTCGCCAGTGTGCAGGTCGTACAGGAGGTGAACCGACGTGCCGACTGAATCGCGGCCGGACGCCTCCTGCCCCGCCCGCGGATTGTTCCGAACGGCGAGCCGCGTGCTGTACACACCCTTTTCGACGAGAATGCCCTCCATAGTATTGGCATTGAAGCGTCCTGCCGGCGTCTCGCAGTAGGTGAAGGTCCGAGGCCGATTGGCGGCGAGCCCGCCGTCGACTGCAAGGTATGCCTCCGTCGACACGCGGATAACGTCTTCCATGCGCAAAACCTGGGCCACCTCGGCGTCGCGAATCAACAGGACCACATTCCCTCCCTCTTTCAACCGTCAAGATCGCGCTATCCTTCATGCTATCCGCTAGGGACGAGTGGAGCGTGGGGGTTGAAGATGTCTGTGGCCGCCGGAGCCTTCGTCGAGGAGTTGCGAGAGATCGTCAACCTCAAACACACCATGCGCCACCCGATGGTGCAGCGAATCGCCACGGGCGATTTCAGCATCCCGGAGCTGCGCTTTTTTGCCCAGCAGTACTACCAGCGTACTGCCCGCATGTTTCCCAAGCTGGTAGCGGCCGTATATTCGCGGACGCCCGACGATCCGGATCTCGAGCACATGCTGCTGGAGAACGTCGTCAGCGAGTCCGGCTTCCTGAACCCCGATAGGGAGCACAAAAAGCTCTTCTTCCAGTTCGGCCGAGCGCTTGGTCTGTCCCGCGAAGAGATCGAGCGGGCGCGTCCGGTTCCTGAGCTCCAGGCCTTCATCGGCTGGCGGGACCGCGTGTTCTACGACGCGCCGTGGCTGGAGGCGCTCACCGTGCAGAGCTTCGTCTTCGAGGGGCAAAACCTCAAGCGAGCCGCTGTCATCGCTGAGGGGCTGCGGCGCCATTACTCATTCTCCGAGGAGGACATCGCCTTCTGGGCCGAGCACGCCTCTGAGGTGGAGGAGGAGCACGCCGACGTAGGGCCGAGAATGCTCGAACGCTTTGCAACCGAAGACCTTACAAAGCAACGCCTACGCGAGATCGTCGCCGAGGGTGTCGAGGTCTACTGGCTGGTCTTCGACGGAATCGAGCGCGGCGCGGCCACGTATCGGGCGTGACAACCGAGTAACTCCCGGAGGAGCCAATGCCCCTGGTTGACCTGTCGCGAACCATCTACGCCGGAATGCCAAAGATTCCGATCCTGCCAGACGTAGAGTTCCACCCCCTGATGCGCATCGCGGATGGAGCGCCGCTCAACATCTCAGAGATCAAGATGGCCACGCACATTGGCACCCACGTGGACGCGCCCTGGCACTTCGTGCCTCAAGGGAAGACCATCGATCAGATCCCGCTGGAGCAGCTTTGCGGCCAGGCAGTCGTCGTCTCCGTGTCACGCCGTGGCGGCGAGGCCATTCCAGCGAGCGACTTCGAGGACTTCGACGTGCGCGAGGGCGACATGGTCCTGCTCCACACCGGCTGGGAGGACAAGTTCGAGGAGCCTGACTACTTGGTCCACCCCTATCTTTCCGACGAAGCGGCTGAGTGGCTGGTCGAGCGGCGGATCAAGCTCATCGGGATGGATCTCATTACACCGGACATGCCGCCCGGCCTGCGCCCGCCGGGTTTCGCATTTCCGGTGCACCACATCCTGCTGGAGCACGACGTCTTGATCGCCGAGAACCTCACCAACCTCGCACAGATCGCCGGTCGACGGGTGGAGGCCTATCTTTTCCCCATCAAGATTCGGGACAGTGACGCTGGCCAGACACGAGCCGTGGCCCTCGTGTAACGAGCGGGAACGGCCCCCTATTCGATGAGCCTCTCCTTTCGAAGGAAGTTCCCGATCTCTTGACGGTCCCAGGCGTTGACGGGTTGGTACGGCGGAGATGGGTCCCCGAGATCGACGCCAAAGAGCCGCATGGCCGCCTTCATCACCGGCGGCAGACCGTAGCCCGCCCACTTGCCGGGAAAGGTGGAATAGACTCGCTGCCAGCGCGTTGCTTCCTCGATATCGCCGGCTCGAAACGCCCGCACCACGCGAGCGCCGATCACGGTGCCCGGGGGCGGCATGGTCGCCCCCGAGCCGCCCATCAGAAGTGTCGTTAGGAGCGGCTGCATCGTGGTGTAATAATGCGCGTTCCCCGTCAGCTCGATCTCCTCGATCAATCGGCTGATCTTCGTCACGTCACGGCTGCTCTCCTTGAAGGCGCGAACCCGATGGATGGTGCTCAATCGAATAGTCGCCTCGATGCTCGGATCAGCGCCTGGACCCGGATTGTGGTAGGCGACGATGGGGAGCGGGCTGCCGTAGGCGATCTCCGCGAAGTAGTCGAACAGCTCCTGCGGCGTCGGCTGGCCGCCCCACGGGCGCAGCGGCATCAGGACCTGCACGTAGTCGGCGCCCAGCTTCGCGGCGTACTCGGCCAGCTCGAGCGCCCCGCGTGGCGACGGATGAGACGCTCCGAGGATCACCGGGCAGCGGCCCTCGGCCATCTCGACCCCCAGGCGGAGCATCTCTTTCCGCTCCTCATGCCCGAGCATCGTGTATTCGGCGGCTTCGACAGCACCGATGGAGATGGCATCCGCGTCGGCCAGAATGAAGTCGATCTCACGCCTGAGAGCATCGTAGTTCACGTGCCCGTCCTCGTCGAACGGCGTCAAGCATGCGCCGATGATGCCGTTGATCTCAGGTTCCCTTTGCATTGCACCTGCCCTACGAGCCGTGAAGCACGAACAACTCTTCGGGCTCGTACAGACGGCGAATGACTCCTTGCTCATAGCAGTATTGGACCATCATGCGAATGTTCTGCTTGTTCGCAGACATGCCGTGGTCAGGAAGGGAGACGCCGGCCTCTCGCTCGAGCCGCAATAAGTCCAGCCCGCTATGGTCCGGTCTCTGCGCACCACGGCGCACGTCTTCGCGATACAGGTCGAGCGCGCGCCGAAAGGCGTCGAATAGTGCATCGACGAAGCCGGCGGCCTTCTCGATCGTTCGCTTCGGCAGCATCAGCACCGTGTTGATGGGAAAGATGCCGTTCTGTTCGTAGTACTGGGCGATCTCGGGGTAGGGATTTTCGAAAAGCGGACGGAGCGCGTCGGTGCTTCCACTTCGCGATACAGCGTCGATTCCACCGGCCGCCGCCAGATCGCCAAATGACTTGCCTTCAGGCGCCGATTCCACCGAGTAGCGCCGCGGGACCTGAAACTCCGGGAAATACTCGCGGCGATTCGTTACCCAGGTAATCCTCTCGGTGGCGACGTCGTATTGGTGCGTCAGCGTACCACGGAGCCACACGGCAGGATTCACCGAGAAGCATCCGATGCCGACTCGACGTCCCTCTAGATCGCGGGGGGACCGTATCGGGCCATCTCGTCTCACGAACAGCTGGCCGTGCTCGAAGTAGCGACTCGTGAAGACCGGGATGGCCGTGAAATCCTTTCCTTGATCCACCGCCTGGACATAGGTAGCGAAGGCAAGCTCACCTACGTCATAAGGTGGATCACTTGCCATGGACTCAAACATCGAGGCGGGAGCGACGTATCGCTGACCTGCACCGGATGGGGCCAGGTCCGGCTTGAATTCGACGTCGAAGCCGTGGACCTGTACGACTCGATCTCGCAGGTACGCCGAGTCGTATCGGTAGCCGAGCCCCACGGTCAGGCGCTGGGCAGCCACAATCTACTTCTCCCATCCGCCCTGTCGGCGACCGGCTCCAGCGCCCGGTTCGACCCGTCTTCGGGCCAATGTTACACGGGTAGTGCTCGATATGATTCGAGAGTGCAGCCGCTGCTTCGGCCTCAATGGGGACCAGGACCTCGCCCGGCTGAAGAATGGCGCGACTGGCTAATCGCGTATGTCTTGAAGAAACCACTCGGTTGGGACTTCGCGTCCCAGACCCGCGGCCTTCGCCTGGTCGTAGACGAGCGAGGCGACCGTGACGAACTGCAGCCCCTGCTTGCCGCCGCCGCTACGGGATCCGGCCGAGGAGCTGATCTCGTCGGCCTGAAGCCTGCCACGGGCAACGCCAGCAATGAGGTCGACGAGAGGCACCACGCGGCCGTGGAACCCGTTCGACTCCCGGCCCGCCCCCTGATGCGGACGCTGCCCTCGCGCCCGGTCCAACACATCCCGATCGCCCGCAAGGTAGGTGCTGAACCCACGCGAGTCGTCGATTGGCGCCCCGCTGATCACCTGGCTCTTGGGATCGCCGCCAACGCTCACATCAATGCGCGGATAGATCTCCGGGGCGAACTCACTTCCCACCTGGGTGAGATGCATGCCCGGCTCCAACATCGATCCGAAAACGATGGGCGCCATCGAGTTGGTGCACGCGGAGAGGATGTGCGCGCCCCTCGCAGCGTCCTCGGGCGTGTCGCAGGACGAACGTCGATGCCTAGCTGTGCATTGATTTCGCGCGCGTACTGCTCACGGTGTTCGCGGGTAGGACAATAAACGTTGACGCGGGCTATAGGTCGAACCGCGGCGAAGGCGGCCACGTGACTGCGCGCCATTCCGCCCGCGCCCAGCATTCCGACGGTCGTGGCGTCCTCCCTCGCGAGATACCGCGCGGCCAGGCCGGCGAGGGCGCCAACTCGGATGTGCTGCAGATATCCATCGTTGATGAGGGCCAAAGGCTCCCCGGTCTCGGTGTCCAAGAGGAAGATCAGCCCACAGAACAACCCGGGCTGCGAGCAGTATTTGTCTTCGACCCTGCCGCCACCGTGGTCGCGCCAGCTCACCACGTCGGACTTCATGCGGATTGCATGGCGGTGGAGTCCCTTGCTCGATCCTTCCATCGTGCCCCAGCGGTAGAAGCGACTTGGCGACGAGCTCTCCGTGTAAAGGTCGATGCGGGGGCGGATCGCAAGGTCCCCCCGACCGAGCTCGCGATGCCCCTCCTCGATCGCCGCGATAGCGTCGACGACGGTGAGCACTTCGCGCACATCATCGTTGTTTATGAAGAGCATGGACCGTCCTTATCGCGAAGCCATACGTGCGGCTAGTCCTGAATGCTGGGACGACCCCAACTATATCTTCCAGGCGGGTCAGGCGCTGCGACGTTCGACCGGCGCGAGGGCAAAACGCATTGGGTCTGTCGAATGGTTGCGTTTACGCGGCGGCGGCCGGCTTGACGCGACGCGAGCGCCGAACGTATGCTCGGCTCGTCGCGTGAGCAGATGGAGAATACGGGGCCGCGGGCAGGCCGACCAGTGCGCCCATGGCGACCTCAATCGGGTGCTGACGCACGTGCGAGGCCAGGACACCGAGACCCGGAGGGCTGAGATGGCAGCGTTGGACTTTGGATCGGGACCGCGTCCGCCAGAGGTGGGCGAGCAGGCGCCCGACTTCGTCGTGGAAACCCAGTCAGGCCCTCGCTCCGTGCGCGAGTTGGCAGCGGAGATTGGCCTGATCGCCGTGGCCAGCATGGACAGCTACCGTTTCCATCCGGGCTGCACCGGGAGCCTGGTGGCCTCGTTGAGGCACGACTACTCAAAGATCCAGGAGGCGCGAGCAGAGCTGGTGGTGTTGAGTCCTGACTCTCCGGACGACCACCGCCGCTACGGTGATCTCGTCTATGAGAGCCAACTCCCCTGGCTCTTCGCGTCTGATCCCGGCTCGCGCGTCGCTCGACTCTATGGGTTCCTGCGAGCGGAGGAACACCCGCATGGGGGGTTCCGGGAGCGCTCACTTTGGGTGATCGACCGTACCGGAGTCGTCGTGCGACGCGCGCTTCCCTGGAAGGTCAGTTCGGCGAATGATGAGTCAACCGAGCGGGAGCGGGCAGACGCGTACCAATTGCTGTTCGCCTGGCTCGGCGCCGACCCGGGAGAATACCAGGAGTTCTGCCAGGTTGGGAGCTCAGAGCGCCATGAACTCGATGGGTGGCTGGCTGTTCGCCTGTAAGCCTCCGCCGCCTACGTTCGTGACTTGCGCCGTTGCGCTGCGATCGGGGATAGGAGGTCGCGGACGTGGCGCGTTCATCCGTATCGGGGGGGCAGCAATGGCGACACGGTTCGCATCAACGCTCGGTTTCCTAGTCGCGGCGCTGGTCGCGTGCACGCCCGCGGCCCGTCCATCGCCGTCCCCATCCGGTGAGGCGGGGGCGCAGCCATCGGCTGAGCCCGCGGGACCGAAGATCCTGACCATCGCGCAGCAGACACCGAAAGAAGGCTTCGGCCCCTGGTTCATCTCCGGACCGCCCGCGCCCCTGCAGTGGGTAGAGCTGCACACCAATTTCCTGGTCACCGCCGCCGACTCCGCCGGGAACCTTGAGGCAGGCCTGGCACAGCAGCTCCCGTCCCTGCGCGATGGCACGATGGAAGTGCTTCCCGACGGCCGTATGCGCACGACCTGGAAGCTGCGGCCCAATGTGAAATGGCACGATGGCCGGCCCTTCACCGTGGACGACGTGCAGTTCGGCTGGCAGGTCATGACCCACCGCGAGATCGCCACTAGCCCCTCGCCCACGGTGCGTATCATCGAGAGCATCGACGCCGTCGATCCGCGGACCATGGTCATGACACACAGCACCGTTTACTTCGGGGTGCTTCGGCTTGGCTATCGAGACCTCTACCCGCTCCCAAAGCACCTGCTGGGCGAGGCGTTCGGCGGCTCCAAGGAAGCGTTCATGAGCCTGCCGTACTTCTCGACGGAGTACGTCCACACAGGTCCATTCCGCCTGCGAGAAGTCTCGCCGGGCGACCAGATGGTCTTCGAACGATTCGACGACTACTACCTCGGACGGCCGAAGCTCGACCGCGTGATCATCCGTTTCATTGCCGAAAACAACGCCGTGGTATCCAACCTACTGGCCGGGGCCGTCGACCTGGCGGGCGAGCTGCCGACGGACATCTCCGCCCGTCTGCGCGACCAATGGCAGGCGAGCGGTGGTGGCGGCTACGTCTTGTCTCGCCAGGCTCTCTGGCGCTTCATCAGCATCCAGTTCCATCCGGAGTGGGGAGGACCGCCGGAGCTGCAGCGAGACGTCCGCACGCGCGCCGGGCTGGCATACGCCACGGACACGGAGGGACTGCGCGCAGCCCTCTTCCCCGGCTATCCCGACACCGAGGGCGACACATTCTTGCTGAAGGGCGATCCGCGCGAGCCAGTCGTCGGCCGCCCATTCGCCCGCTATCGGCACGACCCGGCGCAGGCGCTCCGCCAGTTCGCGGACGCTGGTTGGCGGCGGGCCCCGGACGGCCGCATGCTCGACGCCGCTGGCAAGCAGGTCCGACTACAGCTCCGCGCGCCCTCCTCAGACCGCGAAAAGGAGGTATCGATCGTCGCGCAGAACTGGCGCGAGATAGGATTCGACGCGGAGGAGGAACTGGTCCCCGCGGCCCTGCGCCGCGACAACGAGCACATCGTCAAGTTCCCGGGCATGGAGGTTACGGGGCAGGGCCCGGAGTTCTGGAACCGCCTCGACTCCCGCGGGCGGCCGACGGCCGAGAACCGCTACGCGGGCTCGAACGCCGGCAATTACGTCAACCCTGCCTACGATCGCCTGATCGACAGGCTGCTGTCAACCCTCGACGACAACGCGGCGGCTCTCATCGTGAAGGAGATGGGCGAGATCATGGCCGACGATCTGCCCGGACTGCCTCTCTACTTCGCGCCGCGCACCGCTGTGGCGCTGGGCCACGTGCGCGGCGTGGACGAGATCTTCGGCGCGCCGGGCAATATGGGGACCATCTCCAAGAACGCTCACCAGTGGGACCGGATGTAGCCCTACGGAACATCCCGCAAGTGGGCCTTCCGGCTGTCGCTGCCGAATAGCGGGTGGCCTCCCTCGGATCGTGGCCCCGCTAGGCTGCATGCTACGCGAGGAACCACTCACGTGGCACACGATGGCCAACGCCTCGCTCGACTGCGTTCTTGTAGGCGCATGCGGCCAGCGCCACGAACTCCATTCCCAGCCCCTCGTTGTTCAGGAAAAAGGCTATCTCATCAGAATCAGTCCGGCCGCTCACGGCGCCCACGATCAGGTCTGCCAGATCGGGCCATCGATTCCAGGCGTCCTCCGGGATCTCCCGCATCTGCGGGATATCTATCACTTCTGGGGCCGCGAACTTCAGCCCGGCCTGCTTGCCCTTCACGACGACGATGTGCGCCCGCGTGGCCATATCCGAGGGATACTCGTGGAGATTGATGCTGATGGCGCACGTCCCGGACTTAATCCATTGCGCCTCGAACACTGGGGCGCTTGCGTTTGTGGCAGCGACCAGGATGTCGCAATCTGCGACCTCCTGGGCCGTTGCTGCGGGTGCCACTGGCACACCGGTCAATTCCGTGACGCGGTCGCCAAATCGGCGCCGATGCTCGGGGTTCGGGCTAAAGACACGAATCTCGGAGAGCTTGTACCGTTGGGCCAACGCGATGGCGTGGCCGGTGGCGTGTCGCCCGGAGCCAAGCACCCCGAGCACGCGCGAATCCGGCCGAGCCAGATACTGAGCCGCAAGGGCACTGGTTGCCGCGAGACGGAGCGTTGAGATCGCATCCTGCGGCACGATCACCAGGGGCTGTCCGTCCTCGACGTCGAACGCAATTATGAGGCCTGAGAACCGTCCGCCCTGGCCGTCGCCCGAACGCGCGCGACCCGGACCCATCACCCTTCGGCGGGAGAGAACGTGGGAGAGCAGCCGCGTGCCGAAGTAGCCACCCGGTCCGCTCCCGCCATCCATCGTGACCAGCTGGTACACCGAGTCGGGCTCGCTCTGACTGACGTGCGCCCACGACCGCGGTCGGTTCACCGCCCGTCCCGATCCGAGATCGCGATATGCCTGCTCCAGCGCGCCGAAAGCATCTGCAGGACTCAGCAGATCAGAGACTTGTTCATTCGTGAGTACGACGAGATCGGTTCTATTCAATGGAGGAACAACCCCGCTCGGCAATCTATCTGGGCACGACGGCAAGCTCGGGCTCGATTGCCTCGTCTTCCCAGTAGTTGTGCCAGTCGACGGATGCCGGCAGCACGATATCGCTGCGGGCAACCAGCGTATCTTTGGGCCGTTCGCGGTTCCGAACGATACACGGCGGATCTCGCCCTTCCTGCACGCCCCGGATCGCGCTCAGCAGGATTTTCCGTCCGATGAGGATACCCTTGTCCGTGGAGCCGAGGTGCTCTTGCGTTCGGTCCTGGATGGGGCCCGGCCCCTCGGTGGCGCACGTGTCGTGGGGCAGGAAGTTGCGGCCCAGGCCGCAGAAGCTCCAGGTCCTCATCGACTCTCGATCCTGCAGGTAGCGTGCGTTACGGTCTCGGACCAGCCGGTATTCCGCCGTGATCTCCTCGGAACGGCCCATAAAGCGGCCGTCGTCAGCCAGCGGCTTCGTGCGGCTGAAGCGGATCATGTAGCGCCAGTGGTGGGTGTCGTCGATGGGCATGTGCCAGTTGACGGTGTAGCCGTCCGCAGTGCCGGATACGGCGCTGAAGTTGGGGACGATGTAGTTGGTAATCCGCACGTAATGCCGGTCTCCCGATACCTTGCGCACGCAATAGATGCGAGCGCCATACTCGGTCTCCTCGATCTCGATGGTCGGGTGCGTGTCGACTGCATTGAACGCCTGCGCGGAGTCGGGGTCGTCGGTGGCCATGCGGTGCAGGAAGGAAAGATGCACCGGGTCGAGGTTGCCCTCGTGCCCCTGCAGGTAGTTGCACTCCAGGAGGACCTTCGTGTTGACCCGGTACGCTTCGGGGACTGTGACGAAATCGAAGGGCGGGAGCTCGGGCGGTTCGCCCGTGCCCATATATGTGTAGATGAGGCCACCCACCTCACGGCACGGGTAAGCTGTCTGCCTGATCCTTTCATGGAAAGTGCTCCCGGCCGGCTCTCCCGGCTGCTCGAGACAGCGCCCGTTCAGATCGTAGAGCCAGCCGTGATAGATGCAGCGGATCCCGCCGTTCTCGAGTCGCCCATAAGAGAGGTCCGCACCGCGGTGGGAGCAGTGCAGCCCGAGGAGGCCTGGCCGCCCCGCATCATCGCGAAAGAGGACGAGGTCCTGCCCAAAGAGACGGACCGGGAGCGGGGCCCCGTGAGGGGNNNGCGGGCTGCCAGTAGCGCCGCATCAACTCCCCGCAGGGCGTGCCTGGCCCCGTCTGTGTGAGTAGATCGTTTTCGTCTTTTGAAGGCACTCTTCCCTCCTTCCGAAACTCTCACGCCCTTGCAGGGCCAAAAATGTTGCGAAGCGACGGCCTTCCTGGCCCAACCGTTGCCCGTCGACCGCCCTTTCACGACTATATCTCGACGCCGGCGGGGGACGTGAGCAGCGGCAAATACTATCAACCCAGTGGATCATACGAGGCAAGGCGCCTATGTTAAGCTCCAGCATCCACCCGGTCGAGCCGCAAGCAAGGAGTGTGCGCGTGACTTTACTGCTCAACAACGACGATGTTCGCCAGCTCCTGACCATGCAGATCACCATAGATGCCCTTGATCGTTCATATCGGGGAATCGCCACCGGGGAGACGGTGTGTCGGCCTCGAATCGACATCGAGATCCCGACCACGAACCCCGAGCACACCTATCGCTGGGGAACGATGGAGGGCGGGTCATCAGCCTTTGGCTACTTCGCCATCCGCATGAAGTCGGACATCATCTATTTCACCGAGTACGAAGGGGTGCGGACCGAGGAGAAGTTCGCCTCCCGCCCGGGCCTCTTTTGCGGGCTCGTAATGCTGTTCGACGTTCAGAACGCCGAACCGCTCGCCATCATCAACGAGGGCTACCTGCAGCACTTCCGGGTGGCCGCCGACGCGGGCATCGGCACGCGCCACATGGCCAGGGAGGATGCTCATGTCGTCGGCATGTTCGGGTCGGGCGGTATGGCCCGTTCGCACTTGGAGGCCGTGCGGCACGTTCGGCCCATCGACCGGGTGCAGGTCTTCAGCCCTACCCGCGAGCACCGCGAAAGCTTCGCTCGGGAGATGGCAGAGAAGTACGACATCGCGGCTCTGGCCGTCGAAGACACATCGTGTGCGATTGCACCGACGCCGATCAGCCCGTCGTGATGGGGCGCTGGCTCGAACCAGGAATGCATCTCACGAACGTCGGCTCCCACTTCGACGCGGACGTCTACAGCCGAGTCGATGTGTCCCTGCGCCTGGGCACAGCCCCGGCGCCGGTCGGCCTGCCTGAATGGGCCACCGAGCGCGAGAATGTCACTTACGCCGCAGGCCCGGGGGCCACGGATGTCCTGAAGACAACGAAGGCGCACCGCCGCAAGGCATCCTTCAACCGGGTGGTATCGCTCGATGGCCTGCTCGCTGGTCGCGAGCAAGGGCGGACGTCATCGGAGCAGATCACGCACTCAGCGCGCGGAAATCTCCAGGGCGCCCAGTTCTTCGCTGTGGGGGGCATGGTGTACGAGGCAGCGCGAGCGGCGGGGGTGGGACGGGAACTCCCAACCGAGTGGTTCCTGCAGGACATCCGAGACTAGCATCCACGGTCCCGTGCGACCTGCGAGGACTCGTTCCAGAGAGCAAAGATCACCGATCCTTTGCCGAGCTGCCGATCCTGATCATCCACTACAACTCAGCTGCATAATGCCCGCCGTTATGTGACCAACGCAGACGCGGTGCCGTTCGGCGGCCGGCCAGCGGTCGAACGGTACAGCGTGTAGGAGAAGGCCCTGCTCGATATCGCGCGGCGCAGCCTAAACCGCTACGTCCTGGCGCTCGAGTACCCCGAGTTTCGCACCATGTGGCTGGGCGTCATGTCGGCCCAGGCGGCCGCCTGGGCGCTCATCGTGGCCCGCGGCTGGCTCGTCTTCGACATGACGGGTTCGTCCATGGACGTAGGGATGGTCACGTTCGCCGCGATGGCGCCCATGTTCTTTGTGCCGCCGATCGCCGGTGTACTGGCGGACAAATGGGACCGTCGGAGCCTGCTAGCCGGCAGCTACGCGGTCAATTTGCTCCAGAACCTGGTACTCGCGTTGCTCTCCGTCACTGGAGTCATCGCGGAGTGGCACATCGTCCTCCTGGCGGTAATCAATGGCGTGGCCCGAGCCAGCCAGCAGTCCACATCCCAGGCGCTAGCCGCCAACCTGGTGCCGGCCGACCGCCTGCTCAATGCGCTGTCGCTCAACGCCGCCACCCAGCACGCGTCACGTCTGATCGGGCCCGGCTTAGCGAGCCCCCTGCTCGGCTTCCTAGGCGCCCCGGCCGCCTTCTTTCTCTGCACGGGCCTCTATGCACTGGGCTGGTGGCAGATCATGGGCATCAAGACGCGCTCAACGGGTGGGGTGCGCAAGGGGGAGAGCTTCGTCACAAGCTTCATCCAGGGGCTGCGCTATGCGTGGCGCGAGCCCCTCATCCGCATGGTCCTCGCCATGGTCATTTTCCACTGTGGGCTGACGATGGCCTTCGAGTCGCTTCTGCCAAACTTTGCCGCCCAGCAGCTAACCCGACAGGTGTCTCAGATGGGTCCCCTCCTGCATGGGGACATGGTCAATGGCGTCGAGTTCAACACGGCTGCGACCGGATTCGCCACCCTAATGATGGGCGTGGGCGCCGGGTCGCTGGTGGGCAGCATCTTCGTCGGCGGCCTCCAGAGCGGCCTAGCGCGCGGCCGAACCTATCTGGCCATGGGACTCCTGAGCGGAGTGGGACAGGTGCTCCTGTCCTTTGCACCCAATTTGGGGCTGGCGCTGGTGGCCGGGGCCATCATGGGCGGCAGCCAGTCCGCATTCATGACCATGGGTCAGGCGCTGACTCAGGCGCTGGCGGCAAACGAGTTCCGCGGCCGACTGGCGAGCATCAATACGTTCAGTCTTGGCGGAATCATGTCGTTCATGAACCTGGCCAACGGGTTTTTGGGTACCCAGTTCCCGGCCTCCGGGATCCTCCTGGTCAACGGCACGATCTTCGTCACGATCATGCTGGCCAGCATCGCTTTCGCCGTGCCGCGCGGGGTGTACCTGCGCGGGATGCCCGCGGCATGAGCGGCGGCTACGTGGGGCTCGGACATCACAATGACCGACGGCTTCCGCGGGAAGTGCGCACGCGCCTCATCCTGCGGCCATCGCGCTCTGGCGGCACATCGGCCCGGCGCGCATGGTTCGGTAGGGTCTTAAGACCGTCGGATTGTCTATCAGTAGCACGGGATATCTCCTCTCATGGGTGCTTGGCCAGCGCGGTTACGGATAGCGCGATCAACGTTCGCGTCACCGCTGGCTGCTCAGCCCCAGCCGGTCGTTACGGCGACTATCGTTAACGTCCTGCCAGCCTCGACCTCCAGCGGACCCAGACGTATTCTGATCATAGCCAGGAGCCGGCCTGGCAGATGCCACCGGACATAGGAGCGGACCGATGCTGCTAATCACCAACGAAGACATTCAGGGGATGCTCAAGCGGAACGACCTTGACCTCGCGGAGGTAAATCGGCGGATCGAGAGGACCTATCAGGACCTCGGGCATGGCCGGGCAGTGTATAGCCCGAAGCACCAGATCAGCGCGCCGCTGCCGTCACAGTTTCACCGTGACGGCTTTCTGGACGAGACCTTCAAAGTGGGCACGCTCCAGGGGCTCGTGGAGAGCAGCGGGTACTTCGCCCTTCGGATGAAGCTCGACATTCAATACCGTCTCGCTACGACACACGAGAAATACTGCATCGAGCCGGGAATGTTCTGCGGTCTGGTGCTCCTGGTCGACCTCCGAAACGCCGAGCCCATCGCCCTCATGAACGACGGGCTCATCCAGCATCTCCGAGTGGGCGCCACGGATGCCGTGGCGGCTGATTACATGGCCCGCCGCGACGCTGAGGTTCTAGGCATCTACGGCTCGGGCGGGATGGCGAGGAGCCACGCACAGACTATCGCGTGCGTGCGGAAGCTTCGCAAGATCAAGGTCTACAGCCCAACACGCGATCACCGGGAGACGTTTGCGGCCGAGATGGAGGAAGAACTCGGCATCGAGGTGCGCGCCGTCGAGACGCCCGAGGAGCTGCCCCTCGATTGTGACATCATCGCCGAGTGCACCGATGCGATCATTCCCGTGCTCACCGACCGTTGCGTCATGAGCGGCGTTCACATCACCGGCAGCGGTGGCCACTTCACTCCGGGTGCGATGGATCGCCTCGACGCTGTCGTCCTCCACCAGGCGGTCAGCGGCAGCACCGTGTTCAACTACACGACGGGCCCTCAGGGCGCCGAGATGGGAGGTGGAATGCGGTTCAGGGGCGGGAAGATCGGAGCGAATGGCGACGTCGAGCCCAGCGTGCACATCCCGGACGACGAGCGTGCGCGTCACCCGGGCGTGCGCGGGACTCTCGCTGAGATGGTTACGGGTGTCTTCCCAGGACGCGAGGGCGAGCGCGAGGCCAACTACTTCTTCAACGACTGCGGAACCGGGATACAGTTCGCTACGATCGCGGGCCAGGTGTATGAGACGGCTCGCGCGCTGGGCGACGTCCACGAGATCCCGACCGACCTGTTGACCCAGACAATCCGCGACTGATCCTCCACCGTCGGCATGATACGATAGCGCGAAGCGCCGCCAGCCACAGATGACCCACCACGGCCCCACTCCCTGACGAACGCATGGGCGGATGATTGTGGGCCGCGAAGGATGTGCATGAAGACGGAAGATGCTCCCGCTGTGTCCCTGGGAACGGTCGCGACGAAAGGGATAGCCGCGCGACTTGGGGCGTTGGGAGCACGCGCCTTCGGCGGAGGCCGGCACTCAGCCTACGCAACGCGTGACCTGACGAGCGGAAGCATCCCGCGCACCCTGTGGTTCCTCGGCTGGCCTCACACCGTCGAGGGCCTGCTTCGTATCGCCGACCATGTCATTGATCTCGCACTGGCAGGGGTGTTTGGCCTTCGCTCCATCGCCGGCATGGGGGCAGCCCAGCAGTTCGCCCAGCTCGGGTTCATGGCACGTATGGGCATCGACATCGGGATGCGGGCGATGGTCTCCCGCGCCGTGGGCATGGGTGACATGTCACTTGCGAATCGCGTGGTGCTGCAAGCGGCGTCTCTCACGCTTGGCTATGGCGCCGTGATGGCTCTTATCGGTCTCCTGCTGACAGAGGGGCTGCTCACGCTCCTGGGCATCTCCGACGGCGTAATCGCGGAGGGAGCCGCCTACATGCGCGTCCACTTCATGGCGCAAGCAGTGGTCGGCTTCCAAGCTCTCGGCGGTCACGCGCTCAGCGCCTCCGGGGACTCGCTGACGCCGATGAAAGCGTCCATCGTTATGCGCGTGGTCCATATTGCTCTCAGTCCAATCCTGATGTTCGGGCTCCTGGGCGTCCCACAGCTCGGCCTCGTGGGCGCCGCGTTCGCCAACATCGCCGGCCAGCTCTGCTCGGTGGTTATCCTGTTCTGGGTCTTGTTCAGCGGCACGTCGCGCCTCCATCTGAGCCTGAGGGGCTACCGCCTTGACTGGTCGATCCTGCGCCAGCTCATCCACATTGCCCTGCCGGCGTCCGTCACAGGGATGGAGCGGTCGGTCGCGCAGCTTCTTCTGATGGGCTTGGTCACTCCATTCGGGGACGCGGCCGTGGCGCTCTTTACCCTCTCTCGCCGGATCGAGATGATCTCACACGGGACGAGCCAGGGACTGGCTCAGGCATGCGGGACCATTGTTGGGCAGAGCATCGGCCGAGGAAAGCCAGAGCGGGCGCGTCTGACGATCCTGTGGGCAGGCGCTTACGCGGCCGGGGTAAACCTGGTCTTGAGTGTGCTCATCGTGTCGTTCCCGGTCGCCATTCTGTCCATTTTCACGCGCGACCCGGAACTTCAGGAGCTCGGCCGGACCTGGCTGCTCATCCAGGCGATTGGCTACACCGCGATTGGGATCGGCATGGTGGCAAGCCACTCGTTCCAGACGGCCGGGGCCACCATGTACGTGATGTTGGTGTCGCTTGGGACCATGTGGGGGATCGAGTTCCCTCTCGCCTTCCTGCTATCTCGTGTCACAGACCTGGGCCCGTACGGTGTCGCCTGGGCCATGGTGGCATCCATGCTCGCGCGCCCCATTCTGTATGTTCCCTACTTCATTTCAGGACGTTGGCTCCGAATCCACATGTTTTCACGCGAGCGCGTGCCGCGGCACGGCCCCGGTTAGGCGTTCGCAGCCGAGCCAGGATACAGAGGCGACGCTCGACATGCCCTCCATCCGGGCACCGAGATCTGGTATCGCGAGCACGTTTGAACAGGCACTCACGTCACGAATCGGGAAGGTAGGAGGACCGATGCCAGCAGATAAAATTGCGGCCGGTGGCGCAGACTGGGTCGAGAACTGGGCACAGCTCGTACGCGAGCGCGATACGCGCCCGACGCGCGCTGGAACCAACGTCAATGCATGGGACGAACGGGCGGCCCGCTTCGCGCAGATGGCCGAAGATCTGGACCCGGAAAGCGATCCACTCGTAACCACCGTCGCCCGGTCGCTTCGCCCCTCCGACTCGCTCCTCGACGTCGGAGCCGGCGCTGGGCGATACACGATGCCACTCGCGCCACTGGTTGGCCGAGTCACTGCGGTAGAGCCTTCGGCCGGGATGCGGGGCGCGCTCGAGCGGGGCGTTGCCGCGCGCAGCCTGGCAAACGTCACCGTGATCCCCGCGAGTTGGCAGGATGCCGCCGTCGATTCACACGACGTTGTGCTCGTAGCAAACGTGATCCAAATGATCGAGGATGTCGTTCCGTTCATCGAGAAGCTCGATGCGACCGCAAGGCGAGCATGCTACTTGTTTATTCGCGTGGAGCCGCGCGAGGCCGCGCTTGCGCCCCTGTGGCGCCAGGTTTGGGGCAGCGAGCCGCTGCGGGAGCCGAACTTCCTTGACCTCTACAACCTCCTCTTTTCGCTGGGCATCCGCCCGCAAGCACGGTTGGCAGTTCGACGGCCCGAGGAGCGATTCGCCGACCTCGACGCCGCGGTCGCTATGGCGCGGGCGACGTTGAGCCTCACCCCCGACGACCGGAGGCACGACGAGCGCATTCGTTCCTTCCTGGAGGGTCGTTTAACGCCTCAGGGCGACGGCAGCCTTGCGGGCTCCTTCAGCCCCCAGTCAGCCATCGTCTGGTGGGACAAAGCCTAACGGGCATGGTTCGGAATCGTCGCTGTGGAGTTGGCCGTGACCCTGATCGTGAGCAACGAAGATGTCGAGCAAGTTCTGACCATGGACATCGCCCTGGCGGCCCTCGAGGAGATGTACGTCGATCTCGGCAATGGTCAAGCCGTGTCGGGCCCAAGGGTCGATATCCTGAGCGGCTCCTCGTCCCACGGAGCGGCCCAGTACGGGCTGAAAGCGATGGGCGGCGTGATGCCTCGGCACGGAGTTGGAGCCATGCGGCTCAACTCCGACATCATCACCTGGCCTGAGCGGGACGGGAACCACCGCCGCGAGAAAGTGCCGGCCGCGAATGGTCGCTGGGTCGGGCTCGTGCTCCTGTTCAGCGCGCACACCGGTGAGCCACTCATGATTTTCCCGGACGGATTCATCCAGCGGACGCGAGTCGCGGCGACAAACGCCATCGGAGCGAAGTACCTGGCGCGAGAGGACACACGGGTCGTCGGCCTGCTTGGCAGCGGATGGCAGGCCGAGGGCCAGCTCGAGGCGCTTTGCGCGGTGCGGCCCATCGAGCTGATTCGGGTCTATAGCCCGAACCCCGAGCACCGCGAGGCGTTTGCCCAGCGGTTGTCGCAGAAGCTCAGCCGGGAGGTAATCGCTGTTGCGACCGCCGATGAGGCAGTGCGCCAGGCCGATCTCATCGCGGCGGCCACGAACACGCTCGAGCCTGTTATTCGGCCGGAATGGATTCGCCCGGGCGTCCACCTGTCCGTCATCAAGGTCCAGGAAGTTGACGCCGAAACGATCGAGGAGTCGGACCGGGTCCTGTTCCATACGCGGGCGATGATCAAGGAGCAGATTTATCGGCCAGGGGCGGAGAGGAATCCGATCAAACAAGCAGAAGAGGGTTGGTGGACGGCGCCCGATGCGCCCTTCTGGAGCCGGCTCGCAGACTTGAGCGATGTTGCCTCGGGGCATGCCACGGGTCGGCAGCGTGACGATGAGGCGACGCTCTTCGTGAACAACGTAGGCCTGGGCCTACAGTTCGCTGCGGTTGGGGCCCGGGTTTACGAGGCCGTTCGAGATCAGAGACTGGGCCACGAAGTCCCAACGGAATGGTTCACCGAGACCGTCCATCCGTAGGCGGTGTATGATGGCGACCGACCGAATCCAGCATAAGGAGGCACCTTGATCATCGATTGCGACACCCACGCCATGCTGGAAGACGCGTTCGCCTACCTGACGCCGGAGATGGCAGCCAGCGCGCCGCAGTTCGTGTTCAACAGCGCAGACGCGACCTACGACGTAGTCGAGTTTCTGGGGCGACCGGACCGCATCCTGGGTTCCTTTCCGCAGCCCAGGACGGGCAACAAGCTGCGTGGCGCAACCTACCTGGACGATCGAGTCGAGGACCTGGACCGCCTCGGTGTGCAGAAGCAGTTGGTCATGTCGAACTTTACCGGCTGGTGGTCGTATCTCCTCGAGCCGCGGCTCGGCGCTGAGATGGCCCACTCGCACAACGTCTCGATGCAGCAAGCGTTCGAGCGTTATCCGAACCAGTTTCTCGGCATTGCACTCGTGGCGCTGCAGGACGTGGACGCCTCGATCGCGGAGCTGGAGTGGGCCAGCGCGAACGGCTTTGTGGCAGCGGTGGTAGATCACGCGTATCCGGTGCGGGAGCATCCCTACGGGACGTCTCTGGGAGAGCACCATGAGCTGTGGCCGTTCTTTGCGAGGGCCGAGGCGCTGCGCATGCCGCTCTTCATTCACAACGTCCTGCATGGGCACAGCATTGCCAACTGTCCCCGGCTGATGCCGATGAGCCTGGACGAAACCGCTCCATTGGATGCACAGGTAAACATGGCTTCGCTGATCTACAGCGGTCTGCTGGACGACTTTCCGGGTCTCCAGTTCGTCGTCGCCGAACAGGGCACAAACTGGATCAAGCCAATGGCGCAGGCGCTCGATGCCAGGTTCGCTGCGAAGCCAGTCGACGTTCCCGCGGAGGACACCGGTGGCCGCCTCAGCGTCAACGCGATGCGCAAGATCACCGTTCCGCTCGACCTGCGAGCGCGCAAGAACAAGCTCACCCCGAGCCACTACTTTAGGACCAACTTCTTCTGGACGATCGAGACAGAGGAGCCGGAGCTCGCGGAAGCTGTCGAGTTCCTGGGCGCTGAGCGGTTCCTTTTCGCCACTGACTACCCGCACGACGATCCGGGCGGGCTCATGAAGTGGCGCGATGTCGAGCTGATAACGGCGAATCGCCGCATCTCGGACCGCGACAAAGAGCGCATCTGCAGCCAGAACGCGGTGGAGCTCTTCGGGCTGGAGTAGTCCCGTCCTCTGTCCAGGGACTTGGGAACGCAGCTCCGACTAGCGTTCGCTTAGTTGACTAAGTCGACCACCTAGGTCGATTGTTGACCAGATCGGTTGACTTTAGTGCCCCAGTCGCCGTAGCATGTCCTCGGCCAACCGCTCCCGCGTCACAAGCGCCCGAAGGAAAGACGGATGACGCAGACGATCCGAAGCGAGATCACCAGCGTGGTTCACAGCCTGCCCTGGTTCATCGCCCAGGATGGAGGCCTTTTCGCCGAACAAGGTCTCCAGGTGGAGTTCGTCCAGGCCCCCCAACGTGGCACCTGGAAGTCCAGTTCCAGTGTGCGGACCATTACCGGTCGGGACCTTGTCCCCGACCACCGCACGGTCGACTCCATCGGCGTGCATTTGATCTTCGAGGAAGGCGCCTGCGAGATCTACCGAGCGTGCGAGTGGGGGCAGGTGCGCCGCTCTCAAGACAGCGCCCGGGGCGGGCGCATCATCGGAAAGCGGCCGGCAGTTAGCACTCAGGCGATTGTGGTGCGGCCGGATGCGCCCATGAACATTCCGCAGGACTTGAGAAACAAGACCGTCGGCGTGAACTTCCACGCCGGCTCGCACTATCTGGCGCTGATGTTCCTCGAAGGATTCATGGACCGGGGCGAAATCAACGTCGTCCATGCCGGACGGCCGCTCGAGCGCTTCGAGGCGCTCATGAGCGGACAGGTCGACGCGGTTGGACTCATGGAGCCGTGGATCGCGCTCGCCGAGAAGATAGGCTGCAAGAGTCTGGGTGAGGTGCACTATGCCGGCGCCGAAATCGCATCGGCCGACATGGATGTCGATACCTACGAGCGGCTCCAGAAGGCTCTGACCGGCGCGGTCCGCCTTTTCAATTCAAACAAGCGGAAGTACCTGCCCTACTTGATCGACGAGGTTCCACCTGAGCTGGGCAACCTCACCGCGGAGGATTTTCACCTGCCTCGCCTTCGGTACGTTGACCCGTCGCCGTACTCCGAGGCTGAGTTCCGCAAAACCTATGAGTGGATGCTGAGCTGGGGTCTGATCGACCAAGACATGACCTACGAAGACCTTGTAGACAATCGGATCTCCCTCGTCGGATAGAAGCAGGTTCGAGGGACCCTCCGGCTCTGGAGATGCCTAGGGCTGGAGACTGGGCTGCACCCACGGCCGTGGCGTCACTAGGATCGGGTTTCGGAGACAGTGCATGGGACAATTCGTCAGCATCGATGAGGTCGTGGCGCATCTTGTTGAACTGGAAAAAGCCGGTTTCGCTACCCGGGAAGTCCAGGCCTATCTGCTCGGAACCAGAATCGATCCGAAGTCCATCAAGCCATATGTGAGCTTCGATCGAACCCATTACACGCGAAACCTCATCCACCGGACCAACGGGTTCGAGCTATTGGCGATCTGTTGGGATGTCGGCCAGGCTGCTCCGATCCATGACCATGAGAATGAGCACTGCTGGGCTCGGGTGGAGCACGGAAGGCTCGCCTTCACGAACTTCACCATGGTCTCCGACGATCCGCTACGGCTCGAACAGGTCGGTCGGTCCGTGATGGGCGACCCCGGCCACCTGGATGCTCTTCCGGGCATCCACAAGGTGGCGAACGACCGGTCTTTTGGGCACCGGGCTATCAGCCTCCATCTGTATGCTCGGCCGTTTGCCGAATGCACCATCTATGACCTGACTCTAGGAGAGAAGCGGCGGCAGCGCCTTCGGTACGACACGGTGCCAGTCTCGATGGGCATCTGACGACCACGCGCGGGGTGCGCACCGTTGCCCGCCGGCAAAATCTGCGCGCAGGCAAGAGGCCGGCCGACAGTAGGAGGAGATCCACCGTGGAGACGCCACTCAACGGAACCGAGATTCAGCCACTGGTCACCACCGTAGGCCGGCGGACGGGAAAGCCACATACCGTGCAGATTCGCGTCTACTACTGGCACGGGAGGCTGATCGCCACGACGCCGTACCCAAGGATCAAGCGAGACTGGATCCAGAACGTGATGGCCGACCCCGGCGTTTCCATCGAGTCTGGAAGCGTCAAGACCCGTGCTCGCGCTGAGGTCATTACACGTGATCCCGAGACCACGGAGCAGATCGCAATTCGCCGAATCAGCTGGCGCGGAGCGCACTGCCCGCTCCTGGTGCCGGAAGGCACCTCGTTCGTCGAGTTCTTCCCGGAGGAGGCGCCCGAGGCGCTCTTTCGGGACGCACTTATCACCCACTCGCCCGAGCTGGACCCGTTGGCGGCACCCACGCTGAGCGGCGTGATCGAATGGCAGAACGAGGGCAACTGGCACCGCAGGCAGCCCACTACGGAACAACCGACCTCAAGGTAAGCACCATGCGCGTTTTAATGAAGGCCCAGTACGCAGCGCGCGCAGCGGTGGACCTGGCCGAGCGCTACGAGATGGGGCCCGTGCGGAGCCAGGATATCGCCAAGCGGCAGCAGATCAACGAACCGTTTCTCGATCAGATCATGACGTTACTCAGAAAGGCGGGCCTTGTTCGCAGTACGCGAGGTCCCCACGGAGGCCATGAGCTGGCCCGTCCGCCCTCCACTCTTACGCTGAAGGATGTGGTAGAGGCGGTGCAGGTTCCGATCTCGCGCACGCCGGATGGGCGTCAAGGCGCCGTATTGCAAGACGTGTGGGACGAGTTGGCCGAAGTGTGCGACGGAGTACTTGGCAGCGCTACCTTGGAGCGATTGGTGCAAAGGAAGCGGCAGCTAGACGCTCGGGCAGCCTACCATATCTAACCGCCCCTCACCGCTCTTTTTCTCGTCCCCGCCCCGGATCATCATGCACCTTCCGAAATGCTTGGTCCGCGGGCAGCCATCTAGCTGTTGGCGGGCGGCTTTTGCGTAGCCCTCGAAGTCCAGAGGCTGCTGTTCAGCCAGACGACTCTTGACAACGCTTGGAGACTCTACCCGCGTGGCGGAGACTTGAACGCTCCGCGGGCTTCGGTAGCGGCCAACCTGGCTACCGTGCTTCTCTGGCTTCAGACGCTCGGTCCAGGGCTGGCGGCCGCTGCAGCCGTTGCCGCCACGGCTCGACTCCTGACTGCGTCGCTTCCCTTCGGGCTGAGCGAGATCCTGATCGCCATTTGGCTCGGACTGCTGATCGCGACCGCCCGCTGGCTGCCCGCCAGCGCCGGCGCGGGACTTCGGTTCGCCCAGCAGCACGTCCTACGTCTCGGAATCATCCTCCTGGGAGCACGGTTAAGCCTCTTTGACGTGGCCTCTATTGGCCTCGAAGCGTTTGGGCTAGTGATCGTATGCATGGCCGCCATATTTGCATTCGTGTTGGTCGTCGGTCACCTGGCGAATCTGCCCAGCCGACTCGTGCTCCTCATTGGCGTTGGGACTGCAGTCTGCGGCAACTCGGCCATCATTGCCACTGCCCCGGTCATCAGAGCCGACGAGCGCGACGTAAGCTTCGCCATCGCTACGATCACGCTATTCGGCACACTCGCCGTATTCGTCTACCCGGTGCTGGGAAGTGCGCTGCACCTCAGCGACGCGACGTTCGGCGTTTGGAGCGGGATTGCTGTGAACGACACGAGCCAGGTTGTCGCCGCGAGCGCCGCGTATTCCCCGATCGCGCGGGATGTGGCGACCGTCGTGAAGTTGGTACGCAACACGCTCATGGCGCCGCTGCTCCTTCTCATAGCGTTCTGGTGGAACCGAACAGTGACGAGTGGGGCAGAGGGTGGGACAGCACGCCAGGCGGCGCTCAAAGCCTTCCCCCTGTTCGTAGTGGGTTTTCTCGGCATGGCTCTGCTACGGACGGTGGGGATCATCGACCCGAGCAGCGCGCGGTCGATCGACGAGGTGGCGAAGGTCTGCCTCCTGATCGCGCTGGCAGGAGTCGGCCTAAGCACGCGCCTGGGCTTATTCCGAGCCGTGGGGCCCGCGCCCTTATTCCTCGGCCTGGGGTCGGGCACAGTGCTTGCTGCCCTGAGCCTTCTGGCCATCACCGTCCTCCACATCGCGCCTGCGGTGCCATAGCAGTCAGCCGGCCGGTCAGGCGCGTCGGCGTTTGGGCCGACTTGCGTGATCCCCTGATATCCGCGCCTGCTAGGGCGACGTTGGGGCGACTAGATTCTTGACTATCTCCGCTGATATAGTAGACAAAGTTCATGCTCAAGTGAACTCGATGGACCCTGTCCCACGGGACGACATCGCGGAGTCGGTAGGCATGAGGCCGTCGGTCGTCAAGAAGCCGTGGGACGTTGAGGCACGCACTGGGAGCGATCTCCAGGACATCGTCGAGGATTGGATGACTCAGCAAAAATCGATGGAGTGGATCCCGTCCGCGATGGTTCTCGGAATACTTCTCGCTGCTATCGTGCTGTTCGCGGCAATGAACTCGGGCTAACCCTAGCCACGCGGCCCTGGACGAGAACGGTCGAGCGGTCCGGACACTCGTCCACGAGTCGCGCATCAGATGGACAACCGCGCGGCCGGCCTGGTTCGGGCGAGTGGGGCACGACCCATCATCGAGACGTTGCCGTGGGCTGGGCAGCGACGGCCGGTTTCTCTCTCAGCTTGTCGCGCACCTGGGTTCCCAGGATAAGCGCAGCGCCAAGCGCCGACACGCCGAGAAAGGCGAAAGCCGAGGCATAGCCGGCCCCCGCGGAGAGCAACGCGAAAGCAGAGGTGCTAACGGGCGACCCGACGCTTCCCATCGTGTGCCACACGCCGTAGAAGCGGCCTCGCGCATTTGCCGGCGCGATGTCAGACCCCAACGTTTGCATGTTGCCGCCCGTGATGCTGTTGGTACCGTAGACCAATATGTACGCCACGACGAACACCATGAATGGGAGGTGCACAAACGCCGTCACCATCATGAATAGGAGGGCCAACGCGAGCAGCGAGAATCCCGGCACGAGCGTCGCTTTCCGCCCGAAGCGATCCATGATGTACCCGGAGAGCAGCCCAATCGGGATCCCGACGGTCGTGACGATGGTGGCAAGCACGCCGATATCCTGCGGACCAACATCATAAGAGTAGGCTGCGTAGAGGTTGAGCTGGCCAGCGAAAATGGGTCCTCGGGTTAGAGAGGCCAGAAATTGCGCGAAGAAGAAGATCAACACCGGGTAGACCAGGATGGCGCGCCAGCCGGCATCTACGTCGTCAGCCGCGGCGCGGCCGCGGCTGGATTTTTCCGGCGCAGTCTCCTTGACCAGGACGAAGCTCGGAATGATTGCGATCAGCGAAAGGATCGCGTGTGCGATGAACGGCGCGCGAATGTCCCAGAACGCGGCAAGGAACCCTCCGATCGCCGGCGATGCGAGACGGCCGGTGCTCTCCATGGCGTGCATCGTGGTGATCTGGCGGCCGCGCGAGCGGTCGGCGCCAGTGTCGGCGATCATGGTCAGTCGCCCCAACAGCCACATCTGCTGCCCGATGCCGCCGATGGCGCGATAGACGAGCAGCTCCGGGAACGACCCCGCGAACGCGACTCCGATTGAGGACGCGGCCAAAACGAGTGGCCCGAGCAGAACGATCCAGCGCCGCCCAATTCGATCCATCAGCAGGCCAATCGGTACGCTGGACGCGGTGGTTCCCAATTGCTGCACGATGATAACCAGCGAGGCGACCTCGAAGGAGACGTCGAACGACTTCGCATAGATCGGCAGCGCCGGGATTGCAATCCCGGTTCCGACAGCGAGCGTCATAGCTGGAATGTAGATCGAGAGGAAGTTCTGCCTCGAGTAGACGGCGGCGTTCGGCTCGTTCTTACTCACAGAGCAGGTTGCCCAGCGACGGAGTCATGGTGCTCAAAAGGCGCAAAGCAACTCCATGGAATGGCAGTAGCGCATGCGCGCGGTTCAAAAATGCGGCGTCCCTAGTCTATCCCCAAAGCACTACGACGGCTAGCGGAGGGGGAAGCGATGGGTGCGAGACGCCTCAGGGTTCTGCAGATAGCGGCAGGCCGACTGGCAATGACCGGGTGGCTGGCCTCGCGCGACCCTACCGGTCAGAGTTCCAAGGGCGCCAGCAGCGCGCCGTCGGGCATCGGGATTCCGAGAGCGAGTGCGAATACGACGTGGAAGATGAGACTGGCGGACAGGGAGAGAATCAACGATATGCGCCATCTCTCGCGCGCCGCGATCTTGAGATAGAGGAATGTCACCAGCAGAATCGCAAACGTAAAGCCGACGAGCGACACCGCGACCGGAAAGCCAACGATTGCCGCCACGATCCCCAGCGTGCGCCAGCGAATCGCCTCGGGCGAATCGTCGGCCTCGGGAGACCCTCTTTTCGACGAAGCGCTGCTACGAGCTGAAGCAGCGTCAGAATCAGCAGGGGCGCGGCGAACACCGTCGGGAATAGGCCGGACCGTGGACCCCAGCCGCGGGGCAGGCCCCAGCCAGTCAACTGACTCAGGAAGTACGTCGACGATTGAGACAGCACCCAGACGGCTGCGACCAGCAGCAGAAGGCTGAGCGCGATCTCAGATCTCTTCTTCATAGCTAATCAGGCGCGACGCCTTCTCGCGCCCACGCCTTTGCTCGCGCACGGAATAAACGATCACCGCGACGATCAAGAAAGCGAACACGATGACCCAAGGCCGCAGCAGCCACTCCCATTCGTAGCGGTTCACCGACAGAAACAGGTAACGCTCGGTCAGCTTGCCCAGCACGAGCCCGAGGACCAGTGGGGGCCGCGGCCAGTCCGTCTGTACCATTACCAGGCCCAGCAAGCCGAACAGCAGGGCAAGCCCCACGTCGAAGAGCGCGTTCTTTTCCGCATAGGCGCCGAAGAACACCAGAAACAGAATGAACGGGATGATCAAGCTCCCCCGAACGTAGGTGACCCGTACGAGCTGGTTGATGAAGAGGAGGCAGATCCCAACGGTGAGGACGTTGGTGACGACGATGATCCACACCATAGAGAACGTCAGGGTGAGGTTCTTGTCGAGCATGTCCGGGCCGGGGACGATGCCTTTAATAAGGAAGGCGCCCAGCAGGATTGCCATCGACACGCTGCCGGGCACGCCGAACAGCACCGTCAGGATAAGGTTGCCGCCTTCCTTCGAGTTGTTCGCGGCCCCGGGCCCCAGAACGCCCTCGATGCGCCCTGTTCCGAACGTCTCCGGATGGGGCGACGACTGGACCGCGTGCGCGTAGGCGATCCACTGGCCCACCGCTCCACCCAGGCCAGGCATGATGCCAATCGCGGTGCCGAGCAGACTGCAGCGGACGGTGAGCTGCCAGTGGCGGAAGGTATCTCGGACACCCTCCATCACGCCGCCCACCTTAGCTACCGTCCGGCCGGCGATGCTTGTGCCCCGCACAGCAAGCTCAACCGTTTCAGGAATGGCGAACAGGCCGATGGTGATCGGCACCAGGCCGATGCCATCCCAGAGCTCGAGCTGCCCAAACGTGGCTCGCTGCACGCCTGTTTGCGGGTCCAGGCCGATCATGGACAACAGGAACCCGAAGCCGCCCGCCACCAGGCCTTTCAACACTGCCCCGCCGCTGAGTGAGGCGACGAAGGTGATACCCAATACCGTGAGCATGAAGAGCTCAGGCGACTGGAAGGTGAGAATGAGCGGCCGCACCACTGGGATAAGGAGCGCGAGCGCAAACGCGCCGACCAGCGCGCCGACCATGGAGCTTGTGAGGACAGCGCCAAGCGCGCGTCCCGCCTCCCCTCGCTTCGCCATCGGGTGTCCATCCACCACGGTGGCGGCGGTGGTCGCTTCTCCCGGGACGCCGAACAGCACCGACGTGATATCGCCGGTGGTTGCGGTCACGGAGAGCATGCCCAGCAAGAAAGCAAACGCGTCCAGCGGCGCCATCGCGAACGTAAAGGGCAGCATGAGCGCCAGCGTTACGGCGCCACCCAGTCCGGGCAAGATCCCGACGACGAACCCGATCGCCATCCCGAGCATCATGATCCCGAAGGTCGCTGGCAGGGCGTACTCGCCGAAGGGCAAGGTCACCGGCCGAACGGCAAACAGGTTCAGCAGTCCCTGGACGAACGATTCGATCATCGCGACGAACCCTTACCCTAGTCCTCTCCCAGAGGGAGAGGGAACAGATGGCCGGCTACTTCAGCACGTCGGCCAGTTTCTTCGCCTGATCGGGCGGCAGGTTGAGAATCTCATTGACGATGACCAAGGCCTGCGCGCCGTTGTGTGCGCTGATCTCGAGGCGCGCCTGCTGGGCATCCGCGAGAAACTCTGCATCCTTCATGGTGGATTCAAAGGCGGCTTGCAGGGCCGCGACGCGCTCGGCGGGAACGCCAGGAGGCAGCACGAACGGCTTGGAGATCGCCGCCGCTGCCTGGGAGACCTTCATGAGATGCTTGGTCTGAGGATCGCTCACCAGGTCTTCGGCAAGGATCGCCTTCGGGAAACGGTCCAGCACCCGCTGGTCCACGCTCGCCGCTGTGTAGACTGGCACGGTTATGAAGTTCGTCTCCAGCCAGTTTGCCGCGGTGGCCGTGACGGAGTCCCAGGTCCAGCACATGCCGTCCACCTCCCGGCCCTCGACCGCCAGACGAATCTGCGCCGTCCCGGGATAGCCGCTCACGAGCCGACCGTTGATACCAGCCAGGTTGATGAGGACTCTGGCGAAATCGTCCGTATTGGAGCCCGGTCCGGTGCCTCCGAAGATCAGTGGGGGAGCATCTTTGCGCAGCAAGTTCTCCGCATAGGGCGAGTCCGCGCGAATGGTGCAGGCGGTTGTGCCCTGCTGCGCATTGCCAAGCCAGCCCATCTTGCGGAGGTCGAACTGGACGCTTTCGTTTCCGAACAACTGGTTGTTGATTTGCAGCTCGTTGAATACGCCGATCGTGAGACCGTCCGGCTTGGCCACGTTGTAGACATGATTGAGCGCGATGAGGCTGCCGGCGCCATCCATGTTTTCGACGACGACGTTCGGATTGCCCGGCATGTGGCGCGGCATGTGCTTCGATACGAGCCTCGCGATGGTGTCAAAACCGCCGCCCGGGCCGAGGCCGACGATGATGCTGATGGTCTTCCCACGGTAGAAGTCCGCCGCTGCCTGAGGGTTCACCGTTGCAGCCGCGGGCACCTGAGTAGCCACGGCCTGGCTTCCGGTGCGCGTGCCGCAAGCAGCGAGCAGCAGGAACAATGCGACGCACAAGAGATAGCCACGCTTTACCGCAATTCTCATTTCCGGGCCTCCTACTTGCCGTTGTACGGTCATAAGTCACTCCTGGATGGATCGCCGCTAGAATACCAGCCTCAGGCTTTTCGTGCCCCGCTGACGAATCAGAGAAGCGCGGGCTATGATCATTGTCATCCCGGCGGGAGGAACCAATGCTAACTAAGGAAGAGAACGAGCGCCTCACTCACATTGGTCCAGGCACGCCCATGGGCGAGGTCTTTCGCCGCTACTGGCACCCGATCGCAGCCACATCCGATCTGGACGAGGAACCGACCAGGCAGATCACCGTCCTCGGCGAGACGATGGTGTTGTTCCGCGACCGCAAGGGACGCTTCGGCTGCGTAGGGCCGCAGTGTGCCCACCGCCGAGCAGGGATGGTGTTTGGAATCCCGGAGGACGACGGCCTGCGCTGCGCCTACCACGGCTGGAAGTACGACCACGTGGGCCGCTGCATTGAGCAGCCGGCCGAGGACATGGAGGCGCCAG
>JAERMM010000204.1 GCA_016844585.1 Chloroflexota bacterium | reverse complement strand
TGTTCATCAACGTCGAGGGCGCCGGCGATTACCTTCCCAAGTACGCCGGCAACCTGGACATCATGACACACGCAGCGGTGAGAGTCGGCGAAGAGATCGCGCGCAGTCTCCTTCAGACTACCAAGCAGTCAGGCGCCCTCAATGGCTGAGCGCACGATGCGCATCATGGATTCGACGCTTCGCGATGGAAGCCACGCGAAAGCGCACCAGTTCACGGCCGAGCAGGTCGCCGCGGTGGCCGCAGGGCTCGATGCCGCCGGCGTGGAGGTCATCGAAGTCTCGCACGGCGATGGGTTGGGTGGCTCGTCCTACCAGTACGGATTTGCCAGAGAAACGGATGAGAATCTTCTCGCAGCGGCAAGCGGCGCGGTAAGGAACGCGAAGCTTGCGGTGCTGCTTATCCCGGGTATAGGCACGGCCGAAGACCTCGAGATGGCAAGGCATCACGGGGCCAGCGTCGCCCGCATCTGTACCCATGTGACTGAGGCAGATGTTTGCGAGCAGCACATTCAGATGGCGAAGAAGCTTGGCATGGAAGCCGTTGGCTTCTTGATGATGGCCCACATGGTGTCGCCCAAGGAGCTATGCGAGCAGGGGCGAAAGATGGAGAGCTACGGCGCGGACTGCGTCTACGTCGTCGACTCGGCCGGCGCGATGACCCCTTACGACGTGCGCGCCCGCGTATCGGCGCTGCGCGAGGCAATCAATATCGATATTGGCCTTCATGCGCATAACAATTTGAGTTTGGGTGTTGCCAACAACCTGGTTGCGATGGAAGAGGGCGCCACATGTCTGGACGGCTGTACTTGCGGCCTCGGCGGGGGCGCCGGTAACACGCAAACCGAGGTTCTGGTCGCGGTGCTGGACAAGCTCGGAGTTCAGACGGGCATCGACACCTTCAAGATCATGGACGTTGGTGAAGACGTCGTGCGTCCGATCATGGACCGGCCGCAGGTCATCGATCGAGCCGGTCTCACCCTGGGCTACGCCGGAGTCTATTCGAGCTTCCTTCTTCACGCCTACCGAGCAGCCGAGAAATTCGACGTCGACGTGCGCGAGATCCTGCTCGAATGTGGGCGGCGAAAGACCGTCGGCGGCCAGGAGGACATGCTGGTTGACATCGCATGGGAGCTCAACCAGAGGAAGCTTGCGACGAAGTGGCAGGTCTGAGCCCTGGATTTTCACGGCAAGGCGCACTCCAGCACGAGGTCGGGAGCTGCGTGCGGGGCGGTGGGGAGGAAAAGGTGCCCCACTCGGCCCGTACTACCGCCCGAGGTCAGGTCGCGACGGGCAGCGTAAACGTAAAGGTCGCGCCGCGCCCCTCGCCGGCCGACTCGGCCCAAATGCGACCGCCATGGGACTGAACAACGTGCTTCACGATTGCAAGGCCGAGGCCGGTTCCCCCTGAGGCCCGAGCACGTTCGGCCTTGTAAAAGCGCTCGAAGAGCCGTGGAAGCACGTCGGCATCGATCCCAACACCCGTGTCCGCGACCGTGACCACGACCTCTTCGGCTCGCTGCTCGGCGTTGACGGTGACGGTGCCTCCTGGCGGCGTGAACTTCACCGCGTTGTGGACCAGATTCACGATGACCTGCTGAATGCGTTCCGGGTCAACGCGAACCCTTGGCAGGCCTTCTGGAAGATTCACGACCAGTCTGACACCTTGACGCTCCGCCTGTGGGCGAAGCCGCTCCGCGCCGCCACGCACGATGGCTGCCGCGTCGAACGGACCGAATCGCATTTCGACTTGCCCCGATTCGACGCGGGACAGCTCCAACAGCTCCTCAACGAGCTGCGCGAGCCCATCGACCTCGATGCCCATTCGAGACAGGAAATCGCGTGCGGTTTCTGGCTCGTCGAGCGCTCCGGCTTCGAGCGTTTCAACCAGCGCCTTGATCGACGCGATCGGCGTGCGCAGCTCATGCGATACGTTGGCCACGAATTCTCGGCGGACCGTCTCCACGCGCTTCAGCTCCGTCACGTCCTGAAGCACAAGAAGGGCCTGATCGCCCGTCCCATCGGCGCCAGGAATCCGCGAAGCGATGGCCTGAACGGATCGTCGCTGCGTGCCGGAAACCAGATCAACGATCTGGGGACCGATCTCGAGCGGGCGCCCAGAATCGATCGGTCCTGAACCCGCGGCTAGCGCCTTGCTGACCAGGCCGGCCAGCTCGTGGTCACGCAGGACCGCCACCACCGGACGGCCCTCTGCCCATCCTGGCGCCAGGTCGAGCAGCCGAGACGCGGCGGGGTTCACCAGACGCACCAACCCGTCACGGTCCACTATGACCAGCCCGTCCACGAGATGGCTGACAACCGCGCGCAGCCGCGCGCGTTCGTCGTCGATCGTGCTGATGTGGCCATGCAGCCTCGCCTCCATTTCACTGAATGCGTGGGAACGTTCGACCTGCTGAGCCGTGGCCCTTGCCAGGAGGATGGAAAGAGCGATGGCAGGAATCACGGCAAGCGCAAACACTGAGGCCAGCGCCGCGGCGAGCGCGCTCGTTCCTTGATCGCCCACGAGGCTGGAGAGCTGGAACCCGAGGCCAACCAGCACCAGCGCCAGCAAGCCTAGAAAGCTGGCGGCGATGCGCCACTGAATGCGCCCAAACATGCGAACCCCAATCGGTTGCAACGGGCCTACAGATTGGTACAGAGAGATGATAAGAGGTCGCCCATCCCGAAGCATTGGTAAGGAGACCTTAATCTTCTCCTAATATCGCCCTCGTATCCTTGGATTGATATGACAGCCCCAACGTCGATCAGCCGGGCAGCGGCAGGCGCTCTGCGTTTGATGCCGCCGCGTCGCGCGTTCGGAATCCGTGGCGATACCACCTTCTCGATTTTGCTGGGGGTGGCGGCCGGGATCATCGTCTTGAATACCCTCCTGCTCCTCTTCTCGATCCTCGAGCGAGGGATGGAGGCGATAGTCGAGTTTGGGCCGGGCTTCCTGGTCGGGACGACGTGGAACCCGGTGACTCACGACTTTGGCGTGCTGCCAGCCATCTACGGTACCGTCGTCGTGGCCGCCATCGGGCTCGTGCTCGCAGTGCCGATTGGTGTCGGCGCGGCTATCTTTCTGGTCGAGCTGGCGCCCCGCTGGCTCTCGTCGCCGGTGTCGTTCCTGATCGAGATGCTCGCCGCTATTCCCAGCGTCATTATCGGACTCTGGGGGCTTTTCGTCGTCGTTCCGTTGATACGGCAGTTTGAATCCGCGGTGGGGAAGCCGCTGGGCTTCCTTCCTATTTTCTCCGGGCCCGCCTTTGGGATCGGCCTGCTCGCGGCCGGCGTGCTCCTCGCAGTGATGGTGCTGCCGATCATCACCGCTGTATCACGCGACGTGATCCGAGCCGTGCCCCAGTCGCAGCGTGAGGCGATGCTCGCGCTCGGCGCCACACGCTGGGAGACGATCGCACGGGCCGTTCTGCCGTACGGCGCGAGTGGAATCGTTGGGGCAATCATTCTGGCTCTCGGACGGGCGCTAGGGGAGACCCTGGCGGTCAGCATGGTGGTGGGAAACACCTTCAAGATCTCGCCTTCGCTGTTCGCGCCGGGAACCACGCTGGCGAGCCTCATCGCAACCCAGTTCCGCGAGGCCGACACGCCCCTTTACCTCTCGGCCCTCATGGCGGCGGGCATGGTCCTGTTCGCCATTACGATTCTTGTGAATATCGCCGCCCGCATCCTCATCTGGCGATTGAACACCGGCGGACGGAGGGCCTGACGATGTCAGCATCGCTCGTCATTCAGCGTCGTCGACGTATGACCGACGTCGCCATGCGAACGCTTTGCGGAGTGGCAGCGTTTTTGGGAGCCGGGGTGCTTCTCTTGCTGATGATCCACGTCGTGATCAACGGCATGGCGGCGATCAGGCCGTCCCTCTTTACCGAGCTTCCTTCCCCGATAGGCATGCCTGGTGGCGGCATCGCTCACGCTATCATGGGAAGCGCGATCATCGTCGGGATGGCTTGCCTGTGGGGCATCCCTGTGGGCCTTGCCGCGGGGATTTTTCTGTCTGAACATCCCAATCCAAGAGTCACGGCGCCGGTTCGGTTCGCCGCGGACGTGCTTTCCGGAGTGCCCAGCATCGTGTTCGGGATCTATGCGTACATCATCGTCGTCACCCGCATGGGAGGCTTTTCTGGGCTCGCGGGGGCATTCGCGCTTGGGGTGATCGCGCTTCCGATCGTAGCGCGCACAACTGAAGAAGTGCTCCTTTTGGTTCCGTCTGAGCTGCGAGAAGCGTCGCTGGCGTTGGGCGTACCGCGCTGGCGCACCATCGTGAGCGTCGTTATCCCGACGGCTTCGACAGGCCTCATTACCGGCGCCATGCTCGCAGTGGCTCGTATGGCAGGAGAAACCGCGCCGTTGATCTTCACGACGCTGGGGAACAATTTCTGGAACACCGACCCAACGCGGCCGACCGCGGCCATGACGCTCACCATTTTCCAGTACGCCATCTGGCCGTATGAAAACCTGCACCAACAGGCCTGGGCGGCATCCCTCTTGCTTCTCGGTCTCGTCCTGGTGATCAATCTTGCGGTGCGACTGGCAGCTCGAAGCCGAACGTAGGGGAAGTCGAATGCAATTGGCAATTCAACCCGATCCACCTCAATCAGGGACAACAGGTGTGATCCCACCGCGGCCGGCAGTGGCGGGTGTCGACGCTGGAAGCCCGATCAGCACGCCCTCTGCCACTTCCACGATCCCCGAGCCCGCTGAATGCTGTGTGAACGTCCGCCACCTGTCCGCCTGGTATGGGCGGCGGCAAGCACTGAACGACATCACGCTGGACATCGAGGAGCACCACGTAACGGCGATCATCGGGCCCTCCGGGTGTGGAAAGAGCACCTTGATTCGCTGCCTGAACCGGATGCACGAAGTGGTGCCGGGTGCCCGTGTGCAGGGCGAAGTGCTCCTTGACGGAAAGAACGTCTATGAAGCGGACGTCGATCCAGTGGCCCTCAGAAGCATGATGGGCATGGTCTTCCAACGCCCGAACCCGTTTCCGACGATGTCCGTCTTCGATAACGTCGTCGCCGGTGTAAGACTGGGCTCTCATTCGGGGCATCGAGACTTGCATGATCTGGCGGAGCGCAGCCTGCAGAGAGCGGCCCTGTGGGACGAGGTGAAGGACAAGCTGCGCGAGCCCGGCATCTCACTGTCAGGTGGACAACCAGCAGCAACGGCTGTGCATCGCCCGAGCGCTTGCCGTGGAGCCGGAGATCATTCTCATGGACGAGCCGTGCTCGGCCCTGGACCCTATTGCGACGTTACGGATCGAAGAGTTGATTCGCGTCCTGCGTGAAGAGGTTAGTATCGTCATCGTCACGCATAACATGCAGCAGGCCGCTCGAGTTTCGGATTACACTGCCTTCATGCTGGCCGGCGAGGAGCGCATCGGTGAGCTGATCGAGGTTGGCTCGACCAGTAAGATCTTCACGAACCCACAGGACCGTCGGACGGAGGACTACATTACGGGGCGATTTGGGTAGTGGACCGATCTCCTTCTGAAGGCCGCCGCCTGAAGAATCCGTGCCCGTTCGAGGCGCGGATCCTTCGCCTGCGGGCTCAGGATGGACAGCGACGGGAGTGATAATGAGGACGCGAAGCGGGTTCGATCGGGAGATTCAGCTACTCCAGGAGCAGATCCTGCTTATGGGGAGCATGGTCGAGAAACAGCTCGACCGCTCCATTGCAGCTCTACGAACACTCGATCACGATCTGGCGCGCCGCGTCATAGAGGGCGACGACGAGATCGATCGCCTTCGGTTTCAAATCGAAGAGCACGCCATTCAGCTCATTGCAACGCAGGCGCCCATGGCGTCCGACCTCCGCGCCATCGTCGCAGCTCTGAGCATCGTCGTCGACATGGAGCGGATGGGGGACCACGCGGAGGGGATTGCCAAGATTACGTTGATGCACGGCGACCTGCCGCTGCTCAAACCACTGGTGGACATCCCGCGTATGGCGGACATCGCTCGGGGGATGCTGCATCGTGCACTGGACGCGTTCGTCGAGAAGGACGCGGATGCCGCTCGACGGATTGCCGAGGAAGACGATGAGGTGGATCTGCTCTACAATCAGGTGTACCGCGAGCTTCTCACCTACATGCTCAACGATCCTCGCACGATCGATCGAGCGACCTGGCTGCTCTGGGTGGCCCACAACCTGGAGCGAATCGCGGACCGCGCGACGAACATCTGCGAGCGGGTCGTCTTCCTAGCCACGGGTCAGATGCCCGAAGTCGGCACCGGTTCGGTCCGCTGAAGTCGCTAACTAATTCCCCATCCTCCGCGGGTGGGGCATCGAGGGGGTCAGGCAGTGCCACGAGTCCTCGTCGTGGATGACGAGCCCAACCTTGCGGCCAGCATCGCCTACAACCTCAAGGCGGAGGGCTACGGCGTGGAATCGGCGAGCGATGGGACTGTCGCCATCGAGGCCGTCAACAGGCAGCCGCCGGACGTCATTGTTCTGGACGTCATGCTCCCGGGGATCGACGGATTTGAGGTGTGCCGCCGCGTTCGGCGGACGAGCGCAGTCCCCATCCTCATGCTGAGCGCTCGC
>JAERMM010000203.1 GCA_016844585.1 Chloroflexota bacterium | reverse complement strand
GGCCCGCGCGGAAGCCGGCTGCGCCGAAGAGAAAGCCAAAAGCGGCCATCAGGCTATTGTCGAGCAGCCGAAACCCCTGCGCGTCAAGATGCGAGCCATTGCTGATCGCGACGTAGACCGCGTGGACGAGACCGAGGATGAGCCCGAACATGGCTCCCGTTCGGACCGTTTCGTTACCGGCAAGCAGCTTCGCATGCATCGATCACTCCCCTCAGGGGCCTCATGCTATCGGACTCGACTGGTGGCCGCCAATCTAAAACGCTGGGTTGGCGGGGGAAGACATAAGCTATCCTGACGCGTTACACTGCGCGGAGACTGGGCGGTAGGCCCAGGATCCAATCGTTGTGGGGAGGTTGTTCAGTGTCATTGGCTTTTCCGCGCTCCTATCACCGTCTGTCCCTGAACGTCGTCCTGGCCGCTCTCTTGCTATTCGCCTCGATCGGAACGGCGCTGGCCGACGACGCGACCTACCTCAGCGTCGATTCACTGCCGCCACAGTCGTTGGGCGGCGCGGCGACATTCTCTGGCATCGCCGTCAACTGTACGACCGGGCAGCCTCCGATTCGTGTCATCGTGTACGATGGCGAGAATGCGACCGCCCCGTACGTTGCCGATGCCAGCATCGACACGGTGCGCGACGTTTCGAGCTCATGCGCACCCAACAACGTACCCAGCAACACGACAACCGGGTTCAGGCTGATCTACGACACGGGCCGCTTGAGCAACGGCGCACATAGCCTGACATTCGTGGCCACGTACGCGGGCGGCGCAACCAACAGCACGACCATTGCCGCGTCAATCTACAACGGCGCGCCGATCAGCCTCACGACGCCTTCCGTGGTAGTCCTGACGCCGCGCGGCGCGGTAGAGGTCAACGCAGCCCCGATAGGCTACGACTACGTTAGCCCGAACACGTATCTTGGCTACAACCCGTATTACATGGGCGTGATGCCGTACTACAATGGCGTGTACCCGAATTACGGAGTGGGTAGCAGTGCAGCAACGGTCTATGGCTACCCGTACGTCTATGGACCGGGCTACCTGCCATACAGGGCCTGTCCCCTCAACGCATATGGAGGACAATCATTCGGCTGCTAACGCGGCACTAGAACCGACGGCATAGCAGGAGGGGCCTCCGATAGTGGAGGCCCCTCCCGTTGTCTGTGGGACGTGGTCGCAACCAACCACGCGAGCAGTCGAGTGGGCGATTTCGTGCCTGAATCGGGGAATGGACCTGGGTGACAACGTTGACAGCGTGACAACGTTGCAGAGTTGGGCCCCCACGGTCGCGCCAGGGCCAGCTGGTTCGATACCACCGACTTCAGCATCTACAGGTTGAGTTTCTCGATGCGCTCTAGCGCCTCGCTGAGGCGATGGTCTGCTACGGTTAGCGAGATGCGGAAGTAGCCCTCGCCGTTTGCGCCGAAGCCGACGCCTGGCGTTACCCAGACGGCGGCATCGTCGAGAACGCGCAGGGAGAAGTCGACCGATTTCATCCCCGCTGGTACAGGCGCCCAGATATAAAGCGAGGCCTTTGGCGCCGACACGTCGATGCCAATCTTCTTGAGCGTCGCGACGATGGCGTCGCGCCGCGTCTGAAATCGCCTGTTACGCTCCTCGATCCAATGCGGGTCGCCGTCCAGCGCGGCGATCGACGCGATCTGCACGGCGTCGAAGATGCCGCTGTCCACGTTGGTCTTCACGCGGCCCAATGCCTCGACGGCCGTACGGTTGCCGACCATCATTCCGGAGCGCCAGCCGGTCATGTTGTACGTCTTCGATAGCGAGTGGAACTCGACCCCGACGTCGATCGCTCCAGGCACTTCGAGGAAGCTGGGCGCCCGGTAGCCATCGTAGGCGACATCCGAGTATGCATTGTCGTGGCACACCAGGATGTCATGTCGCCTTGCGTACGAGACGACCCGCTCGAAGAACTCTATCGGCGCGATCGCGGCGGTGGGGTTGTTCGGGTAATTGATCCAGAGGATGCGAGCGCGGTCGGCAACTGCTTCTGGAATCGTGTCTAGGTCCGGCAGGAAGCCGCTGTCCGCGCGGAGCGGCATGAGGTAGGGCTCGCCGTTCGCCAGCAGCGTTCCGATGCTGTAAACCGGGTAGCCCGGGTCGGGCACCAGAACGACGTCGCCCGGATCGACGAACGCCAACGGGATGTGGGCGATGCCCTCCTTCGATCCGATCAGCGGCACGACCTCTTTGTCAGGGTCGAGTGTGATCTCGAATCGGTTCTCATACCACCGCGCGATCGCCTTACGAAACTCGGGGAGCCCGTAATAGTCGGGGTAACGATGGCGACGCGGATCGGCCACGGCCTCCTGTGCCGCCGCGACGACGTGGTCCGGGCTGGGCAGATCGGGGTCGCCGATGCCCAGGCTGATGACGTCGAAGCCGGCCGCTCGCTTCTCTGCGATTCTTCGGTCCACTTCGGCGAAGAGGTACGGTGGCAGGTTGGCAATGCGGTTGGCCGGTCGGATGCCGCGAGCCTCAACCGACAATGGAAGCCTCCGCCGTGACCAGCATTCGCTGGTGGGGAGCGGGAGACTCCACGCGGAGGAGGGTTGGGATGGGGGTGCTCCACGTGCCCGTAAAGACGTATTTCGCGGGGCCCGTCATGAACACAGCGCCCTCCCTGTTCCAATCTATTTCGAGCTGGCCGCCGGGCAAGTCGATGCGGACGGGTGGCTGAATACGCCCGGTCATCGCGCCGACCACGGCGGCTGCACAGGCCCCGGTGCCACAAGCGAGAGTTATCCCAGCACCCCGCTCCCAAACGCGAACTCGCATGTGGTCGGGCGCGAGGACCTCGCAGACCTCGAAGTTGGTGCGCTGTGGGAAGAGCGGGTGGTGCTCTACCCGGGGGCCAATCGAGTCGAGCGGGTAAGCGTCGAGGATGCCGGGCTCCACAAAGGTCACGGCGTGCGGATTGCCCATCGAGACGCAGCTCACCGGGATCCGTTCGCCGTCCAGGCTCAGCGTGACGTCCAGGGCGTCGTCGCCGATGATAGTCGTTGGGATGTCGGCGGCGTTGAAAATCGGCCGGCCCATGTCTACGGTTACGAGCCCGTCCTTGCGGACCGTAATCGTTGTGGGGCCAGCGCCGGTTTCGACGTGTAGCGCAGGGTCTCCGAGCCCGTACCGGTCGCGCACGTAGCGGCCGAGGCAGCGGATTCCATTCCCGCAGCTTGCTGATTCCGAGCCGTCGGGGTTGAACATGCGCATGCGCGCGTCGGCGCTGGCCGATGGCAGGACCAGCAGCAGACCGTCAGATCCAATCCCGAAGTGTCGGTCGCATACCTGGCGCGCCAACTCGCTCCAGTCTGGCTGGCTGTCTTGAATCGCCGACTGCGGATTGAGCAGGTCCACGAGCACGAAGTCATTGCCCGCCCCGTGCATCTTCACGAATTGCAAATGGCGCTCCTAGGAGAGGTCTTAAGACGAACAGACTGAGAACCCGATTATACGGGTGGGCGGCCCATGCTTCGTTCCCGACGGGCGCGCCCAACTCCCTGACGGAGACCTCCATTTAGGACACTGGATCGGTCGCAATCGCTGCCAAGACCTGGTCGATGAGGTCGGGTGCATCCGCGTTGAGCCAGTGGATGCGACGCTCAGCGCGGAGCCAGGTCTCCTGGCGACGGATGAAGGCGTGAGTAGCGTGGCGGATGCTGGTCAGGGCGCCGTCCAGAGTGAGCTCGCCGGTTACGACTCCGGCTATCTGGCTGTAGCCGGTCGCGCTGAGGGCTGGTAGGGTCGCCGCGTAGCCCATGGCGAGGAGCATGCGGACCTCGTCGATCCAACCAGCCTGGATCATTGCTTCAAGCCTCTCGGTGACGCGACCGTGGAGGTCTGGCCTGTCGAGGTGCAGGCCGATCCAGACGGCAGGAAGCGACGCTGATTTCTGACGGCCCGCGAAGGAGAACGGTCGGCCTTCCGTAAGTGTCACCTCGATAGCCCTGAGCACGCGTCGGCGATTGCGGCGCTCGATCTTCCCGTAAGCCACTGGATCCACGCCTCGCAGCCAGGCGTCGAGCACTTCGGGCGGATTCGTCGCGTCAGCGCGAGTGAGCCAGGCGCGTAGCAGCGCATTTCCACTAGTGGGCTGCAAACGGTCGACCAACGCCTGCAGGTAGTGGGGGCTGCCGCCGACGATCAACGCCGGCCTGCCAGCGGCCGCGATGCGAGTCAGCGTTGTGTCGCCCATCCGCCGGTAGTCCACAACCGAGAAGCGCTCGTTTGGATAGGCGACGTCGATTAGGTGGTGGGTTACTCCAGCGCGCTCGGCGGCTGTCGGTTTTGCGGTGCCGACGTCCATGTAGCGGTAGATCTGGCGCGAGTCCGCGCTGACGATCTCGGCGTGGATGCGTCTCGCCACCTCGAGGGCGACGCCCGACTTGCCGACGGCAGTCGGTCCTGTCAACACGATAAGTGACGGTTGCGTGACGGAGATAGCCCCCCTCCGCGAAAATATGGCGATGCAAATGGCTGCCGACAGTATCCCTATTTCGTTGGTCGATCTAGCGCGGCGTTGGGCCCTCGTTTTTCGTAGGACGTGCGTCCCACTGCCCGAGCGTGCGGCGCTGTGACAGCAGTCGAGTCGCGACTCGATCAGTACGGCAAGGCTGTTCGCACCGCAGTCGAGCATCTGCTCGCAACGGAGCCGCGCTACGACGGTCTGTACGGCATGTTGCGTTATCACCTTGGATGGCTGGAATCCAACGACGGCGGGCCCGGCAAACAGCTCCGCCCGGCCATCTGTCTGCTCGTAGCCGAGGCCGTCGGCGGGGATTGGCGGCCAGCGGTTCCGGTCGCGACCGCGGTCGAGCTGCTGCATAACTTCTCTCTGATTCACGATGACATCCAGGATGGCAGTCACATGCGCCGTCACCGTGAAGCTCTCTGGTCCGTATGGGGCCTGGCGCAAGGCGTCAACGCCGGAGATGCGCTTCTGATCCTTGCCGAGCAGGCCATCCTGGAGGCCACTCCGCCGATGGATCCAGCCCTCGCCCTTGGTTCTGTTCGGCGGCTAAACGCAGCCTGCCGTCGGCTGTGCGAGGGACAGTACCTGGACCTGTTGTGGGAGGACCAGCCAACTATCGAGCTGGACGAATACCTCGAGATGATTGCGGGAAAGACGGCGGCGCTTTTCCGCTGCGCCGCGGAGCTTGGGGCCTACAGCGTGGGTGCAAACCCCGCTTTGCAGGAAGCGTTTGCCCTTGGACTAGCCTTCCAGGCAGCGGACGACGTTCTGGGCGTCTGGGGGCCGGCCGACCAGACGGGCAAGACCAGCGACCTCGACGTCGCGAACCGCAAGAAGACGTTGCCAGTGGTTATCGGCCTGTCGGCGCCCGATTCGCCCATGGCGAATCGCCTGCGCGAGCTGTTCGCGCAGGATCGACAGCTCACTCCCGACGGGACGGCCGAGGCGACCGCGGTGCTCGATCAGCTCGGCGTGCGGCCAGAGGCCGAGCGGTTAGCGCGCGGCTTCCGCGACGAGGCCATCGGCGTGATCGAGGCGGCGGGATTGGGCGAGCGCTCGGAGCCGCTGCTGGAATTCACGCGCGCGGTGGTGCCGGAGATGTGAGTGTTTAACCTTGAGGCCGACGGTCGAATTCCGTATGTCGGTCGCCACAGGATTGATGGACGAGCGAAATGAGGGGGCATCCCGATGACCGCATCTGAATTGATCGACAACCGGATCGTGGAGCTCAACGACTGGCGTGGGGAGCTCTTTGCTCGATTGCGACAAATCATCCTCGCCGCGCATCCCGACATTGCCGAGGAGTGGAAATGGGATACCGCGGTATGGTCTCACAAGGGTATGGTCTGCGCAGTCGGAGCTTTCAAAGACACTGTCAAGGTCAACTTCTTCAAGGGCGCTTCCCTGGACGATCAGCACGGCCTCTTCAATGCTGGACTGGAAGCGAAAGCCAGCCGAGCCATAGATTTCCACCAGCTCGACCCAGTGAATGAAGCGGCTCTCAGCGACCTTATCCGCGTTGCTGTGGCCTACAACCTCGCTGGCAAGAAGTAAGGCGGCTGAAGTCCACCGACCTTTGCCCTGATGGCGCTTCGCATGCCAGGCAGCGATCATCGCAGCGAACAGGCGAGCCTATGAACGGCTGATCGCGCGCTTGATGACGTCGCGAATGTCGGCCTCGGGCAGCTGGTCGGTGAGCTTGAAGTTGAGGCTCCCCCTCCCTGTCTTGATGGAGGGGTGTTGCTGCTTGAACGTCTCGGCGTCGACGGCGTGGAGCGACACGCCACTCTTCCACAGGCCAAGGTAAACGCGACTGCGTCCCACCTTGTAAGTAGGTATCCCGTACGAGATTGCGATCTCCGCGTCCTGATAAAGCTCGAGGATGAACGACTGCAAGCGATCGAAGAGCGGCCTGTGCGACTCTGGGATCGCGTCGATATAGCTCTGGACGGCTTGATCCTTCATGGCTCTCTGGCCTCCGTCCTTTTCAAGCCTTCCTCAGCGCCGCTATGTCGATTTTGCGCATCAGCAGCATCGCGTTCATTACTCGCTTCGCTTTCTCGGGGTCGGGATCCTGCATCAGCTCGAATAGCGCCGTCGGGATGATCTGCCAGGATAGGCCGTACCTATCCTTTAGCCAGCCGCATTGACTTTCCTCTCCGCCTTCGGAGAGCCTCTCCCACAATTCATCGACTTCTTCCTGTGTCTCACAATTCACCAACAGGGAGATCGCTTCCGTGAAGGTGAACTGCGGACCGCCGTTGAGGGCCATGAACTCTTGCCCGGCGAGCTGGAAGCTCGCGGTCATGACTGTTCCCTTCGGTCCGGGTCCTTCGTCGCCCCACCGCTGGACGCTTATCACCTTGGAGTCCGGGAAGATCGAGACGTACTGGTTCATCGCTTCTTCGGCCTGGTCGTTGAACCAAAGGAAGGTCGTGATCTTCTGCATTGGATTCTCCTCTTGCTGATGTGTCCCTACTGCTACGTCGAACGAGGGACGGCGAAATCGACGCGCCGTTCTATCACACAGGGGTATTTGTTGCCGAAGAAGAGGGCTTGTCCGTGGCATGTGAGGCTAAGAGATCCTAACAGAATCAGCTACGCCGCAGTGGGTGGTCCGAACCAGGTGGTTAGCGCGTCAGGGAGCCCCAGGGGGGTTCGGTCTCCCACCCAGGCCACGTATCCGTCGGGCCGAATCAACACGGCAGTGGGAGCAGTGACCGCGCCAAGTACCGGAAGCTCCCAGATACCGAGGTATTTGGCGTCGATCAACCGAACCCGATCCGCCCATGGAGTGATGTCGAGGCCGCCGGGCTCATCGAGGTTGAGTAGCACCGGGCGGGCATCGTGCAGCAGGGTGAAAACCCGCAGCGGGCCGTGGGGGGTGACCAGGTCGAGATCGGGCATGCGGCGTCCGAACAGCGCGTGTCCTTCGCCGAGGTCGTAATGAATGTCGAGACCAGACATCATCGCGGCGACCCGCTTGCGAGGCTCGTCCATGCCCAGCAGCTCGGACATGGTCTCGCGCAAGGCGTTGGTGCGGTCATCTGTGCGGAGCAGCGCGACTTGCGCCATCGTGTTGCGCAACACGATGGCAGCGACCGGGTGCCGCTCGGTATGGTACGTATCGAGGAGGCTTTCTGGCGACGTCTTCTTGACGACCTGGGCCAGCTTCCACCCCAGATTCACCGCATCCTGCACACCGATGTTGAGGCCCTGTCCGCCCGCCGGGTAATGCACGTGTGCGGCGTCGCCGGCCAGCAGCACCCGTCCCTTGCGGTAGGAAGCTGCCTGCCGAGCCATATCGGTGAATCTCGAAATCCAAGTGGGACTGTGGATCCCGAAATCGGTCCCGTAGACGGCGATGAGCTCCTCGCTGAGATCGCGCAGGGTGGGCTCACTGGTGTGTCCGACGTGCTGTTCGGTCACCAGGACCCGCACCGGCCCCCCATCCTCCAACCTGCTCAAGGAATGGATACCGAGGGCGTCGCGGCGTAAGCCCCATTCCGGCTCCTCGGCCATCTCGACCTCGGCGATCAGGTTGCTCGTTGTCGGATCCCACCCGGGGAACTCGATGCCGGCGGCTTTCCGGATCAGACTGCCTCCTCCGTCGCACCCGACGAGATAGTCCGCCCGTAGCGACTGGCCGTCGGACAGCTCGACGGCCGTCGGACAGCTCGACGTCGACGCCGTTGTCGTCCTGCGCGAAACCGGTCACCTCACGTCCGCGATAGATCGGCACCGCCAGCTCGCCGACCCAGCCGGCCAGGACGCGCTCGATGTGGTTCTGCCACAGCGCGAGCCCGTAGTTGTGCCGCGTGGGAAAGTCGCTGATGTCCAAAGGGATCCAGGCGAACCCCGCGACCTGGGCCACCTTTCCCTGCGAGAGGAACCGATCAGCGATTCCGCGCTGATCGAGGACCTCGATGGTGCGTGAGTGCAGACCGCCTGCGCGCGAGCCGATGAGGTCCTGGCTGGCGCGCCGCTCGACCATGGCAACGTCGACCCCCGCCAACGCCAACTCGCCCGCCAACATCAGCCCTGTCGGACCTCCTCCGGCGATCACCACCGCATGTTCGGTCATAGCCACACTCCTATCGGCACCAGCGGCACGCCGACACGGGCCAGTAACTCCGCGAAGTCCGGCGGC
>JAERMM010000202.1 GCA_016844585.1 Chloroflexota bacterium | reverse complement strand
CAGCACCAGGTCTTGAAGTGTCTCGCTGCCCGGTTCTTCGAGTCGCTCAATGTTGAGTCCCATCGCCTCGGACTCTTCTAAATGAATGTGCCGATTGTGGGTCTTGTTCCCTCGATAGTCCGTTAGACCGAACTTCCAGCGCTTCGGAGGCAAATTAGGCACGAAATAGGGCAAAAGGGCATATCGCTCTGTCTACATCGAGCCTGGCGAAAGGCCCAAGAGAGCGAAGGCGCGCTCCTGCAGCGGTGTCGGATGCGTGATCATGTCGAAGGCAGACTTGGCGTTGCCGCCGCGCGGGATCACCCGGTTCTTGACTGGGGTAGCCAGATTGGCCAACAGGGTGCGGAAGCTCTGCACGGGAATGGCCGTCCACGGTCCGCATCGTCTGACCTTTCTGCTTGTCCGCGCTCGATCGAGACGCTGGCGCCACTGGGTCCGCCCTGGACCCTGATCAGAACATGTGAGCTAGACTTTTCCGCCAGCCCGTCCTATACTACGGCCGGCAGTTCCACAGCATCGAGGGCGGTATAGCCTGTGGCCGAAACGTCAGCGTCGTACCTTGTCACCGGCGGTGCTCCTCCTCCGTCAACGCGAGATATCTCATCAATCATGCGGGCCGTGCACTCTGCTGACACGGAGCCCGAACGGGTCCTGAGAGATGCGCTCGCTGCTGCTGGCATCGAATCCGAAACCAACATTGCCAGCCTGCCAGGAAAGCCCGACCTTATCCTCCGGGCCTGTCACGTGGCCCTATTCATCGATGGTGACTACTGGCATGGCAATCAGTGGCGTCGTCGCAAACTTGCCACGCTAGAGCATCAATTCCGCGAAACGCCGTCGCGCTTGTACTGGCTTCGGAAGATCAGGACGAACATGGAGCGGGACTGCAGGGTCACGCGTGAACTGCTACAGCAGGGTTGGACGGTCGCGCGGTTCTGGGAAAGCGACATTAAGGAGGACGTGGAGGGATGTGTGGCCACGGTGCTTGAGGTCATCCGCGAAGGTCCAGCCGAGCCCGGCTATGGGCATCCGGGCGTTCCCGACAAGACTGTCGCAGAGTTTTTCGCCGGAATTGGCCTGATGCGCATGGGTCTTGAGGGCCACGGCTGGCGTGTGATCTTCGCCAATGACATCGACGCTGACAAGCACGAGATGTACCGTGGCCATTTTCCGGACGCTGCAGAACATTTCGTCATCGGAGATATTCATCGAATCCCTGTCGAGAATGTGCCCACAGTGACGCTAGCAACGGCATCCTTCCCGTGCAACGATCTGTCCCTTGCCGGCGCTCGGCTCGGGCTCCTTGGCTCTCAGTCGGGTGCTTTTTGGGGTTTTATAAGGATTCTCGATGAACTTGAAAACCGGCGGCCGCCGCTCGTGCTGCTGGAGAATGTCACCGGATTCTTGACCTCCAATGGTGGTGCTGACTTTCAGGACGCGCTTCTCGCGCTCAACCATCTGGGCTATTCGGTCGACGCATTCATCCTCGATGCCGCAGCGTTCGTTCCGCAGAGTAGACCGCGGTTGTTCGTTGTTGGTGTTATGGGGGAGCCCTGCAGCCGTGAAGAGGTCAGAGAAACGTTAGCCATGTGCGGAAGCGAAGCCCGGCCAAAGGCGCTGGCGCAGTTTATCTTCACGCATCCCGGAATCCGCTGGGCGTTGCGTCCTCTTCCAGCGCCCCCTCTTCGCGAACTCGTTCTTGAGGACATCCTCGAAGCGCTTTCTGAGCATGCGCCTGAATGGTGGTCCGAAACGCGAGCGACCTACCTTCTGAGCCAAATGAGCCCCAAGCACCGCGCGATCGCCGATCGCATGATTGGCGGCAACGGATGGTCCTACGGCACCGTATTTCGGCGGGTGCGTAAAGGCAAGTCCATGGCCGAGTTGCGGACGGACGGCGTCGCTGGATGCCTCCGCACCCCGCGCGGCGGAAGCGGCCGACAGATTCTCTTTAAGGGTGGAGACGGTCACTATTTCGCGAGGCTTCTAACTCCGCGAGAATGTGCCCGTCTCATGGGAGCTGATGACTTCAAGATCACGGCCACCGCAAATCAGGCGCTCTTCGGTTTTGGTGATGCCGTTTGCGTCCGGGTGATTGAATGGATAGCTCAGAACTATCTGAATCCTGTCGTAAACGAGATGCTCAGAGGGAGTGCTTTTCTACCGGCGAATCCGCGTACGCTGATCCGCGAGGCTTAGTGCGAGGCGAGGTTGAGTAGTCCATCGCCACGCGGATCCAGCCCCAGGACCCCAGCCGAGGTAGCAGCTATCCGTCGAGAGATCGACCGTTGCCTAACTCTGCGAGACGGCGCTGACCGGGTCGTTGGGAATGCTAAGTTCGGCGTTTACGCGTTCTACGACTACGACGGAGAACCCATCTACGTTGGCCAGACTCAGGAACTGCTGAGGACTAGAATTCGTCGGCATCTGACCAATCAACGAACCGATGCCGTAGCGATGAACGTTCTCGATCCGTTCGAGGTTCTTGATGTTGAGATGTGGCCCTTGTTCCATTTGGAGGAGATAGCCGACAAGTTGGAAGTGGCAAGGTTCCTTAACGCGGCGGAGTACACGGTGTTCCAGCAAGTGCTAGTGGCCTCCAGCTTTGGAGCGGTTCTAAACGAAAAAGATGTGGCTAAGACGGGTCTGGTCCAACTCCCAGACTCCTTCCGCGGGCGAATCGTGCCGCCCGATGTGTATGACCTGCGCAAACATCCGGATGTGAGGATCGCTCGGCGGGCCAGCACTATCGCTAGTTTGGCCCGCGTCATAAGCGAGCGTGAAGTCTCTAATGGATTACGCCGAACGCTGGTCACACAGGCTCGTCGTCTTGAACGGCTAGCTCGCGAGCGGCTTTCAGAAATAGGTGGAGACTACCCTATCGAAGGGCTTGAAGAAGAAACCGGGGAGAGCGGAGCCGATTAGGACCACTCCGTCGGGTTGTGACGCGCCCGCGAACAAGTTGCCCTGACCCAAAGGTTTGGACAGGGTTGGTGGGCCGCAATACACTCGGAGATATGGAAGCCTGGCTCGCCGGGAGAGCGCTGAAGTGAGTTTCCGGACATGGCGCTGAATCGACATTCTGATCCCTTGGACGAGTGGGTCCGTTGACCCGCTTCGCCGTCCGTCATCCATGGCCCGTCGTTATGGCGGTGCTCGCGGTCGTGCTGATGGGAGCCGTGCTCACGGTTACCTGAAGGTGGATCGTCTGCCGCCCTTGAATTGAGCTATCCGAGCGTCAGCGTGACGACCCGGTACCCGCAGGCATCTGCACTCGACGTCGAGCAGCTCGTCACCGGGCCGATTGAGGACGTCGTCGCCGGCGTCGAGGGCATCGAGAGCATCAGCCCCACCTCGCGCGAGGGTCGATCAGTGGTCCGCCTCCAGCTAGTGGAGGGCGCCGATCCAGATATGGCCTCGCTCGAGGTCGAGCGCCGCATCGCCCGTATCCGCAGCCGGCTCCCCGCCGACGCGCTCGATCCATCGGTCGCGAAAGCCAGACCCGGACGAGTCGCCGATCATCAACGTCGCGCTCACTGGGGCCGCGCTCGACGACCTGTACGACGTGGCAGTCAACCAGATCGGTCCGTCGCTCGAGTCGGTTCTCGGGGTCGCAGCCGTCAACGTGTCTGGCGGGCTTCAACGCGAGTGGCAGGTGCGGGTCAGCTACGCCACCCTTGCCGCCTACGATCTATCGGTTCAGCAGGTTTCGACGGCGCTGGCCGCGGCCAACGTCACCTCAACCATTGCGTCGCGCTCATCGAGATTCTCGAGGTTCATCAAGGCGCACCGCGTTGCTTCTTAAACGCTGGCACCGATCGGCGCGCCGCACTTATCATGGTTGGCCCAATGGCAGGTGGTAGATTGTTGTGTGTGCCCGTCGAGCCAACCGGCAGATTCGCCATCTGGAGGCCGGTGACGGCGTTTGAGGCAAACACGCACCGCCGCACGAGATATCAGGGGAGCAACCAATGACGGCAACTGATGATGACGCATATGCTCTGGGCGAAGAAGTAACGGCGGTCGCTTCGGCCAAAGCTAAGAGCGCAACCGCGGTGCTCTCGGTGCGGCTTACCGTGCAAGAGGTGGCAGAGATCGAGGAGGTGTGCAGAGTGAACGGGCAGTCCCTCTCCCAGGTTGTGCGCGACTCGCTGCTGAAGGCGTTGGCGGAGTAGCTTCGACAGGCAGCAACCTGGCTTACATTTTGCGCCGAGTGGTTTGACGCGCACTCGCGTCAATCGTTCATGTACTAGCTCGCGCCACTCGGAGACTCGTTCACGGTCATTGTCATTGTGAACCGACCTGCGTCCTGTGGCTGCGCAAGCCGTGGGCTCGCGATGCGCGGCGCCGCCTGCGACTCAAGTCGTCGATACAGTTCAGTCGGCAGCAGAACCGCTACTTCACGACCACGCCGGGTAATGACGATCGGCTCCTGTCTGGTCCGAGCTTCGGCCACCAGCGCTCGCGCGTCGCGCGTAAGATCGCTGATCGTGCGGATCGAGGGGATGCGAATCGCCATGGTACGCTCCGCCTTATGCATCCTATTGTGTCATTGGTCCTATATCTGAACGCGGCACAGCGGTATTAGGCGGCGCTTTGGACTTCCTCGCGCAACCCTTCGGTCACGGCAAGCAGCTTCTTCAGCAATTGTGGATCGACTGCCGAAGGACCGACACCGTGGGCTAATGCATTCCTCACCGCTGCCGCCTCTTCCAGAGGTGAGTAGTCTCGGCGGTCCAGTACGCCTTGAGTAGCGAGTTCCTTCACGATCTGCGGTGGCGAAAGCCGATTGACCAGAATCCCCTCCTGCCGAGCCAGGTGTCTCAGAAGGGCTTCGGCGTCGGCCCAGAGTAGTAGGAAGGCCGCGTGAAGCTGCCCAGATTCAGACAGGTCGCGAACTTGCTTCAGGTGGTTGTCCACCACAAGCAAGTCCCAGGGGTTTTGCTCGTTTGTTAGGCTCCCCCGACGAGGGTTGGTGATAACAAGCTCGAAACGCCAGCCAGGCTGCTTGCTGACCCGCAATGCCACATCATGGGTCACGTCCGAACGATCGAAACCGCGGACAGACTTAACCTCAATTACCACGGATTCTTGGTCACCTATAGCAATTACATCTGGACGGTAGTCGCCAAGGAAGTCGGGCACCAACGGTCCCCCCGGCTCGACGAACACTTGATATCCGGCCCGCCGGTACTCGCGGGCAACTTCCCTGATCTTCCTTTGTTCACGGAGGGTCGTGGCATCTAGCTCAGTCACGGTACCAG
>JAERMM010000201.1 GCA_016844585.1 Chloroflexota bacterium | reverse complement strand
ATCAGGTCCGGCGCATCGAGCCTTCCGGGGTGGGACGTGGGCTGGGCCATGAGAATTCCTCAGCGTGGAATCGTATCTGCTAATGATGTTACGGCCGTGGCGAGTCACAACGGGGTCGTTTCCGGGCACAAGCTCGTCTCAAACGAGTTGAACAATCGCCGGCCCCCTCCCATAATCGGAAGCGGCGAGAATTCATAGTAGGGAGGCTGAACCCTGGCCAACGAGGCTCCAAGACAACGCGGCTTGACGAGGCGATCGTTCCTTCAAGCTTTCGCTGCCACCGGCGGCGGGATGCTGTTGGCGTGCCAGCAGCCAAGCGCCCCTCCAACGGGCGCGCAACCGAGCGGCGGGCTACGCGAGTCATCGTCCGACGGCGCCGCCGCGCAGGGGCGTTGGGCGCAGATGGTCGAATTGGCAAAGCAGGAGGGCCGGGTCAACGTTTACGGAGCGCTGGCCGCCGGTCGAGCGCGCGCCGCGACGATCGATGGCTTCGAAAAGGCTTTTCCCGGCGTCAAGGTCGACGGCACCTTCGCGAACCCGGTCGACGTGCTGTCCCGCATCATCGCCGAGCGCGAGGGCGGCAAGTACATCCCGGACGCGCTGATCGGCCTGGCGAGCAGCTCCGTCATCACTCTGAAGCCAATTGGCGCCGTCGATCCACTCGTCCCGATCTTCGTCCTTCCCGAGATCACGGACACGTCGGCCTGGCAGGAGAACCGACTGTGGTGGCTCGATGGGCAAGAGCCTCTCGTCACGCTGGGGTTCCAGGGCAGTCCGCAGGTCACTGTCGCCTACAACACCCAAGTCGTCGACGTCAGCGAATTCAGCTCCTACCTCGATCTGCTGAACCCGAAGTGGAAGGGCAAGATGGTCTCCACGGACGTTCGTCAGCTTGGCGGGGGAGGGAACCAGGTCTGGTTCATGTACCGGCACCCGGACCTCGGACGCCCGTTCGTGCAGCGCCTCTTCACCGAAACAGAAGTCACGATCAGCGCCGACCAGCGCCAGATGATCGACTGGGTTGCGACCGGCCAGTATCCGATCGGCCTCTTCCTTTCAGATTCCGGGATGGCGCTCGCGGTCGAGCAGGGGCTTCCGATCTCGCGGGTGCCGGCCGGCCGATTCAAAGAGGGAACCCCAGTTGGCGTAGGTGGCGGCACGATCAACATCATGAACCAGGCGCCGCATCCGAACGCGGCAGCCGTGTACGTCAATTGGCTGGTCTCGCGGGAAGGCCAGTTGGCCTGGCAAGCGGCAACGGGTCTCGCCTCGCTTCGCACCGATATCTCAAAGGATGGGGTTCCCGCTGAGAACCAGCTGCAGCCCGGCATCCGCTACGTGAACACGACCACGGAAGAATTCAACAACGAGGCCGACGAGGTCAGAGAGTTCGTCTCCAGGGCACTGGCCTCGGTGGGACGCTAGCAGGCCGATTGGAGTGCCCCCATGACGCAGATGCAAACGCGGAGCCCACGGTCGGCGCGCGAGCCCCAACCCTTCGAACGATGGCAGGACGAGCCGCGCGTCGACACGCGACTCAAGGTCATAGGACAGGCTAAATATGCTGAAGACTTGCCCGATCCGCCCAACTTGATCTACGCGGCCGCGGTCCGCACAAGCCACTCTCATGCCAGGATCGTCTCGGTGGATGTTGCGGCCGCGGAGGCCGTGCCGGGCGTGCTTGCCGTTCTGCATCCCGGCAACGTAGGCGAGTTCGGCGTCCACTACACCGCGAAGTCAACGTCGGACGAGCCGCTCTTTATCACGACTGACCGCTCCCGCTATGACGGCGACCTGGTTGGCATGGTCGCGGCGGTGGACCTGCGGACGGCGCGGAAAGCGGCTCAGTTGGTCGACGTTGTATATGACCCGCTTCCGGTCCTGTTCTCCGTCGAGGAGGCGCTTGCGCCGGGCGCCGCATTGATCCACGACGACCTGGGCACCAACCTGACACTCGAGGACAGTGTCGAGTGGGGCGACGTCGACTCAGGCCTCGCCGCGGCCGACCGCGTGTTCGACGAGACGTTCGTGTCGCCGATGGTCTATGCGCACCCGATGGAACCAGCCACGACTGTGCTCGTGGATGCCACCAAAGGAATCTTCGAATACTGGATGCCCATCGGCAATCCACACGGCCTGGTGCAGGAGACGGCGCACCTGTTCGGCGTCGACCGCAAGCAGGTGCGCGTGCATGTGCCGTACGTCGGCGGCACATTCGGCTCGAAGCATTTCTCGCCTCATCTGACGGCCGCGGCCGCTCTGTCCCGCAAGCTCGGGCGACCCGTCAAGTACGTGGCCACCGACGAGGAGGGCTTCCGCCTCACCTCACGCCATGCGATGGTCTACCGAGCCCGCGTCGGCATGCGGTCGGACGGAACGATCATCGCGCTCGACGTCCTGCTCGACGTGGACACCGGCGCATACAAGACCGGCGGCGCATTCGCGGCTACGCGCAACGGTGTCGCATCTTCGTGGGGCGCCTACCGCGTACCGAATTTCCGCGTCCGAGCCCGGACGGCGTACACGAACAAGGTGCCCGGCTCCTTCTTCCGCAACACCGGAAAGACGCAAACCACGTTCGGCATCGAGGCCGCGATCGACAGCGTCGCTGCACAGATGGGCATCGAGCCGATGGAGTTCCGTCGGCTAAATGCGCTGCGTCGCGGCGAGCATCACGCCGAGGCCTGGAGAGTCGGGACAAAGCACGGCCAAGCGGACATCGCCGTGCCGCTGGACACCGACCTGGAAGAGATGATGCGGCAGGCCGTCGAGGGCATCGGCTGGGATGGCCGCCCAACGTCGCCCGAGGAGCGCAACGCCAACGGGCGGGTCGCAAGGGGTCGTGGGCTCGCCCTGATGCTGCGCACCGGTCCCGGCACGGGAGCGGCGAACGCACGCGCCACTCTCGACCCCGACGGCTGCGTCACCATCACGCACAACACAGCCGAGAATGGCGCTGGCAGCCACACGATGCTCAGAATCATCACCGCTCGGAGCCTGGGGATCCCGACCAGCCAGGTTCGGGTAACCGAACCGGACACCGACAACGGGCTGTTCTTCACAGGCGTCAGCTCAATGCGCACGACCGTTCAAATGGGCGGCGCTGTGCAGACGGCATGCCTCAACCTCCGCGAGCTGATCGTCGAGTCCGCGTCAGAGGTGTGGGGCGGAAAGCCCGGCGAGTGGCAGATCGCGGACGGACGACTCGTTGCAGGAGTCGAGGATCACGGCCTCGCGGACCTGGTTGCAGCACTCGAAGGCGGGCCACGTCTCGAGGCCGATGGCTCGTGGACGAGCCCGGAGACCGACGAGCCCAGCTTCGGGGCCCCGGACCACTGGTCGCCCGGCGCCGCGGCGGTCGAGGTCGAGGTCGATCGCGAGACCGGCGAGGTGCGGCTGCTTCGCTACTCAGCGGTGGCCGACGCGGGCCACGCACTCCACTACCGATCCGCACAGGGCCAGATCGAGGGTGGGGCCATCATGGGCATCGGCATCTCGCTCTTCGAGGAGATGCACTATGACGAGGGGCAGATCCTGAATGGCGACGCTTTTCAGTATCGCCTGCCTCTGATGATGGACATCCCCAAAGAGTTCCGAGCCACGCTCATCGAGAACGGCGACGGCCCAGGACCCTTCGGCGCGAAAGCCGTGGCCCAGGTCTCCATCCCCTGCGCGGCCCCGGCGATCTGCAACGCGATCTACGACGCCGTCGGCGTTCGCGTTCGTGCCACCCCGTTCACCGCCGAACGGGTGCTGGCGGCCCTCGAGGCGCTGCCCCCGGCCGGCTAGCTCAGGCCAACAGTTTCTCGAAACGCTCGCGGCTGCGATAGGGACCGACAATAGCCAGGTTGGCTCGGTCATCGCGGATCACGTCGGCGGCTACACGTTGGATTTCCACCGTCGTCACCGCGTCGACGGCCTCAACAATGTCGTCGATAGAGCGAATCTCGTTCCGCAGCAGCTCCTGGCCACCGTTCCACGAAGAGACGGCCCGAGAGTCTTCCATCCGAAGGAGCATGCGTCCTTTGATGAACTCCTTGGCCTTGACCAGCTCGGTCTCCGGCACCGGCGCCGAACGAAGCTTGTCCAGCTCGCCTCGAATTGCGCGGATGCACTCGTCGGTCTTTTTCGGATCTACCGCGGCGCTCACGACGAATGCCCCGGTGTCCAGGAAGTGGCCCGCGCCCGAGTGAACGTCGTAAGCCAGACTGCGAATCTCTCGTATCTCCAGGAAGAGGCGACTGCTCATCCCCTCGCCGAGAATCGTGTTCATCACATCCAGTGTGTATCGGTCGGGGTGAAATGCCGAGTATGACGGGTAGCCGATCAGTATCTGCGCCTGCTCCGTTCTCTTGGAGCGTAGGGCGACGCGCGGCGCGGTCTGGCCGTCTCTCGCCGGCTGCCACCCTTTGAAGGGGCGCCGCTGCCACCCCGCCACCTGTTCCAGCGCCTCGCCAAGCACCTGGCCGTGGTTGAGGCTCCCAGCCACGGACACTACGACGTTCTCCGGCACGTACTGAGAGCTGATGTAGGAAACCATAGAGTCGCGTGAGATGCCGGCCACGCTCTCCGGGCTCCCCGCGATGTCGCGCCCGAGCGCCTGTGCTGGCCACATCAGGTCGTCCAGCAGCAGCCCGGCGATCTCGCCGGGGTTGTCCTCGATCATCGCCAGCTCTTCGATCACCACGTTTCGCTCGCGCTCCAGCTCCACGGGGTCTATGCGCGAGTGCAGGAGCTGATCGAAGAGCACGTCCATGGCGACCGCGAAATGAGTCACAGGCACCTTGGCCCAGTAGACGGTCAGCTCCTTGTCAGTGGCAGCGTTCATCACCCCGCCGACGCCCTCGATCGCCTCGGCGATCTCGCGGGGTGTCTCCCGCTTGGTTGTGCCCTTGAACAGCATGTGCTCCACAAAATGTGAGATTCCCGCGACGTCGTCGTCTTCGTAGCGGGACCCAGCCCCAACAAACAGACTGACGCTCGCGGACCGAGTGTGAGGAAGCTCGCTGCTGAGCACGCGCAGTCCATTGTCGAGGACTGTCTTCTCGTACATTTGGATCTCCACAGACTGCCCGAATTATACGGGCGGCCTCCGGCGGACTCCGTTCAGGGCGGCAACTCGACTGCGGACCGCTCCACTCGAATGCAGCGAGCCTGCTGACCGGGACTCCTCGCCCCAGGCGCCCGTCGGGTAGTTGCCGACCAATTCGCTGATGGCCATGCGACGATCCGTGAGGTCCTCGATGGTCGGCGCGACCTGCTCCCTTTGGGGCCCACAGCCGCAGCGAGACGTCGCTCATCTGCTTCCCCATTGCCTCCTGCATCATCGATCGGAAGTCGGCGGCCACCTGCAGTTTTCGATAGGGGAGCGCCACGATTCCCGTCTAGTGGAGGATATAGGAGACGACTACTAGGGGATTTATGGCCCGTCTCCTGCGGGATATTATCTCAGTTGCAGAAGGTAACGATCACCCGATGCTGAAGGATTGTCACTCCGAGGGTGCCGCCAGAGGCCTGCGGGACTCGCAGAAATGAGAGACGAATGGCCAATCTTCCGACTGGCGTTGTCACAAGGCATCTGCAAGCGGTTATCGCGCGGCGGCTGAACGAAGAGCCTGTGGTCGTGCTGAACGGGGCGCGAACCGTGGGCAAGAGCACGCTCCTGCAGGG
>JAERMM010000200.1 GCA_016844585.1 Chloroflexota bacterium | reverse complement strand
TATCACCCGCGGACCGTGTATTGTTGGACGCAATCACGCTTGCGTCGCCCGAGCTTCGGCCCTTCAGACTCATGAATACAGACGCTTCCAGGAGGTTGGCCCGTGCGGTTAGGCGTTTCTGACGTTGTCTCCCCATCATATTTCGTGGCGACCGCCGCGGTGGAGCTCGGTTTTTTCAAGGCTGAGGGAGTCGACACCGAGTTCGTCTTCGAGCCAAAGAGCGCCGGCGACGAAATACGGGCCGGCACCCTGGATTTCTATGGGCTTTCCGCGTATCTGGGACTGAGAGAGTTCAAGGACTGGGAGGGAGCAAAGCTTCTCTGCGCGCTCTCACACCACGCCTACTGGTTTATGGGCGTGCGGAAGGAGCTGGGTATCAAGAAGGGCGATGTCAACGCCATCAAGGGCCTGCGCATCAGCGCCTCGGGCCCGCCCGGCCTGCTCCTGCGGCAGCTCCTCAAGGACGCGGACATCGACCTGGAGCGCGACAACGTGCGCATCGTCTCCCCACCGGCCCCGCGGACCGGTGACCACAATCGGGCCGGCGTGGGGGTCCAGGCGATAGAGGAAGGAATCGCGGATGCGTTCTGGGGCAATGGCATGCGGTGTGAATACGCGGTCCGCCACGGGGTCGCCACCGTGCTTCTTGACATCCGCCGCGGTGACGGACCGCCCTCCGCGCGCGGCTACACCTTCCCGGCGCTGCTGGCCAGCGATCGATTCATCGAAGAGCACCCAGAGGAGGCAGCCGGCGCGGTGCGGGCGATTGTGCGAACCCAGCAAGCGTTGAAGGCGGACCCGTCCCTCGCCACCAAAGTGGGCCAGCAGCTCCACTTTCCAGCGGAGGAGACGAGCATCATCGCCGACCTGATCGCCCGTGATTCTCTGTACTACGATGCCTCGATCTCTGAAGAGGCGATTGCGGGAGTCAATGGGTTCGCGCAGAGAATCGGCCTCCTTTCGAAGCCGGTTCCCTACGAGCACGTCGTGGCCACCCAGTTCGCACCCCTCTGGAAGGCGTGACCTCCTCGAGGCCCGCTCGACCTTCCGCTCGATGTCCAACGGTGGGGCCGGAAGCCTTGCGAATTTGACCACCGCGCGTATCTCCACCGCCCAGAATCGGTGGAGCGGCGGCAACCGCCGGAGGCTGGTCGCACCTCGACTACGATCGCTTCGCCGATGCATACGAGACCACTCTGGACCCCCGCGAGCGGGCCCAGTACATGATGCAGATGGCAAAGCTGGTGAGCGAAGAGCTGGCGATCCTCTCGCTCTTCTGGGACGTGCAGCCGATTCCGTTCGCGTCCGCGCTGCGAGGGCCAACGCCATTCGCCGAGGACGTCAGCTGGAACATTCACGAGTGGGAGTGGGGATCATAGGCAGCGTGACCGCTCAGTGCAGCACAAAGCCGCCGTTGACGGCGAGCAGTTGCCCGGTAATGAAGTCGGCGTCGTCGGAGAGGAGGAACACGACGCTGCCGACGACGTCGGCGGGCTGCTGTTCGCGGCGCATGGCCCGGCCGTCGATGTAGAGCTCCTGTCGCTCCGGCGCGACAAGCTGGCCGGCTTCGGTCATGGTGAGGCCTGGAGCGATGGCGTTCACTGCAATGTTATCGTCGCCGAGCTCCCGGGCCAGGGCGCGGGTCAAGGCGATGATGGCGCCCTTGCTTGCGACGTAGTGCAGCAGCGTGGTGGCGCCCCACAGCGCCGTGTCTGAGGCGACGTTGACGATCTTGCCCTTGCCGCGGGCGCGCATATAGGGCACGACGGCCTTGCAACAATTCCACGTGCCCCGCACATTGACCGTCATGACCCGATCCCATTCTTCCTGGGGGATGGCGTCGAAGCGCTGCCCGCCGAGGCCGATGGCAATAGCTGCATTGTTCACGATGCCGTCAATGCCGCCCCAGTGTTCCGCCACCGTGGCCGCCATGGCGTCTACCTGCGCCCAGTCTGCGATGTCGACGGTTAGAGAAATGGCGTCAGCCCCGACCGCGCGTAGGGCGTTGGCAGTCGCATCGCCGAGCGAAGCGTCGATCTCAGCTACCGCGACGCGGGCGCCTTCACCCGCTATGCGCGCGGCAAAGGCCCGGCCCAGTCCCCTTCCCGCGCCCGTTACGATGATGTTGCGACCGTCGAGCCGTCCCATTAGACTGAGCAGCTCAGGTCATTGTGGTCCAAGCGGAACACCGCGAGCGTCCTGATTGGCCAGCTCGCGCTGGAGGAGCATGCGCAAGCGAATGACGCCGAGGTCCGACCCCACGAGGTGCTCGCCTCGGCGCGACTCCAACCCGCGCTGCGATTCCAGGATCACGCGATCCTGCTCGATCACGTTCCATGCTGCTCGATCGAGATAGAGCCGCCAGGTCAGCTGCCAGAGCCGCCACTTCCAGCCGGTCACCCTGCGCATGCGGACGAAATAAAAGGCGGACGAATTCTCGTCTATCGGCGTGGCCGCCACCAGAACGTGGAGCGGACCACCCGGTCCTGCCGAACGCGGATAGGGAATATCGACGCGGAACCAGCTTGGCAGATGGAATTCGGCGCCATCGAAGTTGACCAGGCGCTGAGCAACACGCTCGGAGACAAGCCCGTCGTCGGTCTCGACCACGCGCATGCTGTCCTGGCGCGTTCCTCCACTCAGCGTGTAAGAGCGCGCGTGCAGGAACGGCCCGTGCATCGGGTCGACGAGATTGTCCAAGTAGAGGAGCCAGTTGACCTGCCAGACCACCGGCAGAATGAACCCGTTCCAGTCGTGGCTCTCGAGCTCCTCGGGGACGTGAAGCGGTGGTGGGGGGAAGAGCGTCGCGTCGCCAAGGTACGCCCAAATCAAGCCACCACGGTCCTCAACCGGGTAAGAGGTGAGACGCACCCGATCGGCGGTTGGGCACCCCTCGCCCTCTGTTGGGATGAGGGCGCAGCGGCCGGCGGTGTCGTACTGCCAGCCGTGGTACCAGCACTGCAGAATGTCGCCGTGGACTTGGCCTAAGGAGAGCTTGGCTGCGCGGTGGGCGCAGTAATCGGTGAAGAGGTGGGGCCGGCCCTCAGAGTCGCGCCAGAGCGCCAGGTCCTCGCCCAGGCGCTTGATGCCAACCGGCTGGGCGCCGAGGTCCTGCGACCGAAAGACTGGGTACCAGTAGTTGCGCAGACCACGGCTCAGCCGCTCGTCCGCTCCCTTGCGCTCAGACTCAACCTGCACCGCCGCACCCCCGGACGGATCTCGAGCGCAGCTGCTACCTCGACCCGCTGCGCCCGGCTGTGGCGAATTCTAGCACTTCGTCTGCTCCCTGCCGGGGCGACGTGTGTGACCGGTTCTACTGAGGGACGCTCACGGATCTCCTGACGGGACGTGCCGCGCGAGATCCATCGCATCATGGAGAATCCGTAGGATTTCGAGGGAATTGCCCTCGGCCGGTCGATACAGCAAGAAGTGCCTGCCGGGCCGTTGAATATGGAGGGTGCGGGCGCCTTGGAGGATGTCCCCGCGAAGCTTGCTGCCGGGGATGTCAGGCCCATCGCCGAGGGCGGCCAAAGCCGCGAGGAGCAATTCTCGGTAGGCTTGAGCCTGCTGTGCGCCGAAGTTTGTCCTGGTCCACCGCAGGATATCTGCGAAGTCCCGGTGGGCCGGACCTGTGAGGCGGATGCGCCAGCGTTCGGTCACGCTGACATCTTTCAGTTGCCATGGATGACGTGGTCAGCGACCTTGTCCAAGTACGCCACCAGCGCGTCGGCGTCGGGGAACTCAGTGAAGTCTCCTCGTTCCAATGCCGCGACACCGACAGCCGCCGCTTCGCGTAGCGCAGCGAGCTTGGCTGCGTCTTCCGCTTCGCGGCGCTCGATCAAGCGTAATCCCTCCCGCAGTACCTCGCTCGCGTTCTGGTAACGCCCGCCCTGAACGAGCGCCGCGATCAGCTTCTCCTGTCGCTCGGTGAGAACCACGTTTCTGGTTGGCATGGCTCGTCCTCCCCGACCCAATCTGCGTATAGCAGTCTACCACGACTGGCAAATTATGCCATCGCCTGCGGGGCGGTTCGACTGCCGCGCGCTTGATGGCGACGCGAAGCGGAGCCTGATCTGATAGAGTGGCGGTGGCTCAGCCGGAACAGGCCATTTTGCTCAGGTAAGGTGATGATGACGCGCTCGATATTGGTCATGGTTTTGTTGGCTATTGGTGTGATGGCAGTGGGTTGCGGCGCTCCAGGTCCCGCGGGCTCCGCGGGTCGGCTGAGCGACGCCACCTCCGGTGCGCAGGCGCCACTCAAACATATCACTATCGGCGTGTCGAACCAGCCGGACACGCGCCCCAGTACGGCGCAGCGCGCGAGGATCATCCAGCCGCTGGTTCAGTCAGGCCTCACCGTGCGCGACGGCCAGAGCGCTCGCCATCCGGTTCTGGCAGAGACAGTCCCCAGCTTGGAGAACGGCTTTTGGAAGCTGTTGCCCGATGGGCGGATGGAGACCAGCTGGAAAATCAGGGAAGGGGCGCAGTGGCACGACGGCACTCCCCTCAGCACAGACGACCTGATCTTCAGCCTGGAGGTCGGGCAAGACAAGGAAATGTCGGCCTTCAATACCCCGGCTTACAGATCGATCGAGAACGTGACGGCGCTCGACGCTCGCACGCTGGTCGTTGCCTGGAAGGAGTCTTCCATCGATGCTGACGCCCTCTTCGAGGGGGCTCCTGGCTATAGCGGCTTACTCCCCAGGCACTTGTTGGAAGAGGCGTATCGCACGGACAAGGCGAGCTTGTTGGACCTGCCCTACTGGACACAGGACTATGTGGGGACCGGTCCCTATCAGGTTCGCCAGTGGGACCCGGGCATTGGGGTGACGCTCGACGCCACGAGCCGGTACGTGCTCGGCCGACCGAAGATCGACAGCATCGAGGTAAAGCTCATCCCGGACGCCAACACCCTGAGCGCAAACCTGCTCGCGGGCACGGTGGATATCACCGCCAATTTGGGCTCCATCGACCTCGGCGTCCAGATGCGCGATCAATGGCGCGACGGGGCAGTGTCCTTCAATCTTGGCTCAGGCGCCTGGGTGGCGATGTATCCTCAATTTATCGATCCCAGGCCGACCATCGTGGCGGACGTGCGGTTCCGGAAGGCGCTCGCCTACGCCACCGTCTTGTGAACGTGAGCCAGCAATGGCCCAGTGTGTTCATTACCTGGAACGCGCACGAGTGGGACGTGAAGTAAGGACAGGAGCACCCGGGGATTCAGACCGATCGGGTGAATTTACTAGAATCGGTTGGACAGAAGTTGGTATCGGGTCCGGAGATGTGCA
>JAERMM010000001.1 GCA_016844585.1 Chloroflexota bacterium | reverse complement strand
CGGAAGGGACCACCCGCATCTGGGTTGGCAGTGCGCCGCGACCAGCGGCCCGCTAGGTAGCCGGCGACCGTCCAAGCGAGCCCGGCCATGATAGCACCCGCGCGTGTCAATCCCCACACGTCGCCGTGCCTCGCAAGATCAGCGAGACCGCGGCCGACGCCGAGCGGTAATGTGTGGAAGGCGTGCAAGCGCTCGGAGGCGAGACCATCCTGCGCCCCGACGAGCCGTGACACGTAGGCCTTGGACTGTCCTTCAGCAAAACATCGGGAGTGGAAGTAGCTCCATCGGCTCCGCTCCGAAGGCACGGTGTGGTGCGCGATCGCTCGGGGCTCGTAGAGAAAGGTTCGCTCGGGCCACCGGTGGCGAGCGCGGATGCTGAGCTCGGTTTCTTCGCAGCCGAAAGGGCGGGCGCCCACCCTGCCAATGCCGCTGACGAAGCCGCCCACTGCCGCGAACACTTCGCGTCGGATGCACATGCTGCCGCCTAGGGGATTCCGTATCGGCGCGGTGGTTGACGGAAGCCCGCGATACGAGCAGCCGACGACCCAGTCAAACTCCGGGGGAAACCAGCGTGGGCGGCCGGCGATCCAGTTCGGCTCGAGTCGTCCACCAGCCCCCATGACTCTGGGGTCAGCATGCCATTCTGATAGGTAGGCGAGCCAGTCTGGGCGTGCGACCGCGTCGTCGTCCAGGAAGGCGACGAGGTCGCCACCAGTGGCGGCAATGCCGCCGTTGCGTGCTCCCGACAGTCCTCGCGCCTCCTTATTGGGAATCACACGTACCGCCAACTCCCGCTCTGCTCGAGCCTGCAGAGCGGAGTTGTAGTCCACCACGAGCACGATCTCCCGCGGCGCTAGACTTTGGCGTCGCACTGACTCAACCGCGGCGACAAGGTTGGGCCAGCGCTGCTCGGTGTATGCGCAGATGACGACCGAGATGTCGGGCGAGTCCTGGCCCGACGTCAATTCCGCGCTTCCCACAGATTGAAGTTTGTCGGCTCCGCCGGAGCGGACCGCACTGATGGAGTGAGGGACGAGCGCCATTCCGACAGGATGGTCTTAACGATGCGCCATCCATCAGGAATGGCCTGCAGATGGCTGGTCCCATGAATACGGTCGTGCTCGAAGCTCGGCACCTCCGCCACCTTCAAGCCGAGACGGAGAGCGCGGACGTTGAGCAAGGTTTCAATTTCAAAGCCGTCGCAGTCTGGATTCAGCACGTCGAGCGCTTCGGCCCGGAAGGCATTGTAGCCATAACATAGGTCGGAGAAGTGGCCGCCAAAGAGCAGTCGTACAATCAACCCGAACACGCGGTTGCCAAGGCTCCGAATGAATGTGATATCGGAGGAGCCACCCCCCTGGAGAAATCGGGAGCCCTTGACGAAGTCGGCCCCGGCCATGAGCGCCCCGACGTACAGCGGAATTTCGCCCGGATCCAAAGAGCCATCCGCATCGAGCATCACGATGAAGTCGCCGGTTGCTGCAAGGAAGCCGGCCTGTAGAGCGTTGCCCTTGCCCCAGCCCGATTGTGTCACGACGCAAACGCCGGGCCACAGGTCGCGAGCCACTTCGACCGTGTCGTCTGTCGAGTGTCCGTCGACAAGAATGACCTCGTGGACCCAGGCCGGGATCCGCGGCAACACGTACGGGAGGTTCTGTGCTTCGTTAAGCGCTGGAATGACCACACTTACGCGAAGACTCTTGGGGATCATGATGTGACGGTGGCCCATGGAGACATCGGCCTCCAACGTTGCCCGCATACGGTGCTCCATCATTATCATCAGTAGCGGGACGACGGAGATTCCCGTTCGCGCCCCGTTTTGGTTTCGGAAAGAGCCCGCTTCGTCGGAGAAAAGGCTGCCTCGGAAACGGTGACATAGGACTCTGCCCTTGTGAGTATGATAGCGGCGCCTTTGTAACATCCTCGTGTCAACATCGTGACAATAATGTTCATATTCGCCAAAACACGTAACAATTCCGAACAATGCGGCTGCAGGACGGCGGCAATTACCTGAAATACTATTTCCTGTCCATAGATATGCACATAGGGGATCACAGTGGCATCACACCAAGCCTCACCGTCGTCCGGTTCCGCCATTCTAGTGATAGTAGACTCTCGTAATAGTCATCTAGTGGACCATCTTGTAGTTTACTGGGGATTCCTGTTGCAGAACTAGGCACAACAATTCCGCGCGAAATGGCGCGGAAGCGAGGCAGTTACTTGACAATGAGGGGGTTCTTGTTCAGATACGTTGCTCTAAAGGGGATCACAGTGGCCTCACAGCAGGCTCTCCCGTCGGCTTCCGGTTCCACCCGTGTTCGCGCGTGATTCCGCGCAGGGCCCTGGTCGCGTGGGTCATTCTCGCCGGTATGGTGTGGAGCACCCCTTGGCCTGCCAGGGGTCAGGTGGGCGAAGTGACGGTGGAGATTGATCCGGCGACGCAGGCCGGGGTCAGCCTGCTCACGCTGGGGGTAACCCACATGCAGTACAGCCTTGACCCCTGGGGCGATCCCGATGCGGTGGCCCGGGCGAAGACGCTGCTCTCATCTGCGGTTCGTTACCAGAATCAGCACATTCTCGGCTTCGGGGCGGACAACATAAACCCGGCTCCAGGCGTCTACGACTGGGAATCGCTGGACCGTCGCATCAACCTGATTCGATCAATGAACGCGGTGCCCGTGATTACCCTGTGCTGTGCACCGGACTGGATGAAGGGTGGCCAGCCCGGCGGGACGGATTGGACAAAGATCGAGAAAGCACCCCTGCCGTCCCATTACACAAGCTTCGCGGATTTGGCGCGCCAGGTGGCCCTCCGGTACCCCGATGTTCGGCACTACCTTGTCTGGAATGAGCTGAAAGGGTTCTGGAACGACGCGGCAAATAATTGGGACTACGTTGGCTACACGCGCATGTACAACCTCGTCTACGATGCTCTCAAATCGGTCGACTCCAGCATCCAGGTTGGAGGCCCCTATCTGGTCATTGAGGGCACCGGATCCGGGCGGGGTGGCTGGGCCGCTGCGTCGCCGATCACGGACCGCAATCGGCGCGTGCTCGAGTACTGGCTTCGGAACAAACGAGGCGCAGACTTCACTACACCGACTCCGAGTTGCTCGCGCTGACCCATAACTTTGCTCGAGTCACCTTGCAGATCCGGGCGATGACCGACCTCCCGATCTGGTGGGCGGAGGACTATGTCATCTCATCCGACAATTGGAACTTCCAGGCCGCGGCAATGGCCTCGATGCTGTATCACGAACTCAGAGCCGGCAGCGCGGTGTCGTTTCGGTGGCAGCCCCAGGGGGACTATCATGACCCATTTCGAGGCAACAACCAGGCGCTTCTCGGCGACACGCGGGAGCCAGGCGGTGGGCAGCCATTTCCCAATTACTTCGTCTATCGTGCAATCAACGAGTACTTTCCACGCGGCACGCCGCTAGTGACTACGCGCGTGTCGTCGCCGGACGTTGAAGTGCTCGCGTCGCCCACCAACATGCTGTTGATCAACAAACGGGATGCCGTCGTGCGTGCCATCGTGAACAGGACGGAATTCATGCTCGCTCCGTACGATGTCGTGGTGCTTCCCATTCCGGGAGCCGGCCAGCCCGGGGGAGCGCGCAGCGCCGCGGATGGCTGATATCGAGGTCTCCTCTCAGGGCCGGGTTGCGTTCCTCCTCGCAGCGTGATCTGCTGGCGCACCTCCGCGCCCCGCTGTACCGCAATGCGTACGCGTTGATTCTGAGTGACCTAACGACTTCCGTGTTGGGGCTGGCCTACTGGACGCTGGCAGCTCGGAGCTATACACCTGAGCAGGTTGGGCTCAATTCACTCGCCATTTCGACCATGGCACTGCTGTCCGGTCTTTTTCAGTCGACACTCCTGGGGATGCTGCTGAGGTTCATCGCCCGCGCGGGCAACGCAACCGCTCCGCTCATAGCTGGGGTCTACTTTGTGGGAGGGTTGGGGACGGTCGCAGCAGGGATCCTCTTTTTCTACGGGCTTGACCCGATCTCGGTCAATGTCTTCGGCGAGAGCGACCACACGTTCAAGCTGGCGCTCATCGCAGCAGCGGCCGCATGGTGCGTCTTTTCTTTGCAGGACAGTGCCCTGGCTGGCCTGCGCGTCGCCGGCTGGGTTTCGATCAAGAATGTCAGCTATGGTCTGGCCAAGATCGGCCTGTTGGCGGCGTTCGCCACCACACTCCCAAGTGATTTCGGTATTTTCATTTCCTGGGTGCTGCCCGCCGCTGCGCTCCTCATTCCTGGGAACCTCTACATGTTCGGCAGGATTATCCCGCGCCATGCACGAGCGACCGCACCCGATGCAACTGCTCTGGAGCGTGGGCAGCTGGTGCGTTATGCCGTCGGAGATTCGCTCGGATCGATATTCAATTTGATGTCGGTAGCGCTGCTCCCGCTGATTGTGACTCATCAGGCCGGAACCGCGGCCAACGCCTTCTTTTTCTTACCCTGGACGGTCGCGCAGTCGCTGCATCAGATCTCTTACAGCCTGGGCACCTCACTGACCGTGGAGGGGGCCGCAGACGTAGCCGGGCTGATTCGGCTTAGTCGAAGCATGTTGGTACACATGGTGCGTTTGCTCGCACCACTCTCAATCGTCATCGTGGTGGCGGCGCCCCTCATTCTCCGTGTGTTCGGAGAGAACTACGAGCGGGAGGGCACGCAGCTGCTTCAGTTCCTGGCGCTGGCGCCAATCCCGAATCTGGTGACGATCCTGGTGATGGCAGTAGCGCGGGTGCAGGGTCGCACCACTCTGATAGCATGCATCCGTGGTCTACTGTGCGTGTTATCGCTCGGACTCAGCCTTGTTCTTATCCCCAGGATCGGCATCGTGGGTGTTGGTGTTGCCTCGCTACTCGCAAGCACGCTAGTAGCCGTTGTGGTGGCTCTGCCGCTGCTCGTCTCGATCGTTCGCTCTTCGGGCAGGACTAACGCCCCCGTAACGTGACCGGACGACGGATCTCAATTTGGGGAAGACGGCGATGGACCTAGCGAGTCACCTCCCGGAAAACTCCCGCGCCATCGGTCTAGATGGTCCGCGTCCAGGCCTGTCTCGCAGGAGCAGGCGCCCGAACGATTTAACGAAACGCCTGCCGGTATGGTCGAGATGACGAAATCGGCATGGAAAATCTCGACACGGCGCTCCAGCATAGTCGAGAGCTGGATTGCCGGTCGTGGCGTAGCCAACGTATGCTTCACATCGAGCCCCAGCCGTCCATCCGATCGCCAGGACCATCTGGCTAACCTTCCACTCGCCTCGGGGCTCTGGGTGGCTGCGTAAACGCGAAGACGGTCACATCTGCCGATAGCTGAAGGAAAGCCTGCATGTCGAGAGTTGATGATGACGCGCCAGTGCGGCCCGTGGACCCGACCCGCGACGTGGAACAGATGCTCCGTTACGCGGAGGAGTTGGCGGGGTTCTGGCGGGAAACACGTGGGCTGTCCAGACGGTTGGCTGCTGCGGGGCGCCAGGACCCGCCGAAGTTGCTTATCGCCGACGATGAAGTGAGCCTGAGAATGCTGGTCATCGCTACCCTCGCCGGTGAGGATTACACGGTCTTACAGGCCAACACGGGGCCAGCAGCCTGGGCGGTTGCGCAAGAGGAACGACCTCGCCTTGTGCTTCTGGACTTATCCATGCCTGGCATGAGCGGGATCGAAGTCTGCAGGCTGATCCGTGCGGACCCGGATCTTCGGTCCACACATGTGGTAATGCTCACCGGCTCCCAACTCTCGGCTGACCAGGAGGCGGGGCTGGCCGCTGGGGCCGATGCGTTTCTGACCAAGCCGTTCCGTCCGCTCGAACTACTCCGGGTAACCGAACGATGGATGGCGATGCCCGAGCGGAGTGAAACCTAGGAATACGGTATGGAGTGAGGAATGCCGAACATCGACGTCCATTGCCATACCACGCCGAAGGCGGCTTGGGCCGAGCTTCTGTCCGTAGCCAACAGCGATTCACGCTTCGCGGGGCGGGCGCGGGCAGTGACCTCGCGCCCGGAAGTGTGCAACGACGCTCAACACATCGGCGCCCTCGACGAGCGGATCGCCTTGATGGACGAAGGCCACGTCGATACCGAGATCGTCTCCAGCACGCTGCTGACGGCGAAATTCTTCGACAGCGCAGAGTTCTCAACCGACGTTTCCAGGTCAATCAACGACGAGTTGTCGGAGGCGGGCCTCCGCCACACAGGCCGATATCGATTCTTCTCGAACCTGCCGTTGCCACGCGTGGCTCCCAGCATTGACGAGCTGCACCGGTCCTCGAAGCTGCCAGGTTTCAGCGGCGTCGTCGTCCCGACCGTTTTTGGGCTCACGTTTGACGATCCACAGATGGATGATTTCTACTCCGAGCTGGCTGCCATGCGCGGCATTCTCTTCTTGCATCCGGGCCAGATGGAGAACGGCGGCCGCTTCAGCCGGCTCGGGATGGAGACCGGCGTGGGCTGGCCGACCACGACCAGCCTCTCAATCATGGAGCTGATCTACGGCAAGGTGCTCGACCGCTTCCCGGACATCACGGTCATCACGCCCCACCTCGGCGGCACGCTGATGTACCTGCTCGGGCGTGTGGACAACGGGTTCCATAGCCAACCGGCGAGCGAGCGTCTGAGCAAGGAACCACCGAGCTGGTACATGAAGCGCATGTACCACGACACAGTGAACTTCCTGCATCCGGCGCTCGACATGGCACGGACGATCGTTGGGTCGGACCACATCACACTGGGATCCGACTTCCCTTGGCTGTGCCGCGATCACATGGGCGCGTGCGTAGAGAACGTGACGACTCTGGATTGGCCCGAGGAGGAGCTGGCTCTGGTGAGAGGCGGCAATGTCGAGCGTCTGCTGAAGGAGCGAGCGCTTCTCTAAACCACATTTCGCCTGGTAGGTCTGTCGAACCGTCCGTGGTAATGGAGCAACCTCCCGCTCACGTCAGCCCGTCGAGCCGCGTGCCTGTCGCTGAATGGCTGCGGCCACCTCCGGAAGCAGCTCGCGGAGGCTCGGCGCACGAATATCCCGATCCGAGATGGTCGGATGCGAAATCGGCCATGGCACCGCGAGGTCGGGGTCGTTCCATGCCACCGCTCGCGTGTCCGACCCGTCCCAGTAGGACGTCACCTGGTAGACGTAGTCGGCGTCCTCGCTCAATACACAGAAGCCGTGCGCGATGGCCGCGGGCAAGAAGAGCTTGAGGCGATTCGATTCACCGAGCACGAATGTCTCGACGCACCCGAGCGTGGGTGAGCCCTGGCGGATATCGGCCAACGCTGTGAAGACTTCGCCGTGCGGCACGTACACGAGTTTTTCCCAGTTCTCGAAATGCAGACCCCGCAATGCGCCTCGATGTGACCGCGAGTGGTTTTCCTGAACGAAGGTGGCCGGAGCTCCGCGTGCTTCCTCCAGCTCGTTGAGGCGAAATGACTCGCGGAAGAAGCCACGGTCGTCCCCAAATGTTGGCCGCTCGATGATGAACAGGCCCTCGATCTTGCCGGGTCGAACGTACACACGGCCTCCACGCCTCAAACGGTGCGGTCCCATTATCTATGAAGTCCGCCCCTGCGGTCGCTTCGGCGCGCCTGGGCACTGGTAGAATCGGCTGAGAAATCCTTCCCTTGGACTGGCCAATTGGAATCTGGACGACGGGAGCAACTCGTTGGGCACCGGTGGGCGATTGAACTCATTGAACGGAGCCGGGCCGCCGGCCACGGTGCGCACGCCTATCTCCTTACCGGACTGCCGGGAATCGGCAAATTCACGACGGCAATGGAGATCGCGCAGACCTTGCTCTGTGCCAGCTCATCCGCTTGTGGGTCATGCCGCCATTGCAGGCTTGCGGCTCGCAGCGTCCATCCGGACCTGCATCTGATCGAGGTCCCATCCGAGCGCAAGAACATCCCCATCAAGGACGTCCACGAATTCCTGCAAGGCATCGCGTTGACGCCCGTCGAGGCCGCGTGCAAGGTGTACATCATCCGCGGCGCCGAGGACCTGGCCGAAGAAGGGTCCAACGCGCTGCTCAAGACGCTGGAGGAGCCGCCGGGCTCCGTGACGCTCCTTCTGACCGCGCCGGTCACGACCGCGGTGTTGCCGACGATCGTATCCCGCTGCCAGGTGATCGCGCTGCGCCCGGTGGCGGAGGCGGAGATTGCCGAGCATCTCGCCGTCGAGCACGGCATCGAGGTAGGGCGAGCCCGGGCGATCGCCCGCGCGAGCGAGGGGCGCCCGGGTTGGGCAATTACTGCGGCCGAGCACCCGGACGTTATGGACGAGCGTCACAGGCGGGCTAGGGATCTTCTTGATCTCCTCAACCAGGGCCGCTTGGAGCGCATCCGATATGCAGACGGCCTGGCGGAGGCGTGGGGCAAACACACGGACGACGTGCGCGATACCCTCAAAGCTTGGACGGAGGCCTGGCGCGACGTGCTTCTGACACAACGCGGGCTGGCTGACCGTGTCCGCCTGATCGACATTTGGGACGCCGTGCAGGAAACCGCGCTGCAGCTGAGCCGCGAAGCGGTTGTCGACGCCCTCGCAGCGACGCTGCGAACAGCCGACTCGTTGGACCGGAACGCGAATCCCCGCCTCGCGTTGGAGAGCTACGCCCTGTTCTTGCCCCGAACAGGCGACAGGTGACAGGAGACGAGGCGTCCGCTGTGCCGACGGGCGGAGAAGGCCTGGATGAACCAGGGCCAATCGTCGGCGTGCGATTCGCGCGACAAGGACCACTGCAGTTTGTCGATCCTGATGACCACCCTCTCGTGCCGGGGCAGGTCGTGGTGGTCGAGATCGAAGGTCACGAAGCACTGGCAACTGTCGTCGTCGCCCCAAGTCAGATCGCGGAGAACGAAGCAGGCGTGGTCGCGCGCGGCAGGGTGATGCGCGCCGCGACTTCTGGCGACCTCACGACTTTCGGCCGCCGGGACGCGGAGGCCGTTGGCGCGATCGACCGCGCCCGGGCCCGCTGCCAGGATCTCGACGTGCACGCAAGCGTCATCGATGCCCTGCTCGCGCCAGACGGAGCGCGCATGACCATTGTTTGCGACGGTTCACTAGAGGACCCGAATATGCTCGCTCACGATCTCGAGCAGGTGGTGGGAGTGCCCATCGACATCGCGATCGCCGTGGGGGGCGAGGAACCGGGACGCGCCGCCAGTGGTGTCGTCGCGGCCGGACTTCCGGCAGACTGGCCCAACCTGCTCGACCCTGAGGCTACCGATGTGGTGGTCCGCTCAGAGGATCCCGTCGAAACCTCAGCGGCACAGTTCATCGAGCGCCTGTACCCGCCAGGCCACCGATTTGAGCGACCGCCGAGAAAGGGCCGCCACTGACCCCAGGCATCGTTGCCCTTGCGGAGACGCGACAGCGCGTTACGCGCGCTTGCGCAGAAAGACGCTCAGTCCGAGGAACAACAGCGCAAGGAGTCCGAGGCTCAGCCCCGCCAGACGGCCAGTACTCAGCGCCAACGACGGCGAACCCAGGTCTCGTTTCAAAGGATCCTCTTCTGACGCGACCGTAAAGGGCACGGCGGGCTGGGGCGACGCCGCTTTGGCCACCGTGTCAGCAGACGAAATCGCTCCGACCGCCTCTTGCGCGGCGGAAGGCGCCTGGACGGACTCCGCTTGCTCTCCCGATGGGGCAGGCGCGCTGAATTGGCGCTGAATCGCGCCCGAAAGCGGCGCATCGGAGGGCGAGACGGCCGGCCCCGGCGCGGCGGCGGATTGCGCGGCGTCAGAAGGCGCGGCGGCCGGGGCCGGCGGGGAGACGGATTGCGCGGCGTCAGAAGGGGCGGCGGCCGGGGCCGGCGGGGAGACGGGCTGCACAGCGTCAGAGCGCGGGCCGGAAGGGGCAGGCCGCTCCACCGGGGCGCGCGGAGCCGCGTCGGACGCAGAAGTCTCGGCAGCTATGTTCTGCGAAGCGGGAGCGCGCACGGCCGACGGAGCTTCGAGCCGCGAGGTCGTCGTTGCCCCCAGATCCGGGCGGACAGCGTCGACCACAAACACCATCACCATCAAAGCGGTGGCCAGACCGGCCAGCGCCCGCCACAATTCAACGCGCGCAAAGAATCCGCTGCCTGAAGTACGGTGCGCGCCCATGATGGGGAGCCGTTCGATCTCCAACCGCCGCAAGCTGGAGGCATCACCAATCGCGAAGGACCGAGGAATCGGCGCAGGCGGGACGGCGCGCAGCAGCATCACGGCGCCGCGCAGACGCTCCAGCTCCTGGCGACACGCGGCGCATCCTGCGAGATGCGCTGCAATGGCGCCGCGCTCGCCTTCGGCCAACTCACCGTCCAGCAGCGCGGAGAGCTGCTCGACATCGAGGTGTTGAGTCTCCAACTACGACGGCTCCCATGTTCTGTAATTAAGATGCTGTGGACTCATGAAAGGTTCCCCTCAGCCACCAGCAAGTCGCGGACCCGGGCTCGACCGCGTGCCAGGCGCGAACGGACCGTGCCGATGGCGCAGCTCATAACGTCGGCTGCCTCTTCATAGCTGCAACCCTGCATGTCAACAAGGGTGATGACCACGCGTTGATCCTCGGGAATCTCCGCGAGCGCGTGCTCGATGGTGGCCAACGTCTGGTGCGAGATTGCGACCCCCTCCGGGTCCGGGGCATCGTCATCGGCCCATGGCGCCTCGCCCAGATCTTCGACCATCTTGTCCATCGAGGCCGCGGGCCGGCGGCGCTCTCTTCGGCGCAAGTCGTAACAGGCGTTCACGACGATTCGCAGCAGCCAGCTCTTGAAGGACCCGCCTCGAAGCCCGTCGATCGCACGGTAGGCGGAAAGGAACGCCTCTTGTGTGGCGTCGGCGGCGTCATCTCGGTCGCCCAGAGTGCGATACGCGACGTTGTAGGCGAGCACCTGGTACGTTTCGACGAGCCTGTTGAACGCATCCGTGTCGCCAAGCTGCGCCGAACGCACCCAGCGATCCTCCTCCACGGCGGCCTACGCTTCGGCCGTCACGCGTGCGGTTGCGGGACGATTCGGCGGACGGATGAGCTGAATGAGCGCCATCGCGATGGTGTTGCCCACGATCATCACGGCGAACGGGAGCTGGTAGCTGCCCGACAGGTCGTACAAGAGGCCCACTCCCAGAGGGCCAGCGGCGGCAAATGCCGTCTGAATCGGGTAGGCGATGCCTCGCACTGTTCCGAGACTGACGCGCCCGTAGTAGGTGGCCCACGCCAGCTCCGAGAGGACCTGCCCACCGGATGCGCCGATGCCGAACAGAACCAACCCCGCGAATATCGTGAGGTGCGATGGGGGCAAGAGCCACATGCCAACCCCGGCGCTGGCCAGCACGAACTGCAGCGTCGCGGCTCGTTTCACGGGCATGCGCTCCGCCACGTAACCCCAGATCGGATTGCCCACGAACGTGGCAGCCGAGCGCACGGTGACGGCCGTCGCGGCGAGCACAATCGGATAGCCGAGGTCCTGCAGAAACGGGACCGCGTGAACATTGGTGCTCGTCTGTGCGAACTGCGCGAACCCCCAGGCAAATGACATGACCCAGAGCAACGGCGTCCGAAGCACATCTCGCCGCTTCCAGACGACGTCAGCCGCGAGCAGCTCCTGGCGCCGGCTCGGCCGCGCTGTTGCGTCCGATGTGGGCGACGACTCAAATGGTTCCGCGCCGTCCGGCAGGAGGCCCATGTCCTCCGGACGGCGGCGGACGAGGAATGCCGCCGGGAGCGTGAGCAGGAATGCGGCTACCCCCATGACGATCCACCCAACCCTCCAGCCCTCGACTGCGATCACCGCGCTGATGGCGAGGGGCGCGACCATTGCACCGAACGACATGCCCATCGCCGTGATGCCAACGGCCCGGCCGCGCTTCACCACGAACCAGTTCGACACCGCGATGGTTGCGACGAGGCCTCCGACGCCCATTCCAGCGAGTGGCATCAGAACGCCCAGGTAGAGGTAAAGCTGCCAGATCTCACCGACGGTGCTGCAGAGAATCATTCCAGCAGCAAAAAACACGCCGCCGATGATCATCAGCCAGCGTGCGCCGTAGCGATCCACCAGGCCGCCGACGAACGGCGCCGCAAGCACCTCACCGGCCCGCCCAACGGTCTTCACGCCGGCGAGCACCGTGCGCCCCCAGCCCATCTCCATGCCGATGTGGTAGATGAAGACGCCGTAGGTAGACGAGAATTGTTCAGAGTAGGCGAAATTCGCGCAGAACGCCGAGGCGACGACGTACCAGCCATAGAAGACACCCCTCTTCTTTGAGGGTTGTGGAGCGGATGTGGGCAGGTTGTTCGATGCGGCTCGCGTCGGGCTGTCGCCCGGGCGATCTCTCATGCGGCCATCCGGCGCGGGGATGCGCCATTATAGAGAGCGTTAGAATGGCGAGTGTGAGGGGTTGGTCGTGACGCTCGACGAGTACTTCGCTATTCCGTACGTGTTGCGCATGGAATCGGTGGAGCGTCCGGACGGGGACTGGGTGCGACGCGCAGCGTATCCGGAGCTACCGGGCTGCACGGCTGAGGCCGCCACACCCACCGAAGCCATCGAGATGCTGGACGCCGCAAAGCGTCAACGCATTGAGGAGATGCTGAAGCACGGCGAGCCGGTCCCGGTGCCCCGGCCGCCGCTGCAGTCGATCGTGAGCGGCCTCGACCGCGGCCGAGTGGAGTTTGCGCGCTGGCTTGCAAAGCAGGGCCGCATCGGCGAGTCGTAGCCCCCTTGCCGGTGCAGCGGTTTCCGACGCAACCAGACCAGGAGCGCAAACCCGTGTCCCTTCCGATCGACTTTATGAACCGTCGCCTGGATGGGCTCGAGCGCCGAGGCCTGCGGCGCAAGCTGACGCAGCTCGAGGGCGGCGCGGCGCCCTGGATCGAGATCGAGGGGCGGCGGCTGCTGAATCTCAGCTCCAATAACTACCTCGGCCTTGCCGGGCACCCCGATCTCGCCGCGGCGATGGCGACGGCGGCTGATGATGAGGGCTGCGGCAGCGGGTCGTCTCGGCTGATTGCGGGCACCTCGCACCTCCACGAAGCTCTCGAGTCTCGATTCGCGGCGTTCAAGGGGATGGAGAGCGGGTTGCTTTTCACCAGCGGCTACACCGCGAACCTGGGGGTGATTCCGTCGCTGGTCGGGGCCGGCGACCTGGTGCTTGGCGACGAGTTGAACCATGCCAGCCTGATCGACGGCTGCAGACTCAGCCGCGCTGAGTTTCGAAGCTACCCACATGCCGACGTCGGCGCCTTGCGAGATGCTCTGGCATCCACCGCCGGAGGCACCGGGACTCGCCGCCGCCTGGTTGTGACGGACACGGTGTTCAGCATGGAGGGGGACGAGGCGCCGCTCACCGAGATCGCCGAGGCCTGCTCGCGATACGACGCCATGCTGATGGTGGATGAGGCGCACGCGACGGGCTGTTTGGGGCCTGGCGGGCGAGGGCTTGTCGCCGAGCTGCAGCTCGAGTCCCAGGTTACCGCATCGATGAGCACGCTCAGCAAAGCGCTCGGTGGGCTGGGTGCTCTGGTGACAGGACCGGCCCTGCTTCGCGACTATCTGATCAACACGAGTCGCAGCTTCACATTTACGACAGCCCTTCCGGCCCCTGTCGTGGCCGCCGGTCTCGCTGCCCTGGATCTCCTTGAGCGCGATCTGTGGCGAGTCCAGCGGCTGCAAGACAACGCGGCTCAGCTTCGGAGGGGGCTTCGAGATGCCGGGTTCAATATCAGCGGCTCGACGACCCAAATCGTTCCGGTGCTCGTCGGCGAGTCGCGGAGAGCGTTGGATTTCGCCGCTGCGCTTCGCGCCGAGGGAGTTTTCGCGGTAGCGGTTCGGCCGCCGTCCGTTCCAATGGGAGCGGCGCGGGTTCGGGCGACCGTGATGGCGACGCATTCCGCGGATGACATCGTGCTTGCCATCGATGCTTTCCGCCGAGTCGGCGCGTCACTCGGCATGGTGGCATGAGCGTCGAAGCGGACGACAAGCACTATCTCTGGCACCCTTTCACGCAACAGGAGATCTGGGAGGCCGAGCCGCAGCTCGTGATCGACCGCGCGGATGGCTGTTATCTCTTTGATTCGGAGGGTCGGCGCTATCTGGACGGCGTCTCCTCGCTCTGGGTGACGGCACACGGGCATCGGCGCGCCGAGATCAACGCCGCGATTATCGACCAGCTCGACCGCGTGGCCCACACAACCTTTCTCGGCTTGACCCATGAGCCGGCGACCAAGCTAGCGCGACGACTCGTGGAACTGGCGCCTGGCCATTTGCGGCGCGTGTTCTACTCGGACACGGGCGCAGCTGCCGTCGAAATCGCCCTCAAGATGGCGTTCCAATACTGGCAGCAGACCGACCCGCCCCGACCGAGCAAGACCCGCTTCTTCTCACTGAACAACGACTACCACGGCGACACGGTGGGCGCGATGAGCGTGGGCGGCGTCGACCTCTACCATGCGCTCTACAAGCCGCTGCTCTTCCCGATTTATCAAGAACCGGGAGCCTACTGTTATCGCTGCCATCTGAGAAAGAGCTATCCGTCGTGCGGGATCGCGTGCCTCGATCAGGTGAAACGCACCATCGCCGCGCATGCGGACGAGCTGGCAGCCGTTGTGATGGAACCGATGATCCAGGCAGCGGCAGGCATGATCGCGTTTCCCCCTGGTTACACGCGCGCGATTCGTGAGACAGCGCGCGAGCACGATGTGCTGTTTATCGTCGACGAGGTGGCGACGGGCTTCGGTCGAACCGGCACGATGTTCGCCTGCGAGCAGGAGGGAATCGAGCCTGACTTGATGGCCATCGGCAAGGGACTGAGTGGTGGCTACTTACCTCTCGCCGCAACGCTGGCCACGGAGGAGATCTATCGAGCGTTTCTCGGACCGATAGATTCGGGCCGCACCTTCTACCATGGGCACACCTACACGGGGAACCCGGTTGCATGTGCGGCGGCGCTCGCCAGCCTCGATCTGTTCGAGACCGAACGCACCCTCGACAAGCTGCAGCCCAGGATCAGCCAGCTGACCGAAGGCCTGCGCCGCCTGGAAACGCTGCGGCACGTCGGCAACGTGCGCCAGCGCGGCTTCATGGCCGGCGTCGAGCTGGTTCGCGACGTCGACAGCCGACAGCCTTTCCCTGCAGTCGAGCGGGTGGGGCACCGGGTCTGCAATGAGGCTCGGGCTCGTGGCCTCATCCTTCGACCACTCGGCAACGTCATCGCGGTGATGCCGCCACTGGTTATCTCGGAGGCAGAGCTGTCCTTCTTGCTCGATGTGGTCGAAGAGTCCGTACGCGCGGTGACCGAGTCGCCCGAATGAGTGGAATCTTCATCACCGGCACCGACACCGGTGTGGGAAAGACGGTCGTAGCTGCCGCGATCGCCGCCGCGCTTGTGGCGCGCGGGGTGTCTGTCGGCGTGATGAAGCCTGTCGAGAGCGGTTGCCGGCGAGTAGGAGATCTCCTCGTGGCGGTTGATGCGGAGCTGCTGCTCGAAGCCAGCCGCTGTGGGGACCCAATCGAGCTGGTCAATCCCTACCCGTTAGAGCTGCCGTTGGCGCCAGCGCTCGCCGCTGAGGCGGCAGGCGTCACGATCGATCTCGACCGCATTCGCCGCTGCTATTCGGAGCTTGCCGCACGTCACGACATCGTGTTGGTCGAGGGGGCGGGCGGGCTGCTGACACCGCTCACATCGGCGCACACTATGCGGGACGTAGCCATCATCCTCGATCTACCAGTGCTCATCGTCGCACGAAACGCGCTCGGCACGATCAACCACACAGCGCTAACCGTCGCGGCGGCAACCGCGACCTGCCGCCTGCTCGGCGTCATGCTCAACCATCCCACGCCCGCCGTGGATGTGTCCGCCGCATCGAACGCCGAAGCGCTAACGCGCTGGGGTGGAGCGCTGCTGCTCGGTACGCTACCCTATGCGGAGCGGCTTGACCCGGAATCGCTTGCGCGTCTCGGGGCAATGCTGCCGCTGGACATGCTGCTTGGAGGCTCTACATTTCATTTCGTGGATTCGCCGAACGATCGATCTCCGGTGGAGAGCTGAACCGCGAGGAGTGTCTCTCGGTTCTCAGATGCCCCGACGAGCGCATCCTTGAGCTTCTGGATTCCGCCTATCGTGTTCGGCTGCAATTCTGTGGGCGGCGCGTCCACCTGCACATGCTGATCAACGCCAAGAGCGGCCTGTGTCCCGAAGACTGCCACTACTGTGCCCAGTCTCGCGTTTCCGAGGCGGACATCGAGAAATATCCGATGGTTTCCCTGGAGCGCCTGCTGGACGGCGCCCGACAGGCGGCCGCGGCCCGCAGTCTCCGCTACTGCATCGTCATCAGTGGCCGGGGCATCACCGATCACGAGGTGGACTACCTGGCAGGGGCCGTGCGCCGCATCAAAGAAGAGGTCGACATAGGGATTTGTTGCTCAGTTGGACTGCTCACGGAGGAGCGAGCGATTCGCTTGCGCCAGGCAGGAGTCGAGCAGCTCAACCACAATTTGAATACGAGCGAGCGCTTCTATCCCGAGATCTGCACGACGCACACGTACCAGGATCGCGTGGACACGCTGAACGCTGCCCGACGCGCTGGCTTGAACCTGTGCAGTGGGGCGATCTTTGGGCAAGGGGAGAGCGAAGAAGACATCGTCGACGTGGCGCTGGCGCTTCGCGAGATCGAACCGCAGTCGATTCCAATCAACTTCCTCCTGCCGATTGAAGGCACACCCTTCCACGACATCCGATACGTCAGCCCAGACGATTGCCTGCGCATCCTCTGCCTCATGCGATTCCTGAACCCGAAGCAAGAGATCCGTGTTTCAGCCGGCCGCGAAGCGCATCTGCGAACATTGCAGCCACTCGCTCTCTACCCGGCGAACTCGGTCTTCGTATCGGGCTACCTCACCGAGCCCGGCCAGGCGTACCAGGACACCTGGCGCATGATCGAAGACCTCGGCTTTGAAATCGAGGAGCACCGGGAAGCGAGCGCCCTCTAGTGCTGGTTGCCGCCACGACTTACATGGGCTACACTGTCATACACGCGTCGGACTGGAGGGCTGCTATGAACACCCGCCCCGTTAGCTTGCGCATTCCTGAAGAGGTGCGGTCCGCCATTCAGGACATCGCCCAGCGTACGCAGCGCGACTTCTCGAGCATCGCCAACGAGATGCTGAGCGAAGCGGTCAAGATGAGGCGTTTTTTTGGCATCGAATTCGTCGACTCACCTTGTGGCCGGGTTGCTCGAATTGCGGGCAGCGGGGCCAAGGTCTACCTCGTGGTGAGAGCCTACCGCGACGTGGGCGAGGACTTCGCCCGCCTGCAGAGATGGTACGCCCATCTGCCAGAGTGGGAACTTCGGGCGGGCCTCGCCTACGCGGAGGCATTTCCCGAAGAGGTCGAGCGGCGAATCGCACTCGATGAGGAAATAACTCCGGAGTGGCTCGACGCCAACCCCCCATTTGTTTGGCCCGCGCGGCAGATCGGTCAGGTAGCGGAGCGTGGGTAACGGGTAACCGCGCTTGATCCGCTTCTTGCTCGACGAGAACATCTCTGCGCAGGTTGCAGTCATCGCACGCAGCCTGGGCGTGGACGCCATCAGCTCGCACGAATGCGGTCGGGACCGGCTCACGGACGAAATGCAGCTTGGCCTGGCCGGCCGGGAAGGTCGATGCATCGTCACCTATGACCGACGCGATTTCCGGCATCTGACCAACTTATTTGCCGCCGAGGGTTGGCCTCATGCCGGCGCTGTTCTCGTACCACGATCAATTCGGGGTGATCGAGAGAGCGAGCTAGCTCACGCCATCGCGTCGTTCGCCGCGCTGCACCCGGACGGACTGCCCCCCTACGGGGTCGACTACCTCTCTCGACCCAGATGAAGGCCCGGCGCGTCGTGGTCACGGGCATGGGCGTCATCACGCCCCTCGGCAACGATGTCGCGTCCTTTTGGGAGGCCCTTTGCGCCGGACAGAGCGGCGTTGGCCCGATCACCGCGTTCGACGCCTCCCGCTTTGCGAGTCGCATCGCGGCGGAGGTACGCGACTTCGCGCCTCCGCCTGAGATCGAGCCACGAGACGTGAAGCAGATGGACCGATTCGCGCTCTTCGGGCTGTCCGCTGCACTGCAAGCGTTTCGACAGTCAGCCCTAGCCGAGAGCGGCTTCGATCCGAACCGGGCGGGCGTGGTCATAGGATCGAGCCATGGCGGCGAGGTGTCGCTGCTGCGGGAGGCGAGTGCTCTGGAGCAACCTGGTGGCCACGGCGTGAGCCCATGGGCCGTTCCACGCATGCTCGCCAACATGGCGAGCGCCCAGGTCGCCATTCACTTCGGCCTTCACGGGCCAAGCTTCACCCTCGGCTCGGCATGCGCCACGGGCGCGCAGGCGATAGGGGAGGCCGCCAGCGTGATCCGGCGGGGCGATGCCGACGTCATGCTGTGCGGCGGCGCCGAGGCGTGCATTACGACCCTCACGATCGCAGGTGACGACGCCTCGGGCGCGCTGTCGCGGCGCAACGATGCGCCCGAAGAGGCAAGCCGGCCGTTTGACGTGGGGCGCGACGGCTTCGTCCTGGGCGAGGGGGCGGGCGTACTCGTGATCGAGGAGCTGGGCCATGCCAGACGCCGTGACGCCACCATCCTGGCGGAGCTGGTTGGTTACGGCGCGACCACTGACGCCGTCCACGTCACGCGCCCAGACCCGAGCGGGCAGCACGCCGCGCGCGCTATGTCGCTGGCGTTCGCACAGGCCGCGATGAGTCCGTCAGACGTCGATGTAGTCTTCGCGCATGCGACGAGCACCCAAGCGGGCGACCGCGCCGAGGCGCGGGCTCTGGCGGTGGCGCTCGGCGACATTGCGTTGACAACGCCGGTTACGGCCATAAAGTCGTCGCTCGGCCACCTGCTCGGGGCAGCAGGCGCGGTGCAGGCTATCGCGGCCATCATGGCGTTGCGCACCGGCGTCGTTCCCCCCACCCGCAACCTCGAGGTTCGGGATCTCGCCTGTCCGCTCAACATCGTGACTGGCCACGCCCCCTCACTGTCACTCCGCTGTGTACTCACCAACGCCTTCGGCTTTGGGGGCCACAACGTGTCGCTTGTCTTTCTTTGAATGATGAGGCATCTGGCAACACGATCGAACCAAATGCGTTATTCGAGGATCGCGGTTCGTGCCTAATTTTGAGAAAACACCTGGGTGACAACGTTGACAGGGTGACAACCCGCACGTAGGGCGCCGCCCCTGCTGCTACAGCGATGCGCCTTCGTTGATCGGCCCCGATCCTCTGATCGGGAACCGCCCTCCACATCTAACGGGCTATGCAGCCACGGCGTCCGGCAAGTGCAGAAAGTCGATAAGGTTGCCGGCAACCATCCTGCGCTTTTCGTCGGCTGTGGCCGTTGCCATTTGCTCGTCCAGCATCTTGCGGGAATGGGGCCATTGGGTGACGATGTGCGGGAAGTCGCTGCCCCAGATGATGCGATCCGTGCCAACCTCATGACACATGCGCATGCCCGCTGGATCGTCATAGAAGCCCCAGTAGGCATGCTCTCTGAGGTACTCACTGGGACGCCGATCGAGCGACTTGAGCCCAAGTACTCGCTCCACCCAGTGTTTGTTCTTCTCGTACTCCGAGTCCATCTGCTGGTAAAAGAACGGAATCCAACCGACCTGGTTCTCCGCCCAGTAGATGTGCAGCTTCGGGAATCGGTCGAAAACGCCGCTCAGCACCAGCTGAACCGCCGATAGCGATCCGCTGTGCTCGTGTCCATAGCGATACATGCGGAGGACGATGTCATCCGGCGGGTGTTCTCCACCTGGGTCCTCCGGATATTTGAACAGCGGACCGCGCCCATGTGCAATCGACGTGTGGATGCACAGCGGCATCTCCGTGTCGAGCGATGCAGCCCAGAACCGGTCGTCGTCTGGCGTCGGGTAACTCTTTCCACCGGGGTATCGGCCGACCCCCACCGTTCTGAGCCCGATCTTCTTGCAATGCTCCATCTCGTCCAAGTCGTGCTGCAGCCCCCTTCCCGGCATGACGCCCACCCCGATCAGGCGATCCGGCGCGGCGACACAGTACTCTTCGGCAAGATACTCGTTGTAGGCACGCACAACAGCCAGGTAGGCGTCGAGGTCCGTGATTCCTCGCGCAACCTTCCAGGCCGTGTTGCTCGGAAACAGGAGCTCGGCATCAATTCCATCTTCATCCTGCTCGCCTATGCGCTGCATCGGCGAGCCGCACCCCGCGGAGGTAGCGAAATCCACCGCGGCCATGGGGTTGAATTCCTCCGGGTCCTTGCCGGCCCATTGGCCTGTTCCGCCGAAGATGACCGGTGAGTTCTCGCCGACGAACCCATCGCCGCCGTTCGGGAAGCGGATGCGACGCGGGGCGCGGTCGCGGTACCGCGCAGGCACGCGGGGCGTCCACGCGTCGCAGGGGACCTCAAGGTGACTGTCCCCGGAGATGTACTGATAGATTCTGGGCATGAAAGTCCTCCTGTCCGACGCCTGGTGCGGTGGGGTGTGCAGGCTATTGTATCGAGCCGCACGTCAGCCGTTCTTGCGCGTAGAAACTCACTCCCGCGGGGCAGCCTTGCCGATCATAGGTGCACAGTAGAGCCATACGGTGCTGGATACTGCGAGGATGGTCGCGTCAGTTCCGGTAGGCCCTGCCGCGGGGGAGGACATGTAGGACGGTAACTCTGTGCGCATCGGTGTCCATGTCGAGGCGAACTCGCCAGTCACCTACGCGCAAGCGCCACTCGTCGGCGCCACCGTGAAGGCGGATCAGATCGCCTTGGCCCGTCTCTGCGAGTCGCGAGACAGCTTGGCCAACCCTCCGCGCCATCGCCGGGTTACCTCGCGCCAGGCGCCGCATCTCATCCGCGGCGCGATCATCCCAGACGACCGACCAACTCACCAGCCTAGTTCGCGGGCCAGCACCTCATGTGAGATGACGTTTCCGCGTGCCACCCGCTTGCGTGCTTTGGCGACGGCCGCCTTCTCGTCCTCGGTCTCCGGTTCGTCATCGATCGGGGCAGTTACCAACGCCCATGCCAGCGGGTCGTGATCGCGGAGCACGGCAAGCCATAGGTCCGCATCAACGTCGGACACCCCGTCGATCAGGCGGTGCAACTCGTCCTTTGCTGTCATGACCTCAACCTACCAGGATCATCATACCTGTGGCTCACCTGAACCAGCGCATCGTCAACCAGTTGTCTGCGCGCGTGGAGAAAGAAAGACGACGCCTATGACCTGAAGGGATGACCTGGTAGCTACTTTCAGCTCGATCTCTTCAATCTTGGAGTTGGTTTCCCCCTCGAGATGCTGGCTCCACCCACGATAGAGATTCCTGATGTTTTGTTTCAGATCGCTCCGTCCAAGCTGTCTTCTCAGCCAGTCCAGCTTGCGCTCAGCCTGTGCGACGAGAACATGCTTCGCCTTCTCCGCGAGAAGTGCGTTTCGGACGTTGAATCTCTCGGCGATCTCTTGAAACTGGGCGAGTAAGCTCCCCTCCGCCTCGCCGACAAATGGGTCAAAGTTAAAGTCGGTCGAGTGTGGCACGAGGTCGCGTAGCCATTTCTGCGCTTCCTCGACGCGGACCGCGCTGACCTTGCCTGTGTTGCAATTGACAGCGGCGCACATGAGCTCTGCACGATTCGCGTACCCCTCCAGCGAACCGATCGCCCAGACCAAGACCGTTGGCGACTCAACCCCTCCGGCGAGGGAGCCACGGCAGTACGGGATGTCGGGAAGGGGTTCGCGAGCCAACCAGCGCGTCAGGAGAACGAGCGGGTGCCGAATGTGGACGAGTTCGGACACCTCGGGATCCACGGAGAACGCGACTCTGACGGGGCCGTCGTCAAGGCGCCGTGCGAATCGGACGATCTCTGTTCTCGCGGAGTGAGCGGCTGGGAAAGCGAGGACCAGTCCTCTCAGAGCGTCTTTGAGTTCGGCGGTGGCAGTGAGCTCAAACGCACCCCCCGTAAACACTTTCCTCAAGCAATTGGGGAAATTGCTTTCGACAGTTGTACGCACGAACTCGGCAAGGTCTTCCGGTGATAGGAAGCCGGACTCTGCATCCCTGATCTCCTGCTGATCGGATTCAAGTAGCTGACGACCCGCCAGGAACAAGTCACTCGCTTCGAGAATGCCCTCCCGTTGCTGCTCAAGGTTAACCGGCCACGGGCTAGCTTCGCGTTCCGCGCCCTGACGTAATGACCGTCGCTCGTGGGGAGCAGGTCCTCGTCTTCAAGCGCTCTCTTGACCCTGGCGTGGACCGGACGGAGCAAGCCCCTCGCGTACCTGTCTGCCTCGGGAGACCGCAGCGGCATCGCTTCAAGCACCCCGACAGACAGGAGACCGTCTGCGCAGAGCCGGCGGAGGCTCTCGACCACTAGCTCAGCCGTCTCATCCGCGAGCCGGTGGTTCGCTTCTTCATCAAGTCTGACGTTGTCCCGGGCGGACGTTGTAACGAAGGGGCCATCGATCAGGAAGCCGAGGTCCGTTCTCTGATCCGTCGGAAATGAAACCGCGAGTGGCGCATCAGGGGAAGGGACCACACGCTGGTGACCGGAGCGTCTATCCTGCTCCACCCGATAGGCGATGTGGATAGGACGGGTGGGAGTGCCGTCCGGGCCGCGTACATCACGGTCGAAAAGCAGCCAGGTCTCTTCCACCTCTGGGTCGCTGGAGTCAGTCCTCGCGCCCTGAACCTTGCCCTGAACCTTGACGTGGCGTGGGGAGCGTGCCGCCGCGTCCACGCGCTTGTAAGAGCCAAGAGTTCCGCCTTCGACCTCATAGTCAAGCTCGGAGATGTGATCGAGGAATAGGAGACTTCTTGCGCCCAGCGTGGTTAGGCGCTCGGCAATCTGTCGACTGGCCTCCTGTGGCGGCACATCCGGGTGGTCGAATGGAAACATCATGAAAGTCTCGTTCGGCTGCAGGGCGATTGCCTCAACCTCATAGGGCCGAATGTAGTGCTCAATTCGGAAATGCTCGCCGCCCGAATGGATCTCCGGCATCTTTGTGAAGGCGAAGACCGACTTGAAGCCGATCCCATGCGTCCCAATCTTCATCGGGTCGTCCTTGCTGGTTCCTCTCAGGACATCAGAAATCGCCTCGACATCTCGCTGATCGAAGGGCCGCGCGCCATAGTGTCTGAACTCCAGACGGTCCGGCAGAAGTCGGAAAGCCGCTCGGAAAGCTCCGGCGTCCTCGGCGTTCTGCAGCAGTTCGTAGATGAAGTGCGTGCGGTCGCTGTAAAGCCGCTCCGAGATAAGACGGCCAATGTCGTCGAAATCTTCACCCCGGCGCCGAATGTTGTCGGATCGGATTCCGTCGTAATCACTTGGCATGCAAGCACCTTCCGTCTCTAACGCCAGCCTGCGTACCGCGGCCTGGGGTCCGGTGTTGTCCCTAGCTGGCCAAGTCTTGGCTGCGACCGGCTCGTCTGAGTGCATTTTGAGGCACCTCATCTCCATCCCTGCTGTTGGGCCGGGTTGCAGGGTCACGGAGAGCCGGTGGCAAGTGGTCCGCAGGCGGTAGCAAGGTTGATTGGCCCATCCGGGCGAGGAAACAGTATTTCGGCCCGTAAAGCAAATGCCAAGGGCGGCCGAATGGCCGCCCTTGGCGAGTTATCTTCTGAGCGGCGCTCGTGCCGCGCGAGCGCTGTTTAGAAGTCCATGTGGTCGTGGCCGCCCATCGGCATGGGTGGCTCGTGCGACGGAATCTCGGTGACCAGCGTCTCGGTGGTCAGGATCATCGCCGCCGCGGAAGCCGCGTTCTCCAGACCGGAGCGCGTGACCTTGAGCGGGTCGATGATGCCTCGCTCGACCATGTCGACGAACTCGCCCTTTGCCGCGTCGTAGCCCAGCCGCGGCTGCTTGCGGCGACGAATCTCCTCGATGATGATCGAGCCTTCCTGACCAGCGTTGAACGCGATGCGGCGCAGCGGCTCTTCGAGCGCGCGACGCAGGATGTTGACACCGGTCTTAACGTCCGGGTGGTCGGTCTGCACGCCATCCAGCGCGGAAATCGCGTTGATGAACGCAACGCCACCACCGGGGACGATCCCCTCTTCAACGGCCGCGCGCGTCGCCGACAACGCGTCTTCGACGCGGTGCTTCTTTTCTTTCAGCTCGACCTCGGTTGCGCCGCCAACGCGGATCACCGCGACGCCGCCCGCCAGCTTCGCCAGCCGCTCCTGCAGCTTCTCCTTGTCGAACTCGGACGTTGTCGTCTCGACCTGCGCGCGTATCTGCTGGATGCGTGCCTGGATGACTTCGTCCGTTCCGGCGCCCTCGATGATCGTCGTGTTGTCCTTGTTCGCGGTCACCTTTCGTGCAGTGCCAAGGTCCGCGAGATCGGCTGTGTCCAGACGCCGGCCGGTCTCTTCGGTGATCACCGTGGCACCCGTCAGCACCGCGATGTCTTCGAGCATGGCCTTGCGGCGGTCGCCGAAGCCCGGCGCCTTCACGGCCACTACGCTGATCGTTCCGCGGAGCTTGTTGACCACCAGAGTCGCAAGAGCCTCTCCGTCGACGTCCTCGGCAATGATGACGAGGTTGCGCTGGCCGGCCTGAAGGAACTTCTCCAGCACGGGCAGCATGTCGGTGATAGAGCTGATCTTCTTATCGGTGATCATGATGCGAGGCTGGTCCAGCTCGACTTCCATGCGCTCTGTGTTCGTCACAAAGTGCGGGCTGATGTAGCCGCGGTCGAACTGCATGCCCTCGACGTACTCGGTCTCGAACTTGAGGGTCTTTGACTCTTCGACGGTGATAACGCCGTCCTTGCCAACCTTGTCCATGACCTCAGCGATCAGGTTGCCAACTTCCTGGTCCGCGGCAGAGATCGCCGCGACCTGGGAAATCTCCGTGTGGCCCTGAACCGGCAGGCTCATCCCCTTGAGCGCCTCGACGACCGCGGCGACGCCCTTCTCAATGCCCAGCTTGAGGTACATCGGGTTGGCGCCGGCAGCGACGTTCTTGAAGCCCTCGCTGATGATTGCCTGAGCCAACACGGTGGCAGTGGTAGTTCCGTCACCAGCCACATCGTTTGTTTTGGTAGCGGCCTCTTTGAGGAGCTGAGCGCCCATGTTCTCGAACGGGTCCTCGAGCTCGATCTCCTTGGCGATGGTCACGCCGTCGTTGGTGATGGTTGGGGGCCCGAACTTCTTGTCGAGAACGACGTTGCGACCCTTCGGCCCGAGGGTAATCTTTACGGCATCCGCAAGCGTGTCCATGCCCTTCTTGAGGGATGCACGGGCGTGCTCGCTATAGACGAGTTGCTTCGCGGGCATTGTTTTTTCTCCCCTTCCCTTCCTACTTGAGCACGGCGAGGATGTCGCGCTCGGAGAGGATCATGAGCTCATCATCCTCTTCTTTGAACTCAGTTCCGGCGTACTTGGCGAATAGGACGCGGTCGCCCTTCGTCAGTTCAACGCTCACGCGCTTGCCGTCGTCGAGCACGCGCCCGGGACCGACGGCGATGACTTCGCCCTCCTGTGGCTTCTCCTTCGCGGTGTCCGGTATCACGAGGCCGCTCTTGCTGACCTCCTCACGGTCCATGGGCTTGACTACAACGCGGTCTCCGAGAGGTTGAAGCGATCTTGCCATGCGGTGGCCTTCCTCCTGATGAACTTTTGTCGACTGCGATGGTGACGGTCCGCCCCGGGCAAATTCTTCACATCGGGCGGGTCCGGCTATCTTAGCACTCACGAGCTTAGAGTGCTAAGGCCGCCCATATATTAGCGAACCGATTTGAGCCTTGCAAGGTTCGGAGAGCGTTTCCCATTGGACAGAATCTGACGCTGGAGGAGCGAGGCGGCTCGGCGGTTGCTTGCGCCCTGTGGGTCTCCTTGGCGACGAGCCAAAAAAAGACGCCCGCCCACTGTGGGCGAAGCGTCCTCATTTGGACGGCTGCTGAGTCTGTACTATACCGGAGTGCAGTGGCAGGACGTTGTAATCGGGGTGGGTCAGTGGGCCTTGAGCGCTGCCTTGCTCCCTTCATTGTTCAGCGCAGACAAGCCCGCGCTGTCCTCAAGTTTGCTCACCGGCTCGATACTGCTCGTCTTTTCCGCCGTGTTTCTCACCCTTGACCTCTGGGCAAGTGCTCTGGCCCTGTGCGTTACCTCCGTCATTTGGCTCGTCTTGGCAATCCAGAAACTCCACAGCCAGCACGTGAACGACGGAGTTGCGGACGGCTGAGCTGGCGATCGGTGAGTCGGCCGCAAGCCCGATTTCCTTGATGTTACCCGGAGCCAAGCATATGATCGCCGCCGAGATGGGCCTCAACCAACAGATGAGGAGACGAGCCATGCAGATAAGCGAACGAGGCACCGTGAAGCCCACATCGTTGACCGGTAAGACTACGGCCCTGCTGGTCTATCACTTCACCGACGAGTTGACCCGGCCGGGGAGGGGGTTCGAGCAGTCTGTTGTCGACGGATTACCTGCCTTTGCCCGCTTACTGGCGGGGTGCCGATCGGCCGGGGTGCTGGTGACCTACATGATGCTCGAGCGAGCAATCGCTATCGGCTCGCAAATCATTCCGGAGGTGGCGCCGCTTACGGATGAGCCGATCGTACGGCACACGAATCGGAGCGCGCTGAACTGCCCGGAGTTCGTCCGGTTGCTGCTCGACCATGAGCGGGACACGCTGCTGATCTCAGGCTACGCGCTGGATCGCGGGCTCAGCGACACGGCAAGGCAGGCAGGCGGCTGGGACTCTCAGCCGATTGGCGAGCGTTGGGAGGCCCTGGACGAGGCCGCAAAGCACGCTGGCGAGACCAAGCTGCCCCGACCGATTGTCGTGCGCGACGCATGCTTCACCTACGACGTCGCCGATTCGCCTGTTGGCCACGTCTCGAGGCAGGAGATTGAGCGTGCTCACCTTGCCGCGTTGCACCGGCATGGGATCCCGGTGATGAGCATCGATGAGGTGATCGCGGCGCTGGGCTAAGCCCACGAGCGAGGCTAGGGCGTCAGCGCCCACTCGTGGACATTCCACGTCAGCCCGTTCTGTCCACTCACCCGTCCCACGGGTCCGAGCACATACCTGCGCGCCACAATGAACTCAACGGAGTAGAGGACGGGCATCGGAGCTACAACCTCGGTCATGCGCTTCATCAGCGAGATCGTTGCCTGCCGCCGCTGATCGTCGTCCAGGGAGGTCAGGCGCAGGTTGTGCAGGCGATCGACCTCGGCGTCGAAGAAACTCCCCGTGTTGACTCCTGTCCAGCGATTCTCTGGGGTGGGGAAATCCATTGCGCTCCAGGCGAACTGGTCGGGGCCGAGGAACCGGCTGCTCGCCCGCGTCGCTACGAAGTTTGTCGAACTTTCTGCGTCTCGCGCCTGCGCCTGCGGCACCACGAAGAACGATGAATTCACCCCAGCGGCCTTCCAGTTGTCGGCGATGATGGTTGAAGCGCGCTCCTGGCTCGGGGTCGTGGCTTGTTCGACATCGAGCAGCTTGCCTTCGAGGTTGGCCACCATGCCTCCGCCCGCGGGCTGGCGCCAGCCGGCCTCATCGAGGAGCGTCGCCGCCCGGGCCCTGTCGAATGAGTACTTGGTGACGACCCGCACGACGTCTGAGAACAGAGGGTCTTCGGGGGAGACGAAGGCATGGGCCACGGGCGTCAATCCCCTGTTGAGGGTCTCGTTAAGGGTTTCGAGATCGATGGCGTGAAGCAGCGCTTGTCTCACACGGACATCGGCAATCGCGCGCTGCCAGTTCGGCACCTCACGGAACTGCCATTCGATGTACGGGGCTTGCGAGCTGAAGGTCTTGATGTAGCCCTCCCCCGATTCGCGCCACCGGTCCCGCGCGACCAGTGCGTCCTCAAACTTGGCCCCGGTCGAATTGATCATGTCAACCTCGCCGGATAAGAGGTTGGCGAGCTGTGCGCTGGAATCCAGAACGAACCGGATATCGATGCTGTCCAGTTTGGGCGGCCCGAGCACGAAGTCCCCGTTCGCAGCCGCCACGATTCCAACGCCAGGTGTCCACCGGTCGACCTTGAACGGGCCGGTCGAGATGTAAGCCGTGGTCCACTCTGGACCGCTGACGAATGTCGGGTCGTTGGAGCGGTACTTTCCTTCTAGCACATGGCGCGGGAGGGGGAGCAGTTGCTCGAATCCGAGGCTGTTCGCGCCGGCGTACGTCTCCTTCCATCGAATGACGAGGGTTGAATCGTCGAGGGCCTCGACCCGAGCCATGAGGTTTTCGGGGCTCCGCCGAATGACAGGGAGGTCCTTGTCCACGTAGACGTCGAATGCGAAAACGAAGTCTTGGGCCGTGAGGGGTGTGCCGTCATGCCACTTCGCGTTCTGGCGCAGGCGGTAGGTCGTCACCATGCTGCCGTCCGGGTTGATTACCCAACTGCCGGTCGACTGCATTGGGATATCCTCGGCCAGCATCGGTTGCAGAGCACTGCCGATAGTGAGAAACGTAAGAGTGGAAGAAAAAAGCCACTGGTATTCGGGACTACCCGAACCGCCGATGAACTTGGGGGCGAGGGTATTCGGCTCTACCGCCCAGGCAATTTTGAGGGTGCCGCCGAAGCGCGAAGACGGCGCAACCGTTTCAGCCGCCGGGCTACTAGCCGGTGAAGGTGCACAGGCCGCCAAGACGAGGATCCCTGCGGCCACAATCAGTGGGGTAAGCGCTGTTGGGCGATGAATCATCCGATCACCTCCTCAACGAGGGCGTCCGCGTGTGGAACGACCAACTCACCGCGGTGTTGGACGCAATGACCATCTTACGCGGTTAGACCCTCAGTGAAATGCGCGGGCGAGGAGGCGCCCGGCCGACTCAGCCAGCCGTGAGGTGGTTATGCACCTCGAAGAACTGGACGACCGGCGGCGCTGAGAACCCGACTTCCTGGGTAATGGGGGCGATCTTTTCCTGGGAGAACTTCTCGAACCGCTCCCGAGAATTCCACACATCCGTGACCCTAATGCCGTCAGCCGTTTTGGTAACCCAATGGAACATTCCCCCGGGTGCGCCGGGTCCGCCGGGGTGGAAGCCCATCTTCTGGACCACCTGGTCGTATTGCTCAAGGGTTGCGCCTTTGAAATCGAGTTGCACAGCAACTGCCATTCTCGTCTCCTCATCGGTGGAATTGATGCGGAGAGTATCGCACGTCGCAGGAACCCAGCGCTGCCCAGCATCTGCCGCGGCTGTGCGAAGATGGATGCAATGAGCGAATCACCTTCGAGGCAATCTGAGGCTGATGTTGAACGCGAGCTTGGCCAGATTGCCTACGAGCTGTACGCGTTGCTCCCGGAATCCTTCACAGCGGCTCGCGATGACGAGGTTCGAAAGGCTCGGGCTCAAGGGCAGCAGCAGCTAGCCCGTGCGCTGACCCAATTGCGCCGGCCAACTCAGAGTGCCTGGGTCGTCAATTTACTGTGGCGGGACCAGCGCCAGGTCATCGAAGACTTCCTCCAACTTGCCGAGGATCTGAGCCACGCTCAAGCTCAAGGGTCCGTTGAAGAGTTCCGTCGCTTGACCGCCCGACGGCGCGAGCTGGAGGCGGGACTCATTAGCCGAGGGCACAAGCTCGCCGAGCAGGCTGAGGTCGTCCTGACCACAAGCATTGAGCGGGAGGTGCGGGACACGCTGGCCGCCGCCCTTGCGAGCACTGACGTTGCCACCGAGGTACGCAGTGGGCGGCTCGTGAAGGCGGCCTCCTACGGGGGTTTCGGGCCAGACACGTTCGTGGTCCCAGTCCCGCGAGCCGAGCGGCCGATCAAGCCGGAACGCAAGGTCCCCACGTCGTCTCCACGTCGGAAGATCGATGACATCCGAGCGCGAGCTGACCAGCATGCGCGCGAGCGCCGCGAGGGGGCGGAGCGTCGCGCGAGTGAGGCGCGCGCAGCTCTCGAGGCCGCGGCGGATACCCTCGCCGATCGCAGCCGCGAAGCCGAGGCTGCGAAGCGACACCATGGTGAAGCGCTCAAAGGGCTGGAAGATCTTCGCGCGCGGCTGCTTGTCGTGGAGGAGAAGGCCACGGCCGCCGAGCAGGCTGCTCGCGCTGCTGCGCAAAGCCGCGACCTGGCGGAGAAGGAGAAGGAGGAGGCACTTCGGACGTTGGCACGGGCTGAGCAGGACCTGGTGAAGTTGGTGGGTTCCTAGTCAGGCGATGGGGAGATTCGCCGACACGTCCGTCGTGAGATCGGAACGGACGCCAGCCAGGTATCGGTAATACCCTGCGCTGCCGATCATGGCGGCGTTGTCAGTGCAGTACTTGAGCGGAGGCAAACGTACTGGAACAGGCGCAGAGCGTATCGAGCAACCGGGAGAAGACCTGAAGTGTGAAATCCGCGATGTCGATTCTAGAGCGCGGGCTTTCCTGGACGCTCTGTCGTCGCCCCTGACTGGCGGGCATCACAAGCACTCAGGCTTGTAGAGAAGTTTGACGCGCTGGCGCAGGCGACGGACTGGGGCCCACCAGGTGAAATTGACCCGGTCTGACAGGTAGTCATCGTGCCGGGCCAACACCGACTGGACGAAGCCGAACTCGCCCAGGCTCGCCGTGAGGCTGCCAGCTCGGCGTCGTTAATCTTGAAATCAGGCCGCACCATTTGGTGATCGTGATGGGCGCGGTCGATCACGCGGACATTTGCCGCAGGGCGAATGGTGATCGAGCACAATTGAGAGAAGCGGTGCATTGATCACGGAGGCGGGGAGCAGGACCATGACGAAATCGCAAGACGCAGAGAAGATCCAGGGCTACGTTGACGCCGGGAATCTTCGGACCTATTACGAGGCCGAGGGATCGGGAGACCCGCTAGTTCTTCTCCACGGCGGGCTCTGCACCATCGAGACGTTCAGCGGCCTGACGCCAAAGCTAGCCGAGCGATACCGCGTTTATCTACCCGAGCGGCGCGCGCACGGACGCACGGCCGACGTCGCGGGACCCATCACCTACGAGATCATGGCGCACGACACGATTGCCTTTCTGAAAGCGGTGAACCTGTCCTCGGCTCATCTCGTGGGGTGGAGCGACGGAGCCGTCGTTGGGCTGCTCGTGGCCCTTCGTCGCCCCGACCTCGTGCGCCGGCTGGTGCTGATCGGGCAGGCCATCAACCCAGAGGGGGTGCCGCCCGAGGTAGTCGAGATGATGAAACTGGACAAAATGCCGGACATGCTGCCACCCATGCTCCGTGACATGTACGCGGCCGTTTCACCGGACGGACCTGAGCATTGGGAAGTTGTCGTCGACAAGGTGTGGCAGATGATCAGGACCGAACCCAATATCCCCCTTGCTGAGCTTGAGAAAGTATCGGCGCCCACCCTGGTCATAGTGGCCGACCATGACTTTCCGACCGTAGAGCACGCCAAAGCAATGCAGCGATCGCTGCCCGACTCTCGGCTGGAGGTTGTGCCGGACGCCACCCATGGCCTGCCGATGGAGAAGCCCGATGTAGTGGCCGGACTCGTGCTGGAGTTCCTGGCAGAGGATCACTGAACGACGGGTCGGCGAACACATCCCGAAGAAGCTCGCGTCGGAAGCGGTCCGGTCCGGAAGGCCATCGAGACGTAGCTGCTCGGATCGAAGGAAGCCGTGGCCCTTCCACCTATCGCGGCCAACGAAGGATCTGCATCACCATCGGCGGATAGTGACGACTAGCTCAATCGAAGACAGGATACCCGGAGCCACACCCTAGTTTGTAGCCGCGGTGTTTAGGGATTGCCTGGAAACTCGCGCGGCATATGCGACAGCTTCCGCCCGATTGCGTAGTGCAAGCTTCGATAGCAGGCTACTCACGTGGTGCGCTGCCGTCTTCCGGCTTATGACCAGTCGCTCAGCGATTTCCGGGTTTGAGAGCCCGCTGCTCAGGAGCCTTAAGACCTCTTGCTCTCGCCTGGTCAGCACCCCAAAACCTCGCGGACCTGACCGGGTGGGCACGCCGAGAATCCGGAGAAGAGCAGACGTCGCGCGTGCGTCGAGGACTGCGCCGAGGGCCTCGAATGCGCTCAGGGCACCCTGGGCCTCGATCCTGGCCAGGTCCGGGTTCGTGTTGCTGTAAGCCTCCGCGATGGCCAGGCGCGCCCGCGCGCTCTCCATGGGTAGTCCTATTCGCGAGAAGCGCTCCATTGCCGTCTCAAAATGGCCGAGGGCGGCCGGTACATCGCCGTTCGCCCTGGCGATCCGTCCCGACGCCATGCTGGCCCGCGCTGAGGCTTCGGGGAATACCCTAGTGGCCTCCAGCCGCGTCAGTGTCTGACGCGCGGCAGCGCGATCACCGACTGCGAGATGAATTTCGACGAGCATTTCCAGCGCGCGTGCCGACGTGAAACCGGTGGCGCGACTACGTAGCGCTCGCTCCACCAGCGCCATCGCCATTGAGGGCTGCCCGCGGATGAGCTTGATCGCTGCCAGGGGAAGGGCCGCTGGCAACTCCTGTTCGTGTCCCTGGAGCAGTCCTTCAGCCTCCTCGATCAACCCCTTCCGCGTCATGAGATCGGCTAAGTGCGAGACAGCCGATGCGTGCACGGTGGGATAGGCACCTTCGGTCAAACTTATCGCCGCGGTGAGTTCGCGCTCGGCTTCCCCCCAACGGCCGTTGGCCAGGAGTACGGCTCCGTAACGGGCCCGACACTCCGCATGGAGAAAGGGACACCCGTATCTCGCGGTGAACTCGTCGGCCATCTTTGACCATTGGCTGGCTCGTTCAATGTCTGACGCCAACTCGCATGCCATGAGCATGATGCAGCACACCCAGACGACAGTATCCAAGCGACTGTGTTCACCCGCGCTAACACCGGCCATCGCCTCGTCGACGTGTCGCAGGCCCTCCTCAATCCTGCCTGACCTCGCCAGCACGATGCCCAGGTCCCCGAGCACCACTAGCTCGAGATCCCGGTCCCCCGATGACGCAGCGCAATCACGCGCTCGTCCCATCAGCTCGGACGCCAGCTGCAAATCGCTGTCCATCGCCAGGTATCCGCGCATCGCCCAAAGCCAGCCTTGAACAGGGGCCGAGTCCCCCTCTCTTGCAGCGGTTTCCGCCCGGGCGAGCCACCCGCTGGCCGCCGCTTCATTGCCCAGGCAGCACTTGTAGGTGGTGCACAGCGATATTGCTGCCCAGGCGGCTCCCAGCGAATCACCCCGGTCCCGATATCCAGCGTAAGCGCGCTGATAGGACGACACGCTGGCCTGAACGTCTCCGAGCCACCACTGCGCTTGAGCAAGTCCAAAGAGGGCTTCCGGCGACGCTTCCTCGCGGAGCGCATGCTCAAAGGCAGCACGCGCGTCCAGCCATCGGCCGTCCTGGATCAGCGACTGTCCGAGTTCCCGCTCTGCTAGAACCATTGCTGAACCGCCTTCAAGAGTTCCAATAGCTCGACTCGATCAAGCATATAGGTCAGTTGCCCGATGCACAACACGCGTCGCATCGTTGATTCTTTCCCTTGTGCGATCATGGCGAACAGCCAACAGCGACCTTGGAGGCAACATTGTCGGCAGTCGAACTCGGAAGAGGGGACACGCAAGTTTTGCTGGAGCCCGTTTCGCAGGCCATTGAGCAGCACCGAGACGATGGCGAACGGGAGCGCCGTCTCCCAGACGCTGTTGTCAGAGCGATGAGCGATGCGGGCCTTTTCCAGCTATGGACGCCGAAGGAGTACGGTGGAAGCGAGATCGATCTCCCAGCCTTCATGGAAGCCGTCGAGCACGTGTCACAAATGGACGGAGCGGCCGGCTGGGTCTTCGCAAACCTCGCCGCCGGAGCCGTTTTGGCCGCGTTCCTTCCAGAGGAAGGCGCCAAAGAAATTTACGCAAACGGCCCGAACGTCCCGATCCCCGGTTCGGTGGCTCCAAAGGGCCGCGCCACGCCTGTGAATGAGGGATACAGGCTAAGCGGACAGTGGCCGCTGGCGAGCGGTTGTCACCATGGCGACTGGCTCGGTGCCGTGGCTCTCGTCTTCGATGGAGACGCGCCGCGCATGGGACCGGGCGCGGCGCCAGACTTCAGGGTGATGTTCTTCCGTCGCGAGGATTGCCAGATTCTCGACACGTGGAACTCGATGGGGCTGCGCGGGACCGGAAGCACCGACTTCACCGTCGCCGACGTTTTCGTGCCCGAGCATCGCGTGTTCTCCCTCTTTACGACAACCCCACAGGTATCTGGCCCATTGTTCAAGACGGGGATCATGCCATTGTTCAGCATGGCTCTGGCTTCCGTCCTTCTCGGTACGGCCCGGGCCTCGATCGACGCCTTCGTCGCGTTGGCAAGGGAGAAAACGCCCACCATGAGCCAGACTGGCCTGGCATCGCGACCAACGATCCACGCCGAAGTAGCGAGAGCCGAAGCACTCGTCCAATCGTCGCGTGCGTATCTTTACCAGGTAGCGCGCGACCTCATGGATGCGGTCAGGACGAGCAAGGGTGTGCCCGAGGACGTGGAAGCCAACCGGCGGCTGGCCTGCGTCAACACCGGTGCTTCCTGTGTCAAAGCGGTAGACATGGTATTCGCTTTGGCAGGTGCGACCCCCATTTACTCGGGTCACCGCTTGGAGCGCTGCCTGCGCGACATCCATACAGCGGGACAGCACCTCGCGGTCTCCCCGGTTTGGTGGGAGAAGACAGGTCAGTTCTACTTCGGTCTCGGGCTGGGCATGCCGTAGTCAAGTAGGCCTGCCGGTGGGCACTCGCGGGACGGAGTGACTCAGGCATGGGAAAATCGAAGGGGTTCGCCCTGTCGTCGATCAAGACGAGCGAGATGCGGCGCTTTCTGCAGCGCCAGGGTTACGCTGTGCAGGCCGGGCACCATAAGCACCTGAAGCTCAAACATGAGGTCTTCGGCGAAGTGCTTCTCCCGCTGAACCCGAGCGGAAATCTTAGCCATCCGGCGCTGAAGCAGATCGCCGCGGCCATGGGGATGGCGCCAGACGAGCTGGTGAAGTTGGTGGGTTCGTCGTAGTCAGGCGATAGGGAGATTCGCCGATACATCCGTCGTGAGATCGGAACGAACACCAGCCAGGTATCGATAATACCCTGCGCTGCCGATCATGGCGGCGTTATCAGTGCAGTACTTGAGCGGAGGCAACCGTACCGGGACAGGCGACCGCTCCTGGACCATTGCGCGGAGCGCGCTATTTGCTGCGACGCCACCGGCGACAGCCACTTGACGGGCGTTTAACTCGGTGGCAGCCTGCGCCGTCTTCGTCGACAGCACGTCGGCGACGGACTCCTGGAACGCCGCGGCTACGTCCGAGACGGACACCTCACCTTCAGGGAAGGACTGCACGAGCCGCAGAGCAGCGGTCTTTAGTCCACTGAAACTGAAGTCCCAAGATCCTTTCAGCCAGGCCCGCGGTAGCGGGTACCGCTTCGGATCACCGCTCTCGGCCGCCTTCTGAATGATCGGTCCACCCGGAAAGCCCAGACCAAGAATGCGCGCCACCTTGTCGAAGGCCTCGCCGGCGGCATCATCGCGGGTGCGTCCAAGGCGCGTCAGATCCCCATGGCCACGCATCAAGACCAGGTCAGTATGTCCGCCAGAGACGACCAGACAGAGGAGGGGGAACTCGGGCTCTGCGGGTGGCCTGTGTTCCTCGGAGGCCGGCGCGAGCCAGTTCGCGTAGATGTGCCCCTCGAGATGATTGACGCCCACGAATGGAAGATCACGAGCGTATGCAATTGCCTTGGCGGCATTCAAGCCGATGATCAGCGAGCCGGCGAGACCTGGCCCCATGGTCCCCGCGACGACGTCGATGTCGTCCCAGGTAGCCTCTGCCTGGGCCATCGCATCCCGAATGACCGGGACGATAGCCTGGACGTGCGCGCGTGAGGCGACCTCGGGAACGATGCCACCGAACTGCTGATGCAGAGGGATCTGGCTCGCAACCGCGTTGCCCTCGATCCAGCGTCCGTCTCGAATGACGGCAGCCGCGGTTTCATCGCACGAGCTTTCGATGGCTAGAACGCGCATGGCCACTATTCTAATTGGGCGAGCAGCACAGACTGTGTGGTAAGGACGCGCAGCTCGCCCGCTCTCGCATCCACGTCCAGATTGACGGCGCCCCGAAACAGCTCGGCGGGAAAGACGTATTGTCGCGTGTACCGACCCTCGACCGTAAACTCGACCACCCGCGATTCCACGGGATCGAGCACCCAGATCCGATCCAGGTCCGGATGCGCATACACGGCGACGGCGTTTCTCAGAGGCCGGTCCGGCACTTCGCCGTCGAAGGGCAGCACGGCGCCTCCCGGGGCCAACTTTTCGATCTGGCCGTCTCCGAATAGGAGGTACAGGTTTCCATCGGTCGCCAGGTCAACGACAGATGAAAGGCGGGGCTCCTGGTCCGACGTAAGGACGATCGAACCGAGGGCGCCCACCGCCCGGGCGGGGTATCTCCACACCTGGCTGGCGCCGGTATCGACGAGGAACAAGTCGTCGTAGGTCGCGGCAGCGGGCCCAAGCCGCTCCCACCGCGCGGAGTCCGGCGGCGCCCAGCGCTGTGCCACGTCGCCGTTCTGGGCAATCGCCACCAGTCGCCGCTCGCTGTCGACGATCATCAGCTGGCCCTGCGTATTCGCACCTCTCGGGGGAGACCAGGCGCCGGTGACGAACAAGCCGATCTGCTGACCCCCAATGGGATCACCAGGACTCAGCGCTGCCTCGAAACCAGTCCCATCAGCATTTGTTCGAATGAGGATCTGCGCGCCAAGATCGAGCACAAGGAGCCGTTCGTCGGTTTTCCAGAGCGCCACGGGGCGAGGAGATGGGCTGCTCGGCAGCGCCAGCCTTTGAACCTGAGCTGGGGTCACACGGACAATGTTCAGAACCCTGTCCCGCTCGATTCGCGCATCGGCAAGCAGTGCGCGAGCCCCCTCATCTCGATCTGCCTGCGGCTCGAGAATGGAGATCGCCTCGTCGAGAAGCGGCGTCGACCTCTCCCGGTCTCCGATTGCGCGCGCCTGCTGTATGAGACGGCCTGCGTCGGACAGCGATCGCTCCGGCGCGCTGGGGGACGGAAATGCTCCGCGCAGCAGCGCGATGGCAAACACAAGCAAGCCCGCGAGCACCACGAGAGGCAGCAGAGCGGTTCGCTTGGTTACAGAGCGCATTTGGACGAGTGGGAGGTGGGCCGGCGCACGGGGCGAGCCGGAGGCCGCCACGACATCGGACTCCACCTGACCCGTGGGAGACGATGGCGGGGCTTCGGTTTCGCTGGTTTCCAGTCCCACCGCCGACGTGAGCAGAGACGGCGCCGCGCGCGCCGGCGGTTTGCGGGTCAGCGTGGGCGAGTGCGCGGCACCGGAGCCCCACCCAACCCAGCGCTCGTCCGCAACGTCGTCGTCGCCGCCAGGCCACCACAACACGAGGCCCGCGCTGGCCGCGGGCGCCTGCCCTAGTAGCCTGGACGCCGGTTCCAGATCCACATCGGTACGACCATCTGTGGCAAGGGAATTCGCACCCACGGTCGAGGCCGTTACCCCCGGAAGCAAGAACACCGCCTCACCAGCGCTGAGCGGGAAAAACTCGGTCGTCACGCGTGGCTTCGACGGACCGCCGAGCTCGCTGACCTGCTCTTGATCCTCACGGCTGCCGGCATCGTCCGATCGAACCTGCCCGCCGGTAGCATCGAACCACCCGACCAGCGTATGGCCAACTCGCGCCACGTAGATGCCGTCGGGGCGCGCGACAGCAATCACGGCGCTTCCAAACCGACGCTGGTCAGGCAGTGACAGCGCATTCTCTCGCGACAGCAGCTCATGGGCGGCAAGCAGGGCGCGGGTCAGGCTCGTTGTGACTGTGTAGCGCATTGCTCCGAGGAAGGTTTCCTCGATGCTCGAGAGGATCTCATCGTGCGATCCGACGTCGCCGCGCAGGCTCAGAGACAAAGCGATTGGCTCGATGCGGCTGCGACGAAACCATCCACGCTGGGCGTCCGTCAACAGCACCGGCGGCTCGTCAGAGGTTGAGCCCGGCGGCTGGACGACAGCTATTCGCAGCACGACCTGGGCCAAGAGGCGGCGCTCCGTTCCGATTCTGCCACGGAGATCTTGCCCTTTCGCCTCATCGCGGACCATCCGCGAGGTAGATGGGTACTATATCGCGTGCAGCCGAACCCGCCAGGAATCGAGCTTCCGATGCCTCCAGAAGCAGCCATCGTCCTTTCGTTAGCCCTGCTTGCGGAGCTCGCAGTCGGCGACCCGGTGAGCCCTCTGCACCCGGTCGCGCTCCTGGGCCGCCTGATCGCGAAGCTGGTGGTGTTGGCGCCCAATCGCGGCGACGTGATCCGGCTGCTGTATGGCGCCGCGATGGTTCTCGGCGTCGGCGTTGGCGTGGCGTTTGTGAGCACCCTGATTCTGGATATCCTTGATGGGATCAGCCCGCCGGTCGCGATCATCGCGGGCGCGTTGCTGCTGAAGGTGAGTATGTCGTATCGCCAGCTCGACCGGGAAACCCTCACGGTCGCCGACGAGATCGCTGCTGGAGACTTGATCGGGGCGAGAAACACGCTTCGAGCGCTGGTGAGTCGCGACACGGAATCGCTACCCTCGAGCCTGCTGACGTCCAGCGCCATCGAGTCACTGGCGGAGAATCTGAGTGATTCCTGGGTGGGGCCGCTCTTCTACTTCGCGTTGTTCGGAGTGCCTGGAGCGGTTGCCTATCGGGCGATCAACACGCTCGACGCCATGATCGGATACCGTGGCCAGTTCGAGCATCTCGGCAAGGTCGCGGCGCGCCTCGACGACCTCGTAAACCTCATCCCTGCCCGCCTCACCGCGCTTCTCCTGGTGAGCGCGGCCATCGTCGCGCGCGCCCATCCCGGTCGAGCGGCGTCGCACGCGTTTCGCGACCACAAGCGGACGGAGAGCCCAAATGCGGGTTGGCCGATGGCCGCAATGGCAGGAGCCCTTGGCGTTCAACTCGAGAAGGTTGGCCACTACCGACTCGGAGATCCGCAGGCGGAGCGCACGCCATCCACGATCCGACGAGGCATCCACATTGCGCGCTGGACCGCCGCGCTAGCCGCCACATTCGCACTCGTCGCAGTAACGGTCCTGAGCATCTCGGCAGATGTCATCGTTCCGCTCCTTCAGCAACACTGATGCATACGGAAACGGCCATCCCTCAAGCGACGGATCGGAGCGGCCCTACTCCAGTTCCCTGGATCGAGACACTGGAGCCCGCCGTACACGGCGCTGTAGACCCAACGAACGCCAGTCGCGACGGCCTAGCGCCAGATTGCATCATCGACTTCAGCGCAAACGGAAATGTTGTCGGGCCCTCACCTCGGGTCGCTGAGGCAATTGCACGCGTCGACGTGTCTCGCTATCCCGATCGCGATGCGACGGCGCTGCGCGAGGCCATTGCGCAGCGCCTCTCGGTGGACCCAACAGCCATCGTGGCGGGGAACGGTTCAACGGAGGTGATCTGGGCGGTCGCGCGTGCCTACCTTAAGCCGGGCGACGTCGCGCTCGTGCTGGGACCAACCTACGGGGAGTACGCCGTGGGGTCGGCGGCATGTGGCGCTCAGGTAGAGATGCACGCGGCAGCTCCACCGGGCGAGACTATTGAGGGCGACACCATCGTGGATCTGGTCCGACAGAAGAGGCCCAGAATCCTCTGGCTTTGCCATCCGAACAATCCCACGGGTGCACCCTTCCCAATGGATATCGTTGCGAGGCTGGTTAAGGCTTCTTCAGAAACCCTGATCGTGGTGGACGAGGCCTATCTGACGCTTTGCGATGGGGTCCCGTCCGCGCTTGCTCTGCGGCTGCCCAGCATTGTCGTTCTGCGTTCGCTCACAAAGGACGCTGGCCTGGCCGGGCTTCGCGTCGGGTACGCGGTGGCTGCTTCGGATGCAGCGGCAGCCATTCGGCGAGTTATTCCCCCCTGGAGCGTGAATAGCCTGGCGCAGGCCGCTGCCCTTGCGGCGCTGAGCGATGAGGAGCACCAGGCTGAGTCTCGCCGCGCCGTCGCTGCAGCGCGTCAGCATCTCGTGCGCGGCCTGGATGACCTCGGCCTGGACTCGTACCCGAGCGTTGCAAACTTCGTACTGCTCCCAATCCCGGACGCCCGGCGAGTCACGCGCGAGCTACTTAGCAGAGGCCTGGCAGTACGCGACTGTGAGTCCTTTGGCCTGACGGATTGCATCCGCATTGGCGTTCGCCCGATTCCCGACCAGCAAGCGCTTCTCGACGCAATGAGGCAGGTCCTGTGACCGGCCGCGCGCTCATGATCCAGGGGACTTCGTCACACGTTGGGAAGAGCGTGCTCGTTGCGGGGCTGTGCCGGCTGTTCCAGCAGGATGGCTTCCGCGTTGCTCCGTTCAAGGCTCAGAACATGGCCCTCAACTCGTTTGCAACACCAGACGGGCGCGAGATTGGTCGCGCCCAGGCCGCGCAGGCCGAGGCGGCGCGAGTGACTCCAACCGTGCAGATGAACCCAATCCTGCTCAAACCCGAGGGCAATTCCCGCTCTCAGGTCGTGGTACTCGGGCGGCCCGAAGGGGTCATGGACGCAGCGCAATACGAGCGGCGCAAAGAGGCGCTGTGGCCGATTGTGCTCGACAGCCTGAGGACGTTGCTGGACGCCTACGACATCGTGGTCATCGAAGGCGCTGGAAGTCCTGTCGAGATGAATCTGAAATTGCACGACATCGTCAACATGCGGGTCGCACACGCGGCGAACGCTCCGGTCCTGCTTGTGGCGGACATCGACCGAGGCGGCGTGTTCGCTTCTCTGGTCGGCACGATGGCATTGCTCGACGATGCGGAGCGTGCGCGGGTGGCGGGATTCGTCGTCAACAAGTTTCGTGGCGACGTGACGCTGTTCCAGCCCGGCATTGCGTTCATTGAGGAGCGGCTCGAACGCCCCGTCATCGGGGTCGTACCCTGGATCGACCGATTGGGCATCGCTGAAGAGGACTCACTGGGGTTGCCAGGATCAGCCGTCCGAACATATGGCGAGGGCACCGTGGAGGCGCACGATTCGCACGCCAACGAGAAATCGATAGACGTCGTGGTCATTCGCCTGCCACGGATCTCCAACTTCGATGACTTCGACTCGCTCAGGAACAGGCCCGGAGTAGGCCTACGATTCGTCGACAGCGAAGAGGCGTTTGGCAACCCGGCCCTGGTGATCCTCCCTGGGACCAAAACCACGCGTGCAGACCTCGCGTTCCTGAGACAGCGGAACCTGGATCGCGCCATCATGGCGCATGCCGAGCGCGGGGGAGCGGTCCTCGGGATTTGTGGCGGGTATCAGATGCTTGGAGAGCGAATCGAGGACCCGGATGGGGTCGAAGGGCCGGCCGGGGTGGATGATGGTTTGGGCCTCTTGCCCGCGATTACCCGCTTCGCGGGCGAGAAAACCACGATCCAGGTTCAAGGACGCGCGGTCGGTGGTGGACTGTTCACCCATTGCGGCGAGACTCGTTTCGATGCGTACGAGATCCACATGGGCCAGACGACGTGCAACGCGCCGGCCGCCTTCGCTGTTAGAGAACGCGAGGGCCTGGAGCGCCTCGACGGCGCCCGTTCCGCCGATGGCAACATCGTCGGGACCTATCTGCACGGCCTGCTCCGAGACGGACGGGTCGCCGATGCACTGATAAGCCATCTGGCGGAACGACAGGGCATTGCAATATCGCCCGCCATTGACGCAGACGATCCTTACGACCGCCTCGCTTCAACCCTGCGAGAATCGGTGGACGTAGATCACATCCGTCGGCTCATCGAAACAACTCAGCGATAGGTCGCGACTGGCGGCCCCTGATCGAGGCGAGGCACGCGATCGTTGCGCTCAGCCGGCTGGCGGACCGGAAAACTGCTGGCGCAGCCGCGCCTTCTCAACCTTACCCATGGCGTTCCTCGGAAGCGACTCGACGAACTCGACTCGCGTCGGACACTTGTACGAGGCCAGTCGATTGCGCGCGGACGCCTTCACAACGTCGCCCGTCAAAGGCTGGCTGGCTTGTGACCGCACGATGATGGCGGTTACCTGCTCGCCGAGGTCCGGGTCGGGCAAGCCGATCACCGCGCTCTCATCAACCCCGCCGATGGCGTCCAGCACAGCCTCCACTTCAGCCGGATAGACGTTCAGGCCTCCGGTGATGATGAGGTCCTTGCAGCGCCCGACGATCGCGTAGTACCCGTCCGCATCCTGTTGTGCGAGATCGCCGGTTCGAAACCACCCGTCGGAGAACGCCTCCGCGGTGGCGTCGGGCCGCTCGAAGTAACCGGCGAACACGTTCGGCCCCCGCAGCCAGATCTCGCCCGCGCTGCCCGACGGTACCTCAACATGCGACTCCGGATCGACAAGGCGAACCTCGACGCCCGGCAGCGGCAGTCCAACCGTGCCAGGCTTGCGCGGGCCGGTCAGCGGGTTGGAGATGTTCATGGTCGTCTCGGTCATGCCGTAGCGTTCGAGGATCGCGTGCCCTGAGCGAGCACGGAACCCCTCGAAGTCATGGACGCTCAACGGAGCCGAGCCGGACACGAAGAGGCGCATGGATCGGCAGAGGTCGGGTGTTAGCCGATGGTCCTGCGCGAGTCGGTGGTACATGGTCGGCACGCCCATGAACACGCTGGCGCGCGGCAGCCATTCGATCACCGCGTCAGGGTCGAATCGTGGCAGGAATACCATGCTGGCGCCGGCGCGCAGCACCCCGTTCACGGCGACGAAGAGCCCGTGTGTGTGGAAAAGCGGCAGCGCGTGGACCAGCAGATCGTCGTCCCGCCAGCCCCATGCCTCATGCAACGCGTCGATGTTGGAGATGAGATTCTGCTGCGTCAGGACGGCGCCCTTGGGGCGGCCGGTGGTCCCTGACGTGTAGAGGATCGCGGCCACATCGTGCAGGCCGAGGGCGACGGGCGCTGGGCTGGGTGCACTTGAAGCCAGGAGCACCTGGAAGCTCCCGGACGCGCCATCGGTCGACAGGCTGTGGACGTAGCGTACGCCGAGATCCTTCGCCAACGGTTGCATCGCGTCGAGCCGCTCTGGCTGGCAGATGAACGCGTCGGCATGCGAATCGGACAGATAGTAACCG
>JAERMM010000028.1 GCA_016844585.1 Chloroflexota bacterium | reverse complement strand
CCCCTGGATGTCGGGCGCCTCCGGCGTCGTGTGCCCGAACGGGTTTGCCTCGATGACGTCGCCGATACGCACGTCCGTCGTCGTGAGCCAGCCGACCTTTCGCCCCGATGCCGCCAGAACCTGGCCGACGAGCTGTGACACCGTTGTCTTTCCATCGGTCCCTGTCACGCCCATCAGACGCAAGTGTTCGGAAGGCTGTCCGAGAAGGACGTTTGCGAGGTCGGCGAGCGCTGGTCGTGCTGACGGAACGGCAAGAAGCCCACACCCGTTGGGCGCCTCCTTCGTGCGCTCGGTAGCGACCGCGACCGCGCCGCGCGACACCGCCTCCGCAATAAATCGGACGCCGTCATGATGTGCTCCTGGCACGGCAACGAAAATGTCTCCAGGCTGCACGCGTCGCGAGTCGTACGCCACGCGCGTCACGTCCACGTCAGGCCCCGCGAGTACCTCAGAACCGGGCAGCCTCGCCGCGAGATCCGATAGTCGCACAGGTTCTCCAATCTGGCTAGCCGGTTTGCTTACCGTTCGCCGAAGCCTATGCGCCGACAGCCAGCTTGTAATAGCGATCAGTGGCGTGCAGAGTGGGGTCGACCGGGCCGCGCAGCATGCCCAGGCCGCTCCGCATCTCGAGCATCTCGCGCAGGCCGCCCCATGAGAACCCTGAGGGTGTCGCTTGCCCGCGCTCGGCATCAACGGCCGACTGGCCACGGAGATGCGCGCGGAGGTAGCGCACCAGCAGGTCGCCGTTCTCCTCGGCCCAGCGCCTCCGCACGATCGTGGCGCCCGCGTAGTCCTTGTAGAGGCGATTGATAGTGTCGATGACGTGCAGACCGTTATCGTCGTACGGGCGCTCTCCATCCACGCCAACCATGCCCCCGACAGCGCGCCCCTCAGCCATCGCGATCAGACGCTCCTTGGTCGAGCCGACCTCTACAAACTGAAAGTCGCGTCCCTCCTCAACAAGGCCAGCCTCACGCAGCAGGACGCGCAAAGGTGTCGCATAGCCGCTCTCTGATGCATCGACGGCGATGACCTTTCCACGCAGATCCTCGTAGCCCATGATCTCCGGCCGCACAACCAGATTCTGGTTCGGCGGTGAGAGGACGGCGAGCACGATCAGCAGATCGGCGTCGTTCGCATCATTCCACCAGAAAGCGTTGTCCGCGTTGGTGTGTGCGACCTGCCAGACGTCGTCCAACAGTTCTCGGATTTGCTCCTTCGACGAGCGCGTTCCCAGCATCTCGACTTGCAGGTTCTCGTCGACGTACAGGCCGTTCTTGACCGCGGCGTCATGCTCCGCCGGCCGTCCGAACGTGGTGACTCGCAGAGTGTCCATCTCTACCTCCGTGACTGCATCCGGATCATACATGCGGGCCCTATACTCTCAGGCGGCTCGGGCTCCGGGCAACACTGACCATCGGGAGTTCGCTGGATGAAGGGCGCCCCGCCATGGCACGCGGTGATCGCGGTCGCGGTTTATTGCGCGAGCATCCTGGCGGCGAATTGGCTCATCCGCAACGTCGGTGTGCTGGAGCTGCCCGACGGCACACATCTGATGCCGGTCGGCTTCGGGCTAATGGCCCCATCGGGCGCCTACGCGGCCGGGCTGACGTTCGTGGCACGCGACGTTGTGCAGCGTACTGCCGGCCGCCGATGGGCGCTGGGAGCCATGGCCCTGGGCGCGCTGTTATCCGCTGCGATCGACCCCCGTCTGGCGATCGCGTCTGGGACGGCCTTCCTTGTCTCGGAGCTCGCTGACTTCGGCGTTTACACGCCGTTGGAGGAGCATGGATTCGTCGTCGCGGTCGTCGCCTCGGGGATCGTCGGCTCGATCATCGACAGCTTGCTTTTCCTCACGATAGCGGGCATCCCTCTCGATGTTGCCCTGCCTGGACTCCTGCTCGGCAAGGTCTGGGTCCAGCTCATCGCGGCGCCGATAGCGGCCTGGATGCGGCCCCGCCTTCCGGTAGCGACAGCATGATCCTGATCACCGGCGGCATGGGGTTCATCGGCCTGCACACAGCGCGGCGATTCCTCGACGTGGGGGAGCAGGTCGTCCTCACCCAGTTCCGCTCGCGCCGCGAGCCTGACTTCATCCGCGACGAGATCGGCAAGCGGGTAACGGTCGTCACGCTTGATGTAACGAACCCGCACGACGTAGTTCGGGTCGTCCGCGAGCATGGGGTTACCGGCATCGTGCACCTCGCGGTGCCCGGTCTGGCTGCCCTGTCGCCGGCGGAAGAGTACCGAATCAACATGCTCGGTCTGATCAACGTGCTCGAGGCGGCGCGCCTCTCGGACGTCCGCCGCGTGACACTCGCCAGCTCAATCGCCGTTTACACCAGCCTGCGGACCGGCCCGTTTCACGAGGATACGCCGCTGCCCGCCATCTCCGGAAACCCGACCGAGGCATACAAGAAGGCCTGGGACATCCTGGCTCTCTACTGGGCCGACCGGTGTGGCGTGGAGGTCGTGCCGGTCCGAGCGGCAGGGATCTATGGTCCGCTGTATCACTCGCTCGCCAACATTCCAAGCCGCGTATGCCACGCTGCTGCCCACAACGCGCCCGCTGACTTTTCGGGAACCCGGGGTGGCCCGCCGTTTGCCGGGGACGAGGGCGACTTCTGCTACGTCAAGGACTGCGCAGCCGGCTTCCAGCTCATCCAGATGGCCGAAGCCCTCCGCCACCGCGTCTACAACATCGGGGCCGGAGTCTCTCGCACCCACCAGGAGCTGTCCGACGCCGTCCATGCCGTGGCCCCGCGGACGCCGATCGATCTCCAACCAGGGCGCGGCCCCCGGGCACGCGACAAACCGTACGTGGACATCACGCGCGCTCACGATGACGTCGGCTACACGCCCGAATGGCCCATCGAGCGGGCCGTTCCTGACTACATCACCTGGCTGCGCGCCAACCCGCTATAGACGGGGATCGGCTCGCCGCTTCAGCGTCGGACTGCCTGCGCGCGTGGAGCCGGCTTTGGGCCGTAGCGCTTGCGTGCCCAGAAGGCGGCCCGAACCGCCAGCAGCACCCCGACGATAGCAGCGTAAGTCAGCGGCTGATTTACGTCGATCTTGACGCGCCAGAAGAAATGGATTGCCGCCAGGATGCCCGCCAGGTAGACCAGCTGGTGAAGTCGCTGCCAGCGAACGAAGCCGAGGCGCCGGATCCAGCCATTGGTCGAGGTAATGGCGATCGGCACCATGATGACCAGAGCGGCAAACCCGACCGTTATGAACGGGCGTTCGGCGATGTCCGCGAGCATGGCCTCCCAGTCGAAGAACTGGTCGAGCACCAGATAGGTCAGGAAGTGCAGCAGCGCGTAGAAGAACGCGGACAGACCCAACTGGCGCCGCAGTCTCATGGGCCAGGTCCAGCCGAGCAGTCGCTTCGCCGGCGTGCAGGCGAGCGACGCCACGAGGAATACCAGCGCCGTCAGTCCCAGCTCGTTTTCAGCCTGAGCGATAGGGTTGGCGCCCAACTCGCCCTGGCTTGCGCGAACGGCCAGCCCCACCAGGGGAACGAGGCTTCCGAAGAAGACGCCAGGCTTAAGCCACGGCCACGGCTCCTTGCGTCGCTGCGGAGTGAGAATGCCCTCCAGCCGCATCCAGCCCGGGATCCGGATATTGGTAACCGCCATTCCGCGTCTCCGTCGCCCTCACTCATTCTCTCGAATCGAGATGGGGCTCGCTGGTTAGAAGTTCGCGCGCAGGTCCATGCCCGCGTACAGGCCGGCCACCTCGTCCGCGTATCCATTGAACGGCAGCGTCTTGCGTCGCTGGAACTCGCCGATCCGTCGCTCGTTGGCCTGGCTCCAGCGCGGATGGTTCACTTCCGGGTTCACATTCGCGTAGAAGCCGTACTCGCGTGGAGCAGCGATGGCCCACGTGTTCTTCGGCTGCTCGTCCGTGAACCGAATCTTGACGATCGATTTGACGCCCTTGAATCCGTATTTCCAGGGAGTGACCAACCGCAGCGGGGCGCCGCTCTGATTTAGCAGCACACTTCCATAGAGGCCGGTCGCTATGAACGCGAGTGGGTTGAGGGCCTCGTCAAGGCGGAGGCCTTCGACGTATGGCCACTTGAGGATCGGCGAGCGCTGGCCAGGCATCTGCTCCGGATTGAGCAGCGTGGTGAACTCGATGAACTTGGCGCTGCCCATGGGCTCCAGCCGCTTGACCAGGCTGGCCAATGGGAATCCTAGCCAGGGGATCACCATAGACCAGGCCTCAACGCAGCGCATGCGATACACCCGCTCCTCGAGCGGGAACCAGTTGAGGAGCGTGTCTACGTCGATGGTCTGCGGCCTCGCCACAAGCCCCTCGACCTGGATCGTCCACGGTCGGGTTACCAACGTGTGCGCATTGCGGGCAGGGTCATCCTTGTCGATGCCAAACTCGTAGTAGTTGTTGTAGGTAATGACGTCGCGATTCGGAGTCTGCGCTTCGTCGGGGACGTCGTACGACCGCCCAGCCACGATCAGGGGGTTGTCCGCCGAAGCCGCCGCCACCTCCGGGACGTCCGGAGGCGGGCCCTGGCCGCCGAGCCAGAGCAACGCGCTTCCCGTAGCGGCCGCCGTCCCAAGGGCCAGTGCGCCGTTCTTCATGAACTCGCGGCGGTTCACGTAGACCGCCTTCGGCGTGATCTCGCTGCTCAGCGGTTCTTTGGGCAAATCTTTCATCTTGATTCTCACTTCGAGTGCAGACGACGAGTCTTACGAATTAGCCCGGCTTACCGAACATCTCGGATTCTCTCTGCTCCGCGTTTGGGTCTTCCAGTCGGAGGGTATACGCAGGAAGCTCGCGGACCAGATGTTCTCGGGTTGCCCGTTCACCGATTGTAGCGCCGTCAACGATCCGGAGCTCCGGGCTCTCCGGCTGCGACCGCTGCCAATCAAGAGCCGCAAGGCAACTCCGACGGGCCGTCTCTTTTTCAAGGCCCCGGCCCGCATGTGGGTGCGATAATTTGCCGCCGAACCAGGAGGGCAGCGTGCAGACTCCCGAGACACTCGCCGAGAAGGTACGCACCCTCCCCCGCGAGCCTGGAATCTACAAGTTCAAGGACACGGAAGGACGCACCATCTACGTGGGTAAGGCCACGTCTTTGCGCGCCCGCGTTGGCTCGTACTTCCAGGCCACGGAGTCAAGAGGCGGCAAGACCGTGCTGCTCGTGTCCCACATCGCGGACGTCGAGTACATCCTCACTGGATCGTCCTTACAGGCGCTGCAGTGGGAGTCCGATCTCATCAAGACGGAACGGCCCAAGTACAACATCGTCTTGCGCGACGATAAGCACTATCCGTACGTCCGGATCACGCTGCAAGATGAGTGGCCGCGCGTTGAGATTGCACGGCGCATCTGGCCTGATGGCGCGCGCTACTTTGGCCCCTTCAGCGACACCGGTTCGGTGCGCCGGACGATGAACACCTTGAACAAGATGTTCCCCTACATCCTGTGCACCAAGGAGATCACCGGGACCGATCCCCGACCTTGCCTTTACTACTACATCAACCGCTGCGTGGCGCCCTGCATCGGCGCCGTTTCCAACGCCGAGTACCGCACGCTCATGGACCGCGTTGTGCGATTCATGGAAGGCAAGACCGATGCTGTGATGAAAGAGCTGCGCGGCGAGATGGAGGGGGCAGCGGAGCGCATGGAGTTCGAGCAGGCGGCCGTGCTGCGCGACCGACTGCGCGAGGCCGAACGGGTCGTCGATCAGCAAGCCGTCATGACCTCAGTACGTGACGATATCGACGTCGTCGCCCTGGCGCGCACTGAGACTCAGGCCGGCGTGCAGTCGTTCTTCATGAGGGGCGGCCGCATGGTGGGGCGAGAGCACTTCGTTCTGCAGAACACGCAGGATGAGTCGGATGCCTCCATCGTGCGATCGTTCTTGCTTCTGTTCTACGGAGACGCGCCGCAGGTTCCGCAGCAGATCTTCGTGTCGCACGCCTCAGAGGACGCGGTGAACGTGCAGGCCTGGCTCTCTGAGACGGCGCACCGCCGCGTCGCGCTCAAGGTCCCAAAGCGTGGCGAGGGAGCAAGGCTTCTCGCGCTAGCTTCTAGGAACGCCGCCGAGACGCTCGATCGTCTGGTGCTCGAGCGCGTGAATGAGCTGCAACGCACCACGGGCGCCATGCTCGAGCTACAGGAGGGGATCGGCCTCCCAACCCTGCCCCAGCGCATCGAGTGTTTCGATATCTCGCACGTGCAGGGCGCCTACACGGTAGCGAGCATGTCGGTCCTGGAGGATGCCAGGCCCAAGCCCTCGGAGTACCGCCGCTTCCGCATTCGCACCGTGGACCAGAACAACGACTTCGCCTCCATGCAGGAGGTTCTGCGCCGTCGCTTCGGTCATCTCGTCGAGCAATCGCGCTCGCCGACACCCGCGAACGAGAAGTGGGGCATCATCCCGGATCTTGTCGTGATCGACGGTGGGAAGGGCCAGCTCAGCTCGGCCATGGAGGTGATGCACGACCTGGAGCTCGAGATCCCCACGGTTGGGCTAGCCAAGCAGTACGAGGAAGTGTTCCTGCCCGGCCGGTCTGATCCACTGGTGCTGCCGCGAGACAGCGCCGGGCTCTTCCTGCTTCAGCGCGTACGTGACGAGGCCCACCGCTTCGCCATTACCTACCATCGACAGAGCCGCGGCAAGGGCGCCATCAGGTCGTCGCTGGACGAGGTCCCCGGCGTCGGGCCCAAGCGCAAGCGCGCGCTGCTGCAGCGCTTCGGCTCCGTAGACGCGATACGCAGCGCGGATGTCGACGACATCGCGTCTGTCCCTGGCATGACCCGCCGCACCGCCGCTTCGCTGAAAGAGAGGCTGTAGAGGCTACGCGCTTCCAGATGCACACGCCGATCCATGCCACGAGCCTCGCGGCCCGGTTCGTTGTCAGCTACTATGGACACATCACGCATTGGGAGGGGGATGATGGGGTCAAGCGCGGCGCTCGACGCGAGTCCTGACTGGGCAGAGGCACTGACTGCGGTCGGCCTCGGGGAGGACGCCACAGCACCGGCGCCCGATCTGGCGCTCTTCTTTGCCAGCCCGGTTTACTCCGACCTCGAGCGGCTCGTGCGCGAAGCCTACCTGCGAAGCGCGGCATCGGTGATGATCGGCTGCAGTGGCCAGGGCATCATCGGACCGGGGCGCGAGATCGAGGGCGAGCATGCCCTCTCAATATGCAACCTCGACCTGCCCGGGGCGCGGCTGTACCCGCGACACATCGAGACCGACGATGTGGCCGCGCTGGCCACGCCGGCGGATTGGCAGCAATGGGCAGGCCTCACCCCCGACGAGGTGAACGCGTGGATCGTTCTCATCGATCCCTACACGTTCGACGCCGAAAACCTTGCGCAGGGCCTGGCGTCGGCCTATCCCGGTGCCCCCATCATGGGTGGGCTGGCGTCCGGCATGTCCTCGAATGGGACGCTGCTCTACCTTGACGGCCAGGTACATGAGTCAGGCGCCGTCATCATGGCAATGGGGGGCGCTTACACAATCCAGTCGGTGGTGGCGCAGGGTGCCGCCCCTATCGGAGAGCCCTGGGCAATTACCAGCGTTGAGCGAAACGTGCTGCGGACCATCGGCAATCGGCCGGCGCTCGAGGTGCTGCGAGACACACTCAACGGGTTGTCTGAGCCGATGCGCAGGCGGGCGTCTCGCAATATCCTCGTTGGGCTCGCCATGGATGAGTACCGTGACAGCTTCGAGCAGGGAGACTTCCTGATTCGCAACCTGATGGGCGTGGACCAGAACACTGGCGCCGTGGCCATCGGAGCAATGCCGCAAGTCGGTCAGACGATCCAGTTTCAGGTGCGCGACGCGGACGCGGCAGACCAGGATCTGACGCGGAAACTCGAACAGGCGCGCGCGCAGCTCGACGGTATTGAGCCAGCGGGCGCGCTGCTCTGTACCTGCAACGGACGAGGCGTTGGTCTCTTCGGCTCGCCCAACCACGACGCGGGCAAGGTCGCAGAAACGCTCGGCGAAGTTCCTCTGGCGGGCTTCTTCTGCAACGGCGAGATCGGCCCCGTCGGCGGCCGTACGTTCCTGCACGGCTTCACCGCGAGCCTGGCTCTTTTCGTGCCGAAGGCGGTCCCGGCCCTGCAGTCGCCGGAAGAGTAGCGACCGTCGCTGCTGACATCGACCGTGGTCCGAATCGACCGTCAGTCGCGGCCCACGATGACCTCATGCCCTTCATCGGACGCCTGGCGGATTGCGTCCATGACTCGTTGAACCTCCAGCCCCTCACGGAGGGTCGCGAACGTTCCGGATTCCTTCCCGTTGATTCGATCGACCAGCCGCTGGGCCAGCTCGACGAACGGCCCGATGCGCGGGTCGTCCAGGCGGGTCTGGTCGCGGTCCTCAATGGGAATCTCCTGGGGCTCGCCGTCTACCGCGCGGAACACTTTGGTCCCCTCCAGGATCAGCACGCCCTCGGTCCCGAACACCTCGGTCCGTCGAACCTGGCCGCGGGCGACCCAGCAAAAGTCCATGCAGCCGGTCAGTCCACTCCGCAGGCGAAAAGAGACCAGCGCCGTGTCGTCGGCGGTCACACGCTGTGTAGCGCCGTCCCCGCTGGCGGCTGAGCGCTCTGGCATGACCGAGCGCAGATCCGCGGTGACGCGGTCGAACTCGCCAAGCCAGCCACGGATGGCATCGATCTGGTGCGATACCGTCGCCTGCAGCACGCCGCCACCCCGCGTTCGATCGAACCACCAGCCATAGGGCTGCCCGCGGCGCATCCCGCTGAAGTCGACCATGCGGAAGAAGTACGGCTCCCCGACCGCGCCCTCGGCCAGCAGGCGGCTGAAAGCCACCCGAGCCGGGATGAAACGGTGCTCGAAGTCCACAGCGTGGATGCGGCCGAGCCGCTCCGCCGCGTCCAGCATGTCAGCTCCCTCGGCGACGTTCATGGCCAGGGGCTTCTCGCACAGCACGTGCGCGCCCGCCGCGAGCGCGGCCAGCGTCATCTCGCGATGGAGAAACGGCGGCGTGGTGATTGCAACCAGGTCCGGCTTCACCGCGTCCAGCATGGCTCGGTAGTCGTCGAAGGCATCCGCCACACCATGCTCTGCCGCAGCGGCCACGGCTCGTTCGAGACGCCCGCTCACTACGGCGACGACCTCTGCCCCCTCGACACAGCGGAATCCGGGCAGCACCGTGCTGCCCCCCCAGCCCGTTCCGATCACTGCCACGCGGACGGAAGCCATAGACCCTCCCTCATTTCGCGTTGTGTCCTGCCGGTCCGGGTAACAATGACGCATCCGACGCTGGTTGCGTTCGACGACGCGGCGGCCCTTTGCTTGTCGGGATGACCGGTCGGTCAGTCGCCGTCGATAAAGAACTGTGCTTCAGGGTCGATCGGCTGGCTGCGCAAGCCCTGCTGGAACTGATCGGCTGGCTGCGCAAGCCCTGCTGGAACTGGTACTTCACTAGCTCAGCGAGCGTTCGCCGCTCGACCGGGCCGAGCTTGTAGAGCCGCGGGTCCTGCCCGAGGAATCCCTGCAGCCAGCGCTCGTGCGCGATCTGATCCTCGGTCTGGTACTTTGGCGCCTCGCGGCGCGCCGCGCGAAACGCCTCCACCAGGCTCTCGGCTACCCACGAGTGTTCGTCGAGAATGCTCCGGCGGATCACCAGCGTGTGGCTCATCGGATAAATGCCTCGGCGCTCGAAGAACGCAGCCGCTTCCTTCTTCCAATCCGGGAGCACCCGCCGAATCCCCGGCCCTTCTTCGACGTATGGGTCGAGGCTGCCGTCGATCTCGCCGCTGGCAAGCATCGCGATCGCCTTCTCGCGTGTCGCCGGCTGTGGGATGCGCTCGATGTGGAAGTCCGGCGGCGGCTTCTCGCCCTCGAAGTCGTCCTCGGCCGTGAACCAGTGCACCCCCTTCAGATCCACACCGTATTCGTTCTGCAACAGGCCCTTGGTCCAGGTCGGAGAGGTGGAGTTCCAGCGATGAACCGTGACACGCTTCCCTGCCAGGTCGGATGGTGTCCGAACAGTGGCGGCCTCGTGGCGCCAGATCTGCCGATGCGGGAAGTTTCGCGCCAGGAACACCGGGAGGGCCACCAGGTCGGCTCCCTGCGTGCGAACCATCAGAAATGAGGACGTTGAGCACTCGCCACCGGCAAGCGTGCCACCCAGGATCTGTCGATGTCGCTCGCCGGTGTTGTCGAGTCCCTCGCTGAACACGTACTCACACGTCAAGTGGATGCCTTTGGGTTGGACGGTTCCGTTGAAAAGTGCCTCGACGTAGGGTGTGCGCGCCATTCCGAGGGTGAGATCGATTGGCCCCTCCATTTACTTACTCTCCACGCTTCTTACTCTCCACGCTTCTTACTCTCCACGCTTCACCGGCATTCAGTCTCCAGCAGACCATCCCGCGAGCCGCACATCCTCGAAGGAGCGGCCGGGGCGATCAGAGATCCGAACCCACATGCGACGTTTCGCCGGGGCGAAGTACGTACTGTAGATCGTGCACGGATTCCACACTGAGCAGTACTCGTTGGCCTCCGCGGAAGGTCGCTCAGCATCGATGAGAAAGCTCGCGGCGCCGCCGATCTCAGATGGAATCGGCTCCTGACAGTCGCACAACTCTCCGAGGCGGGCGAGACGGTCAGTTGAGCTCCCGAACACCTGGCCGCCGTGATGCAGCATCGACGGATGGTTGAAGTGGTTGGTGGTGGCGATCCAGCCGCCCTCCGGCCGCCGCACGGCAAAGCGCCACGGCGTGAACTCCACGACGGCCGCTTTGCCCTCGTCGCCCGACCCGAGCAGGACGTTGTTGCCTTGCGTGCGCGGCGCATGCTGGAGAACCCGGATGGCGTCTTCCAGCGTGTTGGTGTCCTCCATGATGCGGCGGTACAGAAATGGCGCCGGCGTCGCGATGGGCCGGTTTCTGATCGTCGTCACCGTCAGCGAGGACACCACCATCCCACGGTCGCTCATCGCCGTGGCAGTGCCGACGAATCCGGGCCAGCCAACCGACGCGAAGCTGGCCGCGCCGTCGGGCTGGTGTTCGATGACCGCCACGTGCTCCTTCATATAGTTGGTGGCCGCCCAGACGTCGTCACCGTGGGCGCTGGTGACGAAGTAGTCGAGATTACGGCCACAAAGCAACTCGCGGCTCGTTGTGCGTTCGGGCTCCAGCGCGAAGCCAGAACAAGCGAGCCGGGCAGCGAGGCCCTCGAGGAGGCGCAGGTTGGCGAGCACATCGTCGAAACAGTTCACCAGGAGCACGTCGCGATAGCTGACGTCCGCCGCGCGCGCGATGCCGGCCATCTCGCGACGGTAGCGCGGGGGGATCTGCGTCGCCATCAGGTTCGTGGTCCCTCGGACGAGCGCACGAATCCCCCAGCCAAGCGCTCCGGGCTGACCGTACAGAACGTGGTGGTAGACGGCGTCGAGCAGGCCATGAATCTCCTGCTTGAGGAGCTCACCGTGCTGCAGCCCCATTTCATATGGGGCGCCGGCCACACGGACCTGTACGAAACCGTCACGCTGCTTCGGGGGTTCCCCAGCCAACTGCTGATCCGTTGATTCCAGTGCCGTCATAGGCCCAGCCTTTCCTAGAATCGGGAGCGCCCGTCGAGCATCTTGGGCCATGAAATCATAACCCAGGGTCTGCCGTTTGCCGATCCAGCGCCGCCCACGCCGCATCCACCTGCCGGCGGAGGTCGTCCAGCGATCCATCGTTCCGGATCACGATGTCGGCGCGCCGAACCTTCTCCTCCTCAGGGTTCTGAGCGTCAACACGTTGCGCCGCCTGCTCACGAGTCATGCCACGCTCCGCGACCAGGCGCGCGATCCGCACATCCCGAGGAGCGGTCACGACCCAGACAGCGTCGACGTGATCGACCAGCGGCCCCTCGATGAGCTTGATCGCCTCAATGACCGCCACCTCCTCGGTCGATGCCGCGATTCGGTCGAGAATGCGCCGTCGCGTTCCGGGGTGGACGATGGCCTCGAGGTCGGCCATGGCGTCCCGATCGGCGAAGGCAATGCGGCCTAACGCGGGCCGATCCACTGCGCCGTCCGGAGCGAGGACGCCAGGACCGAAGCGCGCCGCGACCGCTGTAGTCTCCTCGGTCCCCGGTTGCAATACTTCGTGGGCCACCGCGTCCGCATCGACGCCGTAGGCGCCGTGCTCAGCGAGTAACGCGGACACTGCGCTCTTGCCGCTCGCAATATTCCCGGTCAGGCCGATCACGCGCCGCGGACTCACGAGGCAAACAACCCAGGGCCAGACGTGCGTGCTATCATCCCATCAGTACTCACATATGAGGGTTTATTAATGGTGCGCTTTGCGCCGCTAAACGACAATGCGATCACGTTGAAGTCAGCCCGCGAGATTGAGCTGATGCGCGAGTCGGCGCGCCGACTCAAGCTGTTGGTGAGGGATCTTATCGAGTTCACAAAGCCGGGCCTAACAGCCAAGGAGATCGACACCTACGCCGGCAAGAGGTGCCGCGAGTACGAGGTGACCTCAGGCGCTTACGGCTACGGCGGCGGCAAGAACCGGTTCCCTGGCTACATCTGCATCTCCATCAACGACGTCGTGGTCCACGGCATTCCTGGCCCACAGCGCATCGAGGATGGCGACATCGTCTCCCTGGACGTCGCGGTGAGCCACAAGGGCTACTTCTCCGACACGGCGATCACGATTCCGATTGGCGATGTGTCCGAGGAGAAGCTGCGACTGCTCGACGTCTGCGAGAAGGCCCTGTACGCCGGCATCGCCGAGGCCAAAGCGGGAAATCGCCTCACAGACATCGGACACGCTATCCAGGAGTACACCGAAGCAAACGGCATGAACGTGGTGCGCGACTTCGTTGGCCACGGCATCGGCCGCGCCATGCACGAGCCGCCGCAGGTACCGCACCATGGCGAGCCCGGACATGGCCCATTGCTCCGACCAGGCATGGTGATCTGCATCGAGCCACAGGTGGTTCTGGGCTCTCCCAAGATCAAATTCCTCGCCGACGGCTGGACCGCCGTGACCGCGGACGGCTCCCTCTCCGCTCATTTCGAGCACACGGTGGCGATCACTCCCGGCGGGCCGCAAATCCTCACGGAACACCGCGAAAACTAAAAGAGGCGATCATGGCCAACACTCTTCGCTGGACCATAGCAGACCTGGATCTATTCCCCGACAACGACGGGAAGCGCTACGAGATCATCGGCGGGGAGTTGTATGTGACGACACAGCCTACGGTCGGTCATCAGTTCACGTGCAACTCAATTGGTTCTGCCCTTCATACATGGGATCGACAGGCAGGCCTCGGAGCAACATTCCCGGCGCCCGGGGTCATATTTGCCGAAGACGACAACGTAGCACCGGACCTGGTCTGGGTCAGTCGTCAGCGTCTTCGCGCGATCGTTCGTGAAGATGGACACCTTTACGGCGCGCCGGAGCTCGTTGTCGAGGTTCTCTCGCCGGGCTCCAAGAACCAGCAGCGCGACCGCGAGATCAAGCTCCGCTTGTATTCGCGTCGCGGCGTCCACGAGTACTGGATCGTCGATTGGGAGCAGCGACAGATCGAGGTCCATCGGCACGTCGAGGGCGCGCTGATGCTTATCGCCACCTTCCTGGAGCAGGACACCCTCACATCGCCGCTACTACCCGGCTTTTCGTCCCAGGTTGGCGATCTCCTTGGGAGACTGCCCGTTACGTAAGCGACGGTGACCCCGGACCCGGCGGAAGGACGCGCTTTAGGTAGTCGCGGACGACGGCAAGCGAATCGGGCGTGATCTGGTGCTCCATCGGGAACTCGTGGTACTCGGGCTGCAGGCCGGCGCTTTCCAGCACCTGGCGAATGTGGCGGCCGCGCTCGATCGGCAGAGTCTGGTCGTAGGTCCCGTGGACCAGCAGCACGCGACGATCGCGCCGGTTGGGCAGCAATGGCCTCAGAGCCTCTTCGGCTGGGAGGTGGCCGCTCATCACAACCACCCCCGCGAATGGCTCCTCCGAGGCCAGTCCCACGTGTAGCGCCATGACGGCGCCCTGGGAAAAGCCCATGATCGCGGCACGATCGCGAGAGGCGCCGAGCCGATCGAGCGTCGCATCCAGGAACGAGCTTAGCCGCTCGCGACTCTCCAGGACCGTGCTCTCCTGCGACGAGTCCAACTCGTACCATGCCCAACCGACCACCCCGGGGCCGAGCTGCAGTGGACGAGGCCCCTGCGGCAGCACCCAGCGGTAGCCTTCGGGATCGATCTCGGACGCGAGGCCGGCAAGATCGCTGGCATCAGCCCCGCGCCCATGGATCGCAAAGATCAGTGGCAGATCCGCCGGTGCGTCGTCTGGCTCGACCTGCACGTAGCGGAGCCCCGCCTCCTCCCCCCAGAAACCCTTCATCGTGTGGCATGATAGCCGTCGTGCGTGGCGGAGCGCGAACGCGGCTCGGAATTGGCGCCGCACTGGCGTTCGTGGCCGGTGCCGTCGCCCTGACTGCCTACGCTCGAAGCATTGAAGGCAATGACTTTCGCAACTGGCTGATCGCCACGGCCTCAGCGATTCAGGACGGCGCGCACAATACGGCTGACTCCGCTGCGATCCGCTATCGGGTCACCAACCCGCTTGGTGTCAATACCTTCCTCGAGCAAGAAGTGGACCCCACAAAGCGGCGGCGGAGCCTCGAGATGGCTCGGACGGCGGGTTTCCACTGGATCCGTCAGCAATTTCCCTGGGCAGACATCGAGCCGGATGAGAAGGGTCGCTTCATCGGGGCATTCGGCGAGTCGACCTGGGACAAATACGATGCCATCGTCTCGCTGGCGCAGGAGCAGGGCCTCGAGCTGATCGTGCGCCTGGACACGACGCCGAAGTGGGCGCGGACCGGCAATCCTCACGTTGCCACGCCACCTGACCGACTCGACGACTTTGGCGATTACGTCGGGGCGGTCGTCTCGCGCTACCGCGGACGTGTGCGCTATTACCAGGTCTGGAACGAGCCCAACCTCACTGTCGAGTGGGGCATGACCCCGGTGGACGCCGTCGCGGCTACTGAGCTGCTCCGTGTGGCGTACGTTCGTGCGAAAGCCGCTGACCCCGACGCCGTGATTCTGGCGCCCGCGCTTTCACCCACGATTTCCGAGGCGTCCGATGCGATGAACGAGCTGATCTTCCTGCAGCAAATGTACGACGCCGGTGCCAGTCGCTACTTCGACATCGGCTCGGTCCAGGCGTACGGCCTGCGCGGCGGCCCCGACGATCGGCGGCTGGGCCCTGGCGACGTCAACTTCTCCCGCCCCATCCTGTTCCGAGAGGTCATGGTGCGCAACGGCGACGCCGAAAAGCCGATCTGGGCCTCAGAGGTAGCCTGGAACGTGCCACCCGCGGGCGCACCTGAGCCCCACCAGTGGGGCCAGGTGACCGAGGCCCAGCAGGCGCGCTACACGGTCCGCGCGCTGGAGCGCGCCCGAACCGAATGGCCCTGGATGGGAGTGATGAACGTCTGGTACCTGAAGCGTCCGGACGACCGCGAGGCGGGAACGCTGCTGGCCGGCTTCAGACTGCTCGATCCCGACTTCACCGCGCGCCCCATCTACCACGCAATCGAGCGCTACTCCCGAGGCCGCGGCTACTCAGGCAGCACGCCTTGACCAGGTCATTGGACCGTCCCTACAGTAGCTCCGTGACCGATCGCACCCCGACGCAAAGCATCGCGCTCGTGGTTACCGTCTTGAACGAGGCGGCGACGCTACCTGAACTCCTGGACTCGATCGACGCGCAGACGCGGCGGCCCGACCAGGTGGTCTTCGTCGATGGCGGCTCTTCAGATGCAACGCTTGAAATGCTGCACGCCTGGGCCGGGCGCCGTGCAGATCGGCTGATCGTCAGCGCGGCAGGCGCCAACATCTCGGAGGGACGCAACCTCGCCATCCAGCAAACGACGGCCGATGTGATCGCGGTGACGGACGCCGGCGTTGCGCTCGAGCCGACCTGGCTGGAGAAGCTAGGCGCGGTCCTTGCTGCCGACGCGTCAGCCGACGTGGCGGCCGGCTTTTTCCGTCCGCGGACGACTACGACCTTCGAGCAAGCCATGGCAGCGACGGTTCTGCCGCACCTGAGCGACATCGATCCGGGCAGCTTTTTGCCCTCCAGCCGGTCCGTCGCGTTCCGTCGCTCAGCGTGGGAGTCGGTCGGTGGATACCCGGAATGGTTGGACTACTGCGAGGACCTGGTGTTCGACCTTTCGCTTCAAGAGGCCGGTCACCGCATCACCTGGGTTCCCGACGCTGCCGTCTGGTTCCGTCCGCGAGGCACGCTTCGCTCGTTCTTCTTGCAGTACTACCGCTATGCGCGCGGCGACGGAAAGGCCGACCTGTGGCGGAAGCGGCACGCGGCCCGTTATGCAACCTACGTGTTTGGCGTGCCGCTACTCTGGCTAGGACGGAGAAATCCGCTCGTCGTCGCGGTGGGACTCGCGGCCGGCGCCGTGTATCTGGCGCGGCCTGTCCAGCGCCTGCTGGAGGGAGGCCTCACGGCATTCCCTGACAGTCGGCACCGCGACCTGGTCCGTGCCCTGGCGCTCATCCCCGTCATTCGTCTCGTCGGGGACCTTGCGAAGATGCTCGGCTACCCGGTCGGCGTCGCCTGGCGGCTGAGGCACCTCGGCGCAAGTGAGGCCTGTGTTGTGCCCAACGTGCTCGGGTTCGTTTCTGTCCCTCTCCCATCGCAATGGGAGAGGTTAGGAGAGGGCACTGCGGCAGGAGAGGGGCAGACGAACTCATCCCAACCGACGGCCTTCTTTCGCCGAGTTGTACTGGTAGGTCAGTCATCTTCGCACCTTTCCGCCGTCACTCACGACTTATCGATCGTGATTGTTAGCTTCAACACACGCGAATTGCTGCGTTGCTGTCTGGCGTCCGTGCTTAGTAGCGAGGGGCTCGGCGAATGCGAGACCTTCGTCGTCGACAACGCATCGGCCGACGGAAGCGCGGACATGGTCGCGGCCGAATTTCCGTGGGTGCATCTCATCCCAAGCCCGCACAACGGTGGCTACGCATACGCGAATAACCTGGCGCTGCGGCTGGCCGGCGGCCGACGCATCCTGCTGCTAAACCCAGATACTGAGTTGACCCCACGCGCGATCGGGGACATGTTGGGCTACCTCGACGCCCACCCAGAGGCCGCGGCGGTGGGGCCCAAGCTCGTCCGCGCCGATGGCAGTCTGGACCTGGCATGCCGCCGCAGCTTCCCGACGCCGACCGTCTCCTTCTATAGGATGGTTGGGTTGAGTCGGATGTTCCCTGGTAGCCGAACGTTCGGCCGCTACAACTTGACGTACCTGGACCCAGACGTAGAGACCGAGGTGGATGCCCTCGCCGGCGCCTTCATGCTCCTGCGTCGAGAGGCGATCGAAGAGGTCGGGCTGCTGGACGAGCGCTTCTTTATGTATGGAGAAGACCTCGACTGGACTTTCCGTCTGAAGGAACGGGGATGGGCCATCCGCTACAATCCGGGCGTGGTCGTGTTGCATCACAAAGGCGCCAGTAGCCGACAGGACAGCGGGCGTGCGACCGTTGCCTTCTATGAGGCTATGCTGCTGTTCTACGAGAAGCATTACCAGGCGGACGCGTTCCCCGTTGTGGACTGGCTCGTCCGCGCCGGCATTCATGGGCGTCTCAGCTGGTCACTTGCCCGGAACGCCATGCGCGCGCCAGCGGATCGCCGTGTCTCGGCCTAACGCGCCCGACAAGAGGGATTGATGGCCGCCGAGCCGGTACCCCTGATGCCCGTCCCCCTGATAATCGAGGCCCCGGAGACCGTCGAACCGACGGTCCTGCCACGTCGCTCGCACCAGCCCTCGCCAGCCAGCCACCTCCTCCGCACTGCTTACGTCATGGCTCTCGTCGTCGGCGATGTGTGCGCCATCGCCGCGGCGTTCTTCGTCGCATATCAGCTGCGCGGTCTCTCAGAGCCGAGGCCGACACGCATCTCGCCAATTGGGGACTACGTGCCGTCTCTTGCGTTTCTCGTGGTCTCGATCCTGATCACCTTCGCGCTCACCCGCCTCTACTTGCCGCAGCGCGGCGCCTCGCATGTGGACCGTCTGGGATCGTTGTTCGTAGCAGTCACCATCGGGAACGTTGTCGCCATGGCGCTGGCGGCATTCACGCTGCGGGGCCTGGACGTGCCACGGCTCATCATCGTGTATGCCTGGGGGCTGACAATCCCCTTCGTCTGGCTGGCGCGGTCGTCCATCGAGCAATTGCTGCGCATGGCCAGACGCAGAGGGCTCGATCCGCTCCCGGTCCTTATCGTAGGCGCTCGCGATGGCGGAAACGCCGTCCTGCACAAGATCCGTGGCGCTCCTGATCTGGGATACGTTCCCGTCGGGTTCGTCGACGATAACCCACCACCCAACGCGCGGATGCCGGTTCTCGGAGGCCTCGCCGATCTGTCCGAGATTCTCTTCAGGTACAGCGTGCGTGAAGTGATCGTGGCCAACCCCAGCCTCAGCCAGACCGAGGTGTTGGACGTCGTCACCGCGTGCGACCACGCTCGTGTCAACGTGAAGATCCTTCCCAACGTCTTCCACATGGTCGTCAAGGAGGCCAGCGTTAGCGAGTTCAGCGGCCTTCCCATGATGCTAGTCCGGGATGTGAGCCTGCGCGGCTGGAACCTGCTGATAAAGCGCGCCCTCGACATCGTCATCGGATTAGTGCTGCTGATCGCCCTGGCGCCCGTACTGATGCTCGTGGCGTTGATCGTCAAGATCACGGACCCCCGTGGCCCCATCTTCTTCATCCAGGAGCGAGTGGGCATTGATGGGCAGCCATTTCCCTGCGTCAAGTTCCGCTCGATGCGCGAGGATGCCGAGGCGGTGACCGGTCCGGTGTGGGCGACCGCCGACGACGATCGGACCACACCCGTGGGCCAGTTCCTGCGTCGATTCTCGATTGACGAGCTGCCGCAGCTCGTCAACGTGCTGCTGGGCGACATGAGCCTGGTCGGGCCTCGACCCGAGCGTCCGCATTTCGTTCAGCAGTTCATCCGCCTCATCCCCCGATACGAGAAGCGCCACCAGGAGAAGGCCGGAATGACTGGCTGGGCGCAGGTGAACGGCCTGCGCGGCCAGTCCTCGATTGAGGAGCGCACTCTCTACGATCTCTTTTACGTCGAGCACTGGTCGCCCGCGTTCGACGTCAAGGTGCTGCTGAAGACCGTCGCCGCCGTGATCCGCGGTCACAACGCCTACTAATGGGTCACTTGTCATGAATATGGCCATTCGTAAGTGGCTATCATCATGCAAACTGACCTGCTAGGTGAAGCTCGTCGTCGGTCTGGGCAACGCTGGCCCGCGCTACAGCCACACACGACACAACGTGGGGTTCTCCGTCATCAAGACGCTCGGCGAGCGCCACAAAGTCAAGGGGCGGAGCCGCGGGCCCGCGATCTTCGGCGAGGGCAAGATCGCCGACCAGGACGTCGTGTTGGCACAGCCGACGACGATGATGAATCTGAGCGGCCGGGCTGTTGCCTACCTGTGTCGCGCCTGCAACATACACGACCTCGCCAACATGCTCGTCATTGTCGACGACATGGACCTGCCACTGGGAACCGTGCGCTTCCGCGAGGGAGGCAGCGCGGGAGGGCACAACGGACTGAAATCGATCATTGAGGCCGTGGGGACCGACGGATTTTCGAGGCTGCGCATCGGCGTTGGTCGGCCGTTCGCCGGGAACGACCCAGTCGACCATGTTCTCTCGACGTTTCGTCCCGACGAGAAGCCGATCATCGACCGCGCGATTCGCACGGCCGCGGATGCGGTTGAATCTTGGATCGAGCACGGGGCCACTGACACGATGAACCGCTTCAACGTCCGAGGCCAGCCTGACGCATAGGGGACGCCGCCCGTTACTATTCCTCTGTGTCCGAAGCGACAACCCCAATAGCGACCGAACCGGCAGGGCAACGACTCCACGGGCCGCCTCTGCATGCCCTGACGTCGATCATCCGCCGAGACGCCGGCTACGGCGCCCTTCGGCAGCAGATCCGAGACCGAGTCGGGGACAGGCCGGTCCGCTTCTCGCTGCTGGAAGCGGCCAAGCCCGCCCTCCTCGCCACGCTCCACGAGGAGCTGGCCCGCCCAACCATCCTCCTCGTGAGCCGGCTGCGGCGAGCCCGCCAGCTTGCAGAAGAGATTGCGGACTGGCGCCACGACCCAGGCTCCGTCCTGGTCTTCCCGGAGCTCGACGCGCTTCCGTACGAGCGGATGGCGCCCGGAGGCGAGCTGCTGGCGACGCGGCTTCGTGCGATGCTGGCGCTTGCCAGCCCAACCGGAGCGGGCCCACTCACACTCCAACGTGGCGAGACAAAAGCATCGGCGCCACTGATTGTCGTTACCGCGCGGGCAGCGATCGATCGTCTGATGAGCGCCGACCAGTGTCGAGCCACCACCTGGCGATTGCGGGTCGGGGAAACGATCCGTCCCGACCAGGTGATCCGAGAGTGGGTGCGCGCCGGATACGAGCCAGTCTCGGTCGTTGAGGGCCCCGGCGAGTTCGCTCGTCGAGGCGGCATCATCGATCTCTTCCCGGCTTGCGCCGTGACCCATGGGGCCGGCGCGACCGACTACGCGACGCACGGCTCGCGAAATTCGGTGTCCGCATACCGAATCGATCTGTGGGGCAACCAGATCGAGTCCATCCGCCTGCTCGACGCCGCCTCTCAACGATCCAGCGAGTCGGTCGACGAGATTCTCGTCGGTCCCGCTCACGAGGTACTCCCGGACTTGCCAGTGGGCGCCGAGAGCGCACTCGCTGCCATGCGATTTACCAAAACCCGCCCTGAGATCCGAGATCGGATCGAGGACGAGAGCCGCATGCTCCAAGAAGGTCAGCCCTTCGCCCTGCTGGAGTGGTACCGAGGTCTCCTCGGCCCAGCGTCGATCCTCGACTACCTGCCATCCGAGGGACTGCTGATTCTCGACGAGCCCGGCTCCGTCGCCTCGACCGCCCGCGGCATCGACCGCCAGGCGAGCGAGCTCGCCTGGGAGCTCGAGGAACGCGGCGAGGCTCCGGGCCATCTGCCACGCCCCTACTGGGAATGGGACGAGCTCAGCGCCTTGGTTGGCCCAACGGCGCTCCAGCGGCTCGACCTCGTATGGGACCCAGATGCGCTGGACACCTCGTTCAGCCCGGCGCCCAGCTACAGCGGCCAGCTCGCGCAGCTCATCGAGGAAACCCGCGCCGCCGCCCAGGCGTCTCCCCCTTCCCTCATAGGGAAGGGGGCAGGGGGGTTAGGTCAGCTCGTGATCGTCAGTCAGCAGTCGGCGCGTCTGACGGATCTGTTCGGCGAAGCTGGCGTTTCCGTTGCCAGTGACGCGCGCCCTCACCCTAGCCCTCTCCCTCTCATCCTGCACGGCGCGATGGGCGACGGGTGGACGAACGCCGAGGTCGGGTTGACGCTGCTCACCGATCGTGAGCTGTTCGGCTGGGCCAAGGTGCGCCGCTCCGGGCACCGGCTCACCCAGGCTGCGCGCGAGCGATTCCTGAGCGACCTCGAGGTTGGCGAGCTGGTGGTCCACGTCGACCATGGCATCGGCCGCTATCACGGGTTGGTGCGGATCGCCGACCGAGCGACCGGCGTCGAGCGGGAGTATCTGGACATCGAGTATGGGGACAACGGACGGCTCCGCGTTCCAGCGGAGCACGCCGACCGGGTCAACCGCTACGTCGGCTCGGGCGAGGTTCTTCCCAGCCTGACGAAGCTCGGCGGTGGTGAGTGGCAGCGCACCAAGCAACGTATCCGCTCCGCGGTTCAGCGGATCGCCAAGGACCTGGTTGAGCTGTACGCCCGACGCGAGATCGCAGAGGGTGTTGCGCTGGGCCCGGACACGCAGTGGCAGATGGAGCTGGAGGCGTCCTTCCCATTCGTCGAGACGCCCGACCAGCTCGAGGCCACCCGCGAAGCGAAGGAAGACCTTGAGCGAGCGCGGCCGATGGACCGGCTCATCGTCGGCGACGTCGGCTATGGCAAGACGGAGGTCGCGCTGCGCTGCGCCTTCAAGGCCGTGGCCGCGGGAAAGCAGGTGGCCGTCCTGGTGCCCACGACGGTGCTGGCCCAACAGCATCTGGGGACCTTCCGCGACCGCCTGTCGCCGTTCCCGGTGCGGGTTGAGATGTTGTCTCGCTTCCTCACGGACCGAGAGGCCCGTGAGGTGGTTCAGAAGGTCAAAGAGGGCAGCGTCGACATCGTCATCGGCACCCACCGCTTGCTCCAGAAGGACATTGAGTTCAAGGACCTCGGCCTGCTCATCATCGACGAGGAGCAGCGCTTCGGCGTTGCCCACAAGGAGCGATTCAAGCAGTTTCGGACCGAGGTCCACGTTCTCACCCTTTCCGCGACGCCGATCCCCCGAACGCTGCACCTGTCGCTGGTCGGCGTGCGCGATCTGAGCATGATCCAGACGCCGCCAGAGGAGCGCCTGCCGATCCGCACCTACGTCACGGAGCACGATGAGGGACTGGTCCGCGACGCTATCCTGAGGGAGATCGACCGCGGTGGACAGGTTTTCTACGTCGCGAACCGCGTTCACACAATCGGCACGGTCGCCCATCGGCTCGCCGAGCTGGTCCCGGAGGCGCGCATCGCTGTCGGCCACGGCCAGATGGGCGACGAGGAGCTCGAGGACACCATGCTCAGCTTCGCGAACGGCGACGCCGATGTCCTGGTGTGCACGACGATCATCGAAGCGGGGCTCGACCTGCCGAACGTCAACACCATCATCGTCACCAACGCCCACCAGTTCGGCCTGTCGCAGCTCTATCAGCTTCGTGGCCGGGTCGGGCGTGCGTCGAATCGCGCCTACGCGTACTTCCTCTACGGACGCGACACACAGCTCACCGAGATCGCCGAGAAGCGGCTCCGCGCTATCTTCGAGGCGACCGAGCTTGGAGCTGGCTACCGCATCGCCCTGAAGGACCTGGAGATCCGCGGCGCTGGCAACCTGCTTGGCGTCGAGCAGCACGGCCACATCAGCGCCGTGGGGTTCGATCTTTACTGCCGCCTGCTCGGCGAGGCGGTCGACCAGCTCAAGCGCCTGCGCGAGCAGTCGCTGGCAACCGATGGAATTGCCGACCGGGTGATCTCTGGCGCTCTGGTTGAGTTCCATCCCGCCAGCATCTCGCTGCCGATCACCGCCTCCTTGCCCGCCGACTACATCGTCGACGAGTCAGCCCGCCTCAACCTCTACCAGCGGCTGGCCTCCGTTCGCGACGGCCCGTCTCTCGGCGACCTGATGAGCGAAGTCGAGGACCGTTTCGGGGCGCTCCCCGACTCGTCGATGAACCTCTTCTATCTGTTGAGTCTCCGACTCGCTGCCACCGAGGCCGCAGTCGAAGAGATCAACGTCGATGGCGCCGACATCGTTGTCCGCTTCCGCGCCGCCCGAGTGATGGACGCCAACCGCTTGAAACGCGAACTGGGCGTGCCCGTCCAGGCGAGGGCCAACCAGGTGCGCATTCCGCTCGGCCGCGGCGACGCGTGGATGCAGATTCTGCGCGAGCTGGTGGAGCGGCTGCCGAAGCCGTAGAGCAAGAGGCGCATGGTCTCCGCGATATCCGGCCCGTTGAAGCATTGCGCATGTTGGCACGGCGGAATAGACTGGACGCCACTCGGCGGCCCCCAGAGGACGATGCTAGCGCCGAAGGTGTTCCAGCGCGGTATCGCCCTCCCACGGCAGCTAGAGGAGGGACAATGCGAGGGTTGCACGGTTTGCTCTCAGGCATGTGGCGCGGCGTCGCGGGGCTCACGCTCGCGGCAACGATGTGGGGCCCAGCCGCGGCACAGGGCACGAGCCAGACGCTGACGGTAAACGCTGCTGCGCCAGCTCCCCAGGTGAGCGCGCCGTTTGATCCGTCGCATCGATATCGGATCACCGCGTCGGGCGTCATCGCGGTCCACGGGGTTTCCCTGCCCGAACACGATGCCCTCTACTGCATCGATCCGGCGCCGCTGGGCGGTAATGGCGCCCCCCTCTGCACTGCGAGATCCCGATCCGGAGGCCTGCGTGTCAACGGGCAGGGACTCGACGAGTTCGCGGGAGTATCTTTCCCTTATCGATCCGATCACATCTACACGTTCGAGGTAAGCGGCAAGACTGGAACGGTTACGTTCATGTTCAACGACAGCCCGGGGGATCTGTTCAATAACTCCGGGTCTTATAGGATCGTGATCGACGACCTGGGACCCCCGGCGACGCCCGCGCCCGCGCCAGCCGCGCCAGCGCCGCCCCCACCAGCGCCGCTCCCACCAGCCGCGACCGCGAGACCCGTCGTCCTGCCTGAGCCCACGGACATACAGCCGGTTCGGCCAGAGCCCGTGCCTCCTTTGCCTCCGCTACCGCCCGAGGCTGTCCCC
>JAERMM010000199.1 GCA_016844585.1 Chloroflexota bacterium | reverse complement strand
GATGCGGACCATGACCCCGCATGACCTGTGTCCAGTGGGGCGTCTCAGACACAATTCGCCCCAGGGTCGTCACACTCCGGAGTTACTCCCCAGCGCGCGAATCGACCTCGATTCGGCGCGATCCATCGGTAGGCGGCGTCCTCGATCGCTCGGAACAACGGGACACGATACGCCGGCGCGATCCAGGCCCACGGTGCAGGTAGCGCGGCGAGCACGCGATTGATGGCTGCTGCACCCTCATGCTTGGCGCCGTCCGGCTGGATTACCCAGGCGGCGCGATCGACCTGGGCTCGGCTTAGCCCATATTGGTCCGTGACGCCGGCGTGCTGATTAGGGACGACCAGCACGTGGCCGTCCCGGTCGTGCGCGCGAATGAAGCGCGCGGTTCGCGTACAGACGCCGCAAGTCCCATCGAACAGCAGGACGAGCGGGGTGCCTACTGCAGCTCCCATTCGTAGACGTTCCACACGTCGGTGTTGAGGCTGCCGTTGTCAGGCCCGCGGAGCGCCGCAGCGTGAGCCGCGACGCTGGGATTGTAGTAGAGCACCCACGAGGGCAACTCATCGCTCAACAGCTTCAGCATCTGCACAACCTGACTGATGCGCGCATCGGGGTCGAGCGTGGAGTTGAAGGAGACCGCCAGCCGGTCATACTCGGGATTCGACCAACCACCACGGTTGTTGCCCGACCAGCGGTTTGCTGGCCCCGAGATGTTCGAGGTAGTGAAACTCGACAGGCGGCTCGACGAAGCAATGTACAACCCGGGGAAGCTCGCGCGGAGCTGTCCGTCGCGCAACGCGGCGGCCGGAAGTACCGTGGGATGCAGATCGAAGCCAGCTTGCGACCAGGAGTCGATGAGAATTGCCAGCTCCTTCTCATACTGGGGGGAGGCGTGCGTCCAGACGTCAAGGCTGAAGCGGTCGCCCATCGCGTTCACGAAGGTCCGGTCGCGACCCCTTGCGAAACCGGCACGGGTCATAAGCTGGGCAGTTTTGCGTTCGTCGTACGCGTAGTGTGTGATCGCACCATCCCCTTCGGCCAGGGCGCGCGGCATGTTCTGGACTCGCTCATAGCGGCTGTAGAGGGTCATGAACATGTCTGACATCTCAGCCTCGCCGTCGAAAAGGCCGGCGTTCAATGCGTCGCGATTGACCGCGTGCACGATCGCCTGGCGCACGCGCAAGTCCAGCAGTTGGCGTGGTGCGACGACGTCAGGCCGAAACTGCACCGAGACGAACCGCGACGTGTCGGGCGCCAGAAGGACGATTCCGCGTTTACCGCTGTCCCATTCGCGTCGCAGACTGACACTGTGTTCGAAGCGCAGACTTCGGCCGCTGGCGTACTGCGAATCGCCAGCGAGCAGGCTCGTGAGGGCAGCGTTTTCATCCTGGAAAAAACGTACGACGACCCGATCGATCCGCGGTCGGCCGAGCACGTGTCCTTCGAAGGCGCTACCCTCAATGTAAGCCCCGGGCTCCCAGCGGCTGAGCCGGAAAGGGCCAAGGCCAACGTACTCGGCGGCCCAATACGGATGGCTGATGAATGCGTCCGCGTCAGATTGGTCGAACGCTTGCTGCAAGATATGGCGTGGCAGCGGTTGGAACTCGGCTGCCCACGTCCTCGAGCTGATCGAGCACCGGGGAGTCCGGAGGAGTCAGCGTGGGCGATGAGTAAACCTGCCAGGCGAAAGCGAAATCCAATGCTGAGAGCGACGTACCATCGTGCCAGATCACGCCCGATCTCAAACGGTAGCGGGTTTCCATGCGGCCGTCTGGGAGGACTACCCAGGAATCGGTGTTTAGCTGAGGCAGGCTTTCTGCGAGAACGGGATGAGCGACGCCGCGTCCATCGATAAGGTCCAACTCCGCGTTAAAGAGGCGCGTCGTAGTGCTGACGCCGGAGCCTGATTCTCGAATCGGCTTAGACGCTAGGCTAAATGGCTCGTAGCGCACTGCCAGCGTGAGTGTCTGAGTTGCCCGCGGGTCCCCTCCCCCAGAGTCAGCTCCGGCCGTGCCTCCGCGCGGAGCGACGGGTGCGCACGCCGCCACCGCGAACGCGAGGATCGCGCAGGTGACAAACCACCAGTGTCCAGGCCTTACCGTCATTGCATTCGTGATAGTACTCTGTCCCGGGACTGGCTGCGCCGCCTCTTGTCAAAGCAGACGCTCCGACCCCGCCGGGCGAACTGTCGGGCCAGTGTAGCGAAAATTGAGTTGATGTGATACCATGGCCCTCAGTGGTAATGTTTCGGCCCGCCTCCCGGCGTGTTTCCGCACAGATCCTGCCTGGGATCCATTGTGCTCCTGTCTGTCGCCATCGTAGCGCTGACTGATTCGTACCAACTTTTTTACTGACCTAAGGAGTCAGCGCATGTATAGCGACAAGACCATTACCTGCCGTGAGTGTGGCCAGAGCTTTGTGTTCACCACGGGTGAGCAGGAATTCTTCGCCAGCAAGGGCTTTACGAACGAGCCCAGCCGATGCCCCGAGTGTCGGGCATCCCGTTCCCGGAGCCGCGGCGACAACTACAGCACCGCTGGTGGCGGCGGCTACGGCGGCGGCGGTGGATACGAACGACGGGAACGAGAGATGTTCCCCGCCACCTGCTCCCAATGTGGGAAGGCGACTCAGGTGCCGTTCCAGCCGCGGACAGACAGGCCCGTGTATTGCTCCGACTGCTTCGCAACCCAGCGCGGCAACAGCTACTCGGGCGGTGGGGGCGCCGGCGGACGCAACCGCTACTAGCCCGCATCTTCTGATCCTCGGTCCCGCTCGCGACACATTGCGGCGTGGACGAGGCCCAAAACGGAGACTCTCGCAGAAGGCCGGCTCCCAGCAATGGAGAGCCGGCCTTCCCATATTCGACCAGCCCTCTTTAGATAGGGCCGCCTCCGTCTGGTCGCACTGGCCGCATTCACCGGGCGCTTGGGAGTATTCTCTTGCCCGTGTCCACGTCGATGAGATCACGCATCAGCCCAATGCGTCTCGCGCGGCATTTCGCTGGGTTGGCGCTGGCGTTTGTCGCGCTCCTTGTCCTTCAGCCCACGCCAGGACTGGGGCAGTCGTCGGCAACTCCCGAGGTTGTGACCGGCTTTGTCTCCGGCTATGAGGCGCCCCAGCCTCTGCCCACCGGACCGCTCGATCAATTTGTCCAGGTGGTTGATCTGGACCCGGGCGCAGCCACGCCGATTCACTATCACCTGGGCCCCGGCTTCGCGACGATCCTTCAAGGCGAAGTCACCCATCATCGGCTCGCCACCGGCCGAGACACCGTCTATGGCCCGGGCAGCACATGGGTCGAGATCCCCGAGGACGTGCACTACGCTCGCGATGAAGCTGTAACTCCGGCGACCATCCTCGCAACGTTTATTCTCCCAAGGTCTGCAGAAGGATCGATCCCGACGGCAGAGCAGCCGGACCCACAGCGTCCACCACCAACGGTACCCAATGCTGCACGGGTTCCAATCACCAGTACGGCCTCGGGATACGAAGTGACGCAGTTCTTGCGCTCATACGATCCCGGTTCGTCGACCAGCTCTCAGCTCTCCCCTGGAGCGCAGGCAGTTGTTCTGGTGGTCAGCGGGTCACTTGCCGTGCAAGACGGGAAAGACGCAACCTCATTCGAGACTGGCGACTGGTGGCTCGAGACGAGTGGCTCCGTGACCACTTCGTGGAACCAGGCGTCTCCCCCGGCGTCTGCGGTGGTAAGCATCCTTACGCCACGGCAGTAGGGCGTGTTTGCTGCTCCTTTCGAAGACATCGACCCGGAGGTGACGCGGTCGTAGCATGCACGGCTTCGAAGCTGAGATCGCTCCTACTGAGCAAGAAGCCCGGCCCCATTACAAGGGCCGGGCTTCTGGTCACATCAGAAAGGGATCGCACTTGCGCTCAAATGGCGACGTTCACTGGTGGGTTCGCAGCGGCCTGAGCGCTGCCATACCGCTCATCGATGTACTGGCTGTCGTCGATGATGCGGAGGTACTCGGTGTTCCACAGGTCCCAGGGGCCGATGAAGTTGATACCGTGGTCCAGAGGAGGGCGGGCAATGATTCTGCGATCAGCGACTCGGCTCGCCAAACCACCGCCCGGGTCGCTCGATCCTCGGGGACGATTTGTTCTCGTCTGAGCCACCGGGAATGTCGCGCCCATCGGGCGTGAGCCGCCCGGACTTCTCGCCGGGATATTGCGCCGCAACCCGGACCATGACAAGGTTCCGGTCGCTGGAACTCTGGAAATAGTAGTTCACGCCCTTCGGGAGCATCACGCCCTCGTATTGCTTCACGACCCGGTTGTCGTCGTCGGTCTCGATGTGGAACGTCGCCTCCCCCTCGAGCACGATGAATGCATGGTCCTCGTGCGGATGGTTGTGCATCGCATTCTCGCCGCCCTCGGCGTAGACCTTCGCGATGATGTTCATCAGGTCGGTCTTTGCGCGCAGGTCGGTCGTCCTCCCGCCGTCGAGGTATGGGGTTCTGAGATCAAATACCTGGGCTGCTTGCTTCGTCTCGACTGCCATGATGCTCCTCCTTGCTGTCGCGCCGCTTCTCGGCGCGTCCTGCTAGACGGCCTGTGGCGCCTTCATACCATAGACTCGCGCCACAGAGTCGCGCCACGTTCTCGCGGACCTCGCCGCGGGCACGAGGGGGTGAGCGCGGTCCCGGTTGGAGATCTGACCCAGTTGTCCGCTCTTTGTCTGAACCCCCCGTTGACTCTGTTGCACATTCGACCGCTGCGCGTTCGATAATACTAGCCAGGTAAACCTGAAGGCTGCATCGTCCGTTGGTTGACTGAGCCCGGCAGGACGAGGCTCCTGACCTACGATGGGAACCCCAGTACCCCAAGCAGATGGAGGAGCCTCGTGGACCAAAGGAGGCAGGAACGAGGGCTTCGTTCTCCGCGATGGTCTGATCGGCGAGGCGCGTTCGTTCCCACCCATGAAAGCGGTCCCGCTCAGCCTACCGGGTTCGAACGCTGTGGACGTCCATCGGGCAATGCTCCCCGTGGCCGATCGCCGCTGCGGCGCTCGGCACCGATCGCCAGTCTACCGCCAAGTGTACGGCTCGCAGTGGTCAGTTTCGGCAGCCGTCGGCGCTCTTGACAGCGCGCTCGCGTGTGATACGCTGCCAGGCGGAGCAAGTGCCGTGGCAGCGAAGGGGGGCCAGGATGAGAAACACGCTGGTTCGATTGGCCGCATTGCTGATCGTCTTCATGAGCGGATGCGTCCCGACGCGGGGGCCTGGATCCAGCCAGGGCTCGGCTCAGCCTGAGGCTGCCAGCGAGGCCGGACCGCCTAAAACGCTGGTCATCGGGCAGCCACGGGCCCGCGAGGGTTTTGGCCCATGGTTCATCCGCGGCAGCGGCCGCATCCTGCAGTACGAGGAGCTGCACACGAACGCCCTCATCTCAACGGACGACGTCGGCCGCTATGAGGCACGACTTGCCGCGCGCATCCCGTCGCTCGACGACGGCAGCATCACCATCCTCCCGGACGGACGGATGCGCATGAGCTGGACGCTGCGTCCCAACGTCAAATGGCATGACGGGGCGCCCCTTACTGCAGAAGACGTTGTCTTCGGCTACCAGGTCTCCGTCCACCCAGAGATTCCGGTGCAGCTGTCGGGCCAGGTAAGCGCCATGGAGAGCATCGAGCCTGTGGACTCGCATAACCTGGTGATGACGTACCGCTCCACGTTCTACAGGGCCGTCGAGCTGGGATTCCGCGACCTCTACGTGCTGCCGAAGCATCTGCTGGCCGCGCAGTTCCAGGGCGACAAGGACGCGTTCACCCGCCTACCTTACTTTTCGACAGAGTACGTGCACACCGGTCCCTTCCGCGTCTCCGAGGTCGTGCTGGGCGAGAGCGTGGTGATGGAGCGCTTCGACGACTACTTCCGAGGGCGGCCGAAGGTGCATACCATCGTCCTGCGCTTCATCGGCGACGACAACGCCATGGTCACGAACATGCTTGCAGGGGCGGTGGACATCGCCGGGGAACTGGCGGACAGCCTCGTCGTGCGGCTGCGCGACGACTGGAAGGAGACCCGGGCCGGCTTCGTCGTATCGCAGCAGGGCAACTGGCGGTTCATTAGCATCCAGTTCCACCCGCAATGGGGCAGCCCTCCTGAGCTGCAGAGCGACGTTCGCGTCCGCCGCGCCCTCGCACTTGGCATCGACCGCGAGGCGATTGCCGAGGCGGTCGTGCCCGGGTTCCCGGATACCTCAGCCGACACGTTCATGGTCAAGGGTGACGCCCTCGCGGCGACCGTGGGGACGCCATTCGCCCGCTATCGTAGCGACCCGGCGCAGGCGGCGCGCGACCTGGAGGAGGCCGGCTGGCGGCGCGGTGCGGACGGACGGCTAACAAATGCCGCGGGGCAGCCAATCAGGCTCGACATCAGGACCACCGCGGCGTACGAGATCGAGCTGGCCGCGGTCGGGAACGACTGGCGCCGCCTCGGCTTCGAGGTGACCGAAGAGGTGATGAGCCGCGCGCTCTCGCAGGACCGTGAATACATCGCCAAGTTCCCGAGCGCTGAGATCAGCGCGCAGTCGAACAGCGACTCGATATTTCGTCGCTTCGATTCGCGCGGGCAGCCGCTGCCAGAGAACCGCTATGTGGGCAGCAACGGCGGCCATTACGTGAACCCAACGCTCGACACGTTGATCGAGCGCCTCTACAGCTCGATCGACGCCAGGCAGCAAGGGGAGCTGCTCAAGGAGATGGGAGAGCTCATCGCCACCGACCTGCCCGCGCTGCCAATGTATTTCAGCGTCAACACCGTGGCGGCGCTCCGACACGTGAGGGCGCTCGATGACTTCGCCGGCGCCGTGCGCGCCGGAGGGACGGCGCGCAACGCCCACCTGTGGGATCGCGCTGCGCCGTAGATGCGGCAGGCAGCTCGGACCGGTCAAATTCGCTCCGGGATCAGGCCAGCCGGGGGG
>JAERMM010000436.1 GCA_016844585.1 Chloroflexota bacterium | reverse complement strand
CGCTACGCATGGGGAGCCAGAAGTTCGGCGTCCATTTCCACGACATCGGGTCACGCGAGGGCGTGCTTCGCAGCACGCGGGAGGGCGGCACGCTCATCGAGTTCGAGGATGAAGATCCGGAAGTGCGCCGCACGTACCTGGATGAGATCGCCAAGAACGGCGTCGAGTTCCAGATGGCGGCGCGGTAGTCAATCGAACAGCGGCCGCCACTTGGCGTAGACGGTCGCGCGGATTCTTCGGGCTGCAACAACCCGGAATGACGGGCGCTACCGCGGTGCATTCCAGGCTTTGGCGGCGCCTCGCTCGTACGACGCTTCGGGCATCTGGCATTTGACGCGGTTCAGCTTCAGCGCCTCCTGGTAGCGTCGCCGTATTTCTGGGTCTTCGTCCTCGAAGTTGATCAACGTTCCGCCCTGGCTGACACTGGCCAGCGTCGGGATCCAATTGGGATCACCGTGCTCGCGGCTGAGCGGACTGAATCCAGGTCCGATGCGGCTTCCGCTGCGCATCGCGATGTGGCGCGCGGGCTCCTTGCCCGTGTTGAAGTGCTGGTGATACCAGCCGCCAGGGGGCGCGTAGATGCTTCCGAATCCCCAGCGCACTTCGACGACCTCGTCCGAGTAGCCATTCTCGTATGGGTGCCCGCCCAGCTCGCTCGGCCACAGCAGCACGTACCCCTCGGAGCGCAACCCAAGCAGGACCGCATCGGCGCGATGGAAGTGTGCCTTGTGATAGCGCCCAACGGGCCACTCCGAGATGTGACCGACAAGCGCGTTGCCGGCCATCTCGAAAACAGTGAGCCCACCCGCTTCGGCTTTTGTGAGGTCGGCGTCCAGCTCCGCCGTGAAGGCGTCGTTGATAAGGTTGGTCTCCCATACGCTCAGGGCGCTCTGCAGCGCCGACGTCAGGAATCGCTCATTGTGCTGGGTGAAGAATGACTCCTCGCCATTGAAGCGACCGCGAAAAGAGAATGGACAATTGAAGATGAAATCGGCGTCGCGGAATCCGTTCATCATTTGGGGCGCGGACGTTGCGCAGAGGAGTTTGGCCGGCTTCGAGCTCAGATTGTACATGCGGTGCCAGGTGTTGAGGGGCGGCGCGAACACGGTCCCCCGACCCCATTCGAAGACGTGCTTTTGCGACTCCCCTTCCTGCCAGACCTCGGTCGTGCCCTGGCCCTCGAGGATGAATACCAATTTCTCGTAGAGGTGGCGTTCTGGCTCCAGAGCCTTCCCAGGAGGAATCTCCGCCACGTACATCGAGCGGACGCCCTCCATCAGGGGATAGAGGTTCAGAAAGCAGGCGTTCGCCCCGAGGCGCGGCCAGGGCGCAAGGTCGAGCGCCAGCACGTCCTCCACCGCGAAATCCTCGTAAACTCTGACGTCCTCTTCCTTCTGCCAATCGCCGAAGGTCGAACGCTCGAACGCTGCCTTGATGGTCCGGACGTAACTGTCCTTGGCAGACATCCATTTCTCCTCGTTGCCCGGCGCGTTTGCGCGCACCGCGAGGCTACCAGACCGCGCGAAACGGGTCAACGCGCTCAGACGGTCACGCCTGTTCGCGCCGTTTGCCTGCGTGCGTACGAGCGGATCAGCCGTCCTGGGCACATTGGTCTGTGCCCCCATTGATCGTCATCCGCTCCACTTGCCGTGACTAAATAGGCGACAAACGACGGTGCGAAGTTGATACTGAGCGGGCTGGGGCCTCCAGAAACGCGCGTCGCGTCTGGTGAGGGCGCTCACTCGATCACCTCGTCCACCTGCGCCATGAACGACGGCGGAAGCGTCAGGCCAAGCGCCCGCGCCGTGCGCACGTTGACGATCAGGTCGTAGCGTGATGGAAGCTCACCATCGGCGGCGGGTCCCCTTCGCCGAAATAGGCGAAGATGAGCCCCAGGTACTCCTCGGTGGGATAGCTCCGAATGCGGATCTTCTGGCAGAACGGCTCCGGCTCGGCCGGCTGCTCGATGCACTGCCCCGAGGCGTCGTACTTCCAGCCATGGTAGAAGCAGCGCAGGTCCTCGCCCTCAACCCAGCCAGTGGAAAGCTGCGTTCCACGATGGGCACAGCGGAACGCCAGCACTTTTGGAGCGCCGGACTCGCCGCGGTAGAGGGTGAAGTCCTCGTTCATGACCCGGATTGGGACGGCGCGGCCGGGGCCAATGTCTCGTGCACGGCGGGCCCGGTGTGCGCAAAGTCCGTCCAGTCCGCTTGTGTATGCGCGGTCGTTGCCTCTAGAGTACTGGCTGCCACCCCTGCCCTCCGATCCCATTGTGCGACTCCCGCCACAGCGCTGTTGAGCCATGATGCGGCGGGCTGCTATCGGCGATTATAGGTCGTTCTAGCCTCGTTTCTAGTCGATACCGTACTGCGGCCAGCGTGCTTCAATCCTGGCCATCAGCTCTTTGCTCACCTTGTTCACCGGCTCGACAAGACCCACCGCCTGTCCATCCACCATAGCCGTCTTACTCCTGAATGTGGCATCAATGAAAACAGCCGAGGTCTTCGCGCCGTGGAGCTGGGCCAACGGCTCATGGGCGAGGCGGAAGATTCGGGGCGTGATGCGGATGTCTCGATCCGGCATGACCCCCACAGCAACCCGCCACAGCACCTCGTCCCAGTCTCTGATGTCGCAATCGTCATCGACGATGATCACCCAGCGCGGTCGGAGCTGGTTGCCTCCCCACTCCGTAGTCGAGATGGCGTCGATGAGCTGCTCCACCTCACGGGTGGTGTCGACCCGCGCCGCGACGATAAGGTACGTCCCGGCGCCGGCGCCGACCCCTTCTGGCACATGGACGTCGGTCACATTCGGGTGCGCCGCCAGCCTCGCACGGGCGAACGTCGAGATCAGGAACTTCGGGAAGTCTTCGCGCGTCCCGCACGTCAGGCCATAGCCGATCGGGTTCTTTCGATGCGTGATGCACTTCACGTTCATCACGAAGACCTGGCTGTTGCTGCTGTAGAAGCCTTGCGACTCTCCATGGGGCCCTTCGGCCGTCCGAGCGTAGGCTGGGATCTCACCCTCCAGGACGATTTCGGCCCATGCTGGCACCAACAAGTCACTGGTCACGCATTTGCCCAGCTCCACAGGCTCGCCGCGCCAGGCTCCGGCAATCGCGTACTCGGCGTGGCGCAAGGACTCCGACGGGACCGATCGTCCAGCGACGAAGGTGAGCAAAGGGTCCATTCCCAGGGCAATCGCGACAGGAGTAGCTTTCCCCTGCGCCTCATTCTCCAGAACGTGGGTGTACGCCCCGTAGCCGCCGCGCCGGTCCGGCGCCTCACCGACGATGTGACTACCTCGGGCCTGTATGGAGAGTGTGTTCTTGTCCTTGATCATCGCCCGGTAGATGCCCATGTTGATGTAGCCGGTGGAGGGGTCGGCGGTAATCACCCCTCCAGTTGTACCGATGTATTGCCCGCCATCAAGCTCGTGCCACCAGGGCGTGGGAAATTGGTACAGGTCGACTTCGTCGCCGGTGTGGACGACCTCCTGA
>JAERMM010000198.1 GCA_016844585.1 Chloroflexota bacterium | reverse complement strand
GGCGCTTGCTCTCCGCCGCGACCTGGCCGCCCGCCACCCGGACGCTCATATGCCCCGTGTCGCCATGACGCTCAACAACCTGGGAAACCTCCTCGCCAACCTCGGCGAGCGCGCCACAGCCCGCGCCCACTACGACGAGGCGCTCATCCTCTACCGCGACCTCGCCGCCCTCTACCCGGACGCCTACCTACCCGACGTCGCCGCGACGCTCAACAATCTGGGAAACGTCCTCGCCGACCTCGGCGAGCGCGGGGCCGCTCTGCACACGATACCCGGACACCTACCTGCCAGACGTTGCCACGACGCTCAACAACCTGGGAAACCTCATCGCCAACCTCGGCGAGCACGAGGCAGCCCGCGCTCACTACGACGAGGCGCTCGCCCTCCGCCGCGACCTGGCCGCCCGCTACCCGGACGCTTACCTACCCGACGTCGCCACGACGCTCAACAATCTGGGGGCCCTCCTCGCCAACCTCGGCGAGCACGCCGCAGCACGCATCCGATACGACGAGGCGCTCGAGACCTACTGGCCGTTCTTCGAGAAGCTCCCCGGCGCGTTCGGGCACTATGTGCTCATCGTCCTCCAGGGGCTGGGTCGAGCGTACGAGGCGCTCGGACTCGGCGCGGAGGCCGAGCAATGCCGGACGTTGATCGCGCAGATCACGGGAGCGGGAGGAGCAACCGGTGAGGGCGACGAGGATGATGCATCGGGGGTGGTGGCCAGGGCCACGGCACCCCTTTAGCCCAGATCGTCCCGAACGAGATCGGCCTGAGCGCGCCCTCTTGTCGCGGCCATCACCCTCAGCCCGCGGGCCGCCGTGCCCACCCAGTGGCGGTTGCAGTGACGGGTGGCACATGGTGTAAAGTCTCGCGTTGCGCAACGGAGCGTCACCGGCGGAGGGCAGTGCAGCGGTGGATTGGCAGGCGCCGAAGCCCCAAAAGAGCGTACGGCGCCACCCGATAATCCTTTTAGCCGCCATCACCGGCCTCACCACCCTGGCTCTCGTTGCGTGCAACACACAGCCGCCACCTCCCCCGCAACCGCGCACCTCCGGCCCCAGTCCGCTCATTTCGCAACTGGCGCCGGCACCGGGAATACCCGGGCAGCCAGAGAACGGGCGAAGCCTCTTCGTTTCCAAGGGTTGCCCGGCATGCCACACACTGCAAGGAGTCCCGGCGGCAGTCGGGGCGATAGGACCGAATCTGACGAACATTTCGTTGCGACCGACACTTGCGGGCGAGGCGATTCAAAACTCGCCAACAAACTTGACACGCTGGATAGTAAATCCGACCACGGTCAAATCGGATGCCACGATGCCGGCCCTGGGCCTCACCGAGCAAGAGGCCCAGGATGTCATGGCGTTCCTCTGGAGCCAACCATATAACCCAGTCCAATTTCGTTAGGGACGAATGTTGGACGTGGGCGTCCCGGCTAGAATGCGCGACGATCAGGAGCCTGCGACCTAACACGAACGCGTCCACTGGGGTTACGACGTTGGATCACCTCGACCCGAAATTCTTGACCGCCGAGCAATGGGCGCTCTTGAACCTTGCGCTTGGCCGGCTTGCCCTGTTCACAGGACTGGCCGCCAACGCTGGCCTGTCTTTCCTGCTCGGCCACGGGGTCATTCCGTCGCTGGTCGCCAATGACGTTGTACCGCCCGAGATCAGCTCGTTTCGCTGGATCCTGTACACCGTGTCCGCAGCGTCACTTGTCCTGACGCTTTACAACCTCTCCCGGATCATTCCGATCATCGTGACGGTGCTCCAAGATTTCTACCCGCGATTCGCGATCTAGCATGAAACTGCGACTGGCGCTCGTCGTCGTTCCCGCCATACTGCTTGCGGGGTTCATTTTCTTCATCTTTACCGCTGTTCCGGCGTTGATCGCGAGCCAACCGTACAACCCATCGGCTCAGCCGATTCACTTCGATCACGAGGTCCACGTGAAAACGGTTGGCATCGAGTGCACGTTCTGCCACCGTACGGCCACGCAGGGCATTACCGCGGGCTATCCGGACCTTCAGCAGTGCATGTTCTGCCACGCGGTCGTCAATGAGACGCTTGCCAGCAACCAGCACAATGCCGACGAAATCTTAAAGGTCCGCCAGAAATGGGCTGCGCAGGAGGCCATCAACTGGGTACGGATTCACCGACTGCCGGACCACGTCGGTTTTGTTCACGAGCCGCACCTCCGCGCTGGATTCCAGTGCGCCACCTGCCACGGCGACGTGGGCAGCATGGGCCAGGTGAAACAGGTCCGGGCGCTCAACATGGGCGACTGCCTGGACTGCCACAAAGGCAACAACCCGTTGAAACTCACCGGCCCGACCGAATGCGCTACGTGCCACAAATAGAGCAGCGAGAAGCGAGGAGCTGATGGCCGACGAGCCCGAGCTCATTCAGCTAACAACTGAGAATGGACTGACTCGACGGCGGTTCCTGGCCGCTGCCGGGACGACTGCTGTCGGCGCCGTCGCTTTCACCGGCTGTATGCCCTGGGGCCCACCCGACCGCGAGTACCAGGCGCAAAGCCGCGTCAACGTCTCAGAAGACACGCTCACGGCCTTCGAGAACTGGTACGCAACGGGATGTCGGCAGTGCGACGCAGGCTGCGGCGTGATCGTTCGCGTCGTCGAAGGTCGCAGCAAGAAGATCGAAGGCAATCCAGACCACCCGGTCAACCGCGGCAAGCTGTGCGCGCGCGGCCAGGCCGGCGTGCAGGAGCAGTACCACCCCGACCGCATTCAGGGACCGCTCAAACGGTCCGGAAATCGCGGATCAGGCGCCTACCAGCCGATCTCCTGGGACGCCGCACTGAAGGAGCTGGCCGACACGCTGCAGGCGGCACGCGGACAGGCCGGGCAGATCGCGCTGTTCACCAGCTCGTTACGCGCACATCAGCATACGGTGGCTGACAGCTTTGCCCGTGCGATCGGTGCCCAGCGCCTCATTCTCGATCCGCTCGGCGAGGCGCCGCTTCGTGAGGCGGTCCGGCGCGTGTACGGCCAAGACGTGCTGCCCGACTTCGACATCCAGAACGCGCGGTACGTGCTGTCGTTCGGCGCCGACTTCCTCGGTCCCTGGCTTTCGCAGGTGCACTACAGCATGGCGTACGGCATCTTCCGATCCGGGAACTATGCGGCGGGCCGCTTTCAACCCAGGCGGACAGGCTCTCCGCGCGGCTACCTGGTGCAAGTCGATCCTCACTTCTCAATGACCGCCGCCAACGCCGACGAGTGGGTGCCGATACAGCCGGGGGGAGAGGGGCTGCTCGCGCTCAGCATGGCGCAGGTCATAACGTCCGAGCGGTTAGGCGACGCATCTGCAGTCAGCGCAATCGGCAGCGGGCTCGATGCTTACCGGCCCGAAACAGTGGCCCCAAAAATCGGCGTCACGGCCGCTCGCATCCAGCAATTGGCTCGGGACTTCGCCTCGCGTCGGCCAGCGCTGGCGATTGGCGGCGGCGTGGCGGCAGCGCATACGAACGGAACCGAGACGATGGCCGCTGTCCTTGCCCTCAACGCGCTCGTCGGAAGCGTCGGTCGCAGTGGCGGCGTGCAGTTCAACCCGGCCTCGCCAATCGATGGCTTGTCGGCTGGCGTGAGTGGCAGCAAACTGTCCGACTGGCAGGGTATGGCTGAACGGCTCGGGCGCGGCCAGGTCCAGGTCGTGCTGGTCCACGACACCAACCCGGTCTACTCGCTCCCCGGCGCGCTCCGCTTCCGCGAGGCGCTCGCATCGGCCCCCTACGTCGTCAGCTTCTCGAGCTTTATGGATGAGACGACGGTGATGGCAGACCTGATCCTGCCATTACACACGCAGCTCGAAGACTGGGGGGACGACGTTCCGAACCCCGGCCCCGGCGTACAGGTCCTCACCCTACAACAGCCGATCGTGCAACCGATGTACGACACACGAAGCGTTTGGGACGTACTCATCTCAGTGGGCCAGATGCTCGGTGGATCGGTGCAGCAAGCGCTTCCCTGGCCGACGTTCCGCGACCTGTTGCGTCAGGATGCTCGCACGCTGCAGCAGCAGGGTCGCGGCAGCGTACGAGACGCCGATTTCGAGCGATTCTGGACCAAGATGCTCCAGCAAGGCGGTTGGTGGGACGAGTCTCGAACCGGCGCCGCAGGCCAGACTCCGTCCATTTCTAACGTGGTGTCCGGGTACAAACTTGCGACGTTTTCGCCCGGCTCCGATCAGGAGTATCCGCTCAACCTCGTGGTCTTCCCGCACAACACGCTGGGCGCTGGCGAGACCGCTCATCTGCCCTGGCTACAGGCGGCGCCCGACCCGGTTACGTCGGCGACTTGGCAGACCTGGGTCGAGTTGAACCCGGCCATGGCGAAGAGCATGAGCCTACGCGAAGGTGACATTGTGCGAGTCGAGTCGCCAAACGGCAGCGTCGAGGTGCCCGTGTACATTCATCCCGCTGCCCCACCCACCGTGCTCGCAATGCCGATGGGGCAGGGGCACACCGGTTTCGGGCGCTGGGCCCAACAACGCGGCGCAAACCCGATGGTGCTACTCGCCCCGCTCGCCGACGAAGCGACGGGCGCGGTGGCCTACGCCGCCACCCGTGTGCGCCTGTCGGTCACTGGGCGACACATGCCCCTGCCCAAGTTCGAGGGCAACGTAGAAGCCGTCCAAATTCCAGAGCTCGAAGTCGCCAAAGTCACGCGAACAGTCTAGACGGGAGAGGCAATGGCGGACGAACCGCTGAAGCTCTACGCGAGCGTCAACGAACAAGGGTCCCAATACAAGTGGGGGATGGTGGTCGACTCCGACCGCTGCACCGGCTGCCAGGCCTGCGTAGTCGCCTGCCAGGCAGAGAACAACATACCCATCAACGACGAAAATCGGTACGTCGAGCATCGCCAGAAAGAGTGGATCCGCATCGAGCGGTACTGGGAGGGCGAGTTCCCGAACGTGAAGGCCCGATTCCTTCCCGTCATGTGCCAACATTGCAACAATGCCCCGTGCGAGCCGGTTTGCCCGGTCTACGCGATCTATCACAGCAGCGATGGCCTCAACGTCCAGGTCTACAACCGCTGCGTGGGGACGCGCTACTGTGGCAACAACTGCCCTTACCTGGTCCGCTTCTTCAACTTCTGGGACCCGGAGTGGCCGGAACCGTTGACCGCCCAGCTCAATCCCGACGTTACCGTGCGCACGCGCGGCCTCATCGAGAAATGCACGATGTGCGTTCACCGCATCCAACGCGCAAAGCGCGAATCCAGCAAGGATGGGCGCAAGATATCGGACGGCGATCTAAGCCCGGCGTGCGTGCAGGCATGCCCGACCAACGCCCTCGTTTTTGGCGACTGGAACGATTCGAACAGCCGCATCAATCAGCTTGCAAAGGACCAGCGCGGGTACCGCATCCTCGACAATCTGGGCACCGAGCCGGCCGTTGTCTACCTCAAGCGCGTCGACCCCAACCTGGCCGAGACCAAGGGCGGGGGCCATTAGATTGGCCGAAGCGCATCACGGCCCATTGACGCCAGAAGAGGCGACGCGCGACCTGCTGCGCCGGGTTCGAACGCATGGCAGCGGTTATGGGCTCGGGCTTATCGTCTTCGCGGTTCTGGCCATTGT
>JAERMM010000197.1 GCA_016844585.1 Chloroflexota bacterium | reverse complement strand
CCATGGATGCGCCGCAGACCGTGAAGGGGCCGAAGAAGCTCATCACGGCGATCAACGGGACCGGTCGCACCTTTTCGAGCAAGCTCGACCGGGCCGGCTCCGGTAGCACGCCAGGCAGCGAGGAGGTCGAGGATCTGGTCAACTCCGGGCTGGTCGTCACAGACGCGCGCGGGGCCGTACAACCACTAATCGCTGAAGCCGTTCCGTCTCTCGAGAACGGCGCCTGGGTCCTCCTGCCAGACGGCCGCATGGAGACGACCTGGCGCCTCCGTCCTGGCGCGGTGTGGCAGGATGGAACACCGGTCACCTCAGTAGACCTTCTCTTCACCGTTGCCGTCGCCCTCGACACCGAGATCAAAGTATTCGGCGACATCGCTTTCGACTCGTTCGAGGGCATCCGTGCACTCGACGACCGCGCCGTTGTTGTGTCCTGGAAGCGGCCCTACATCGAGGCGCACACGCTGTTCACCAGGAACCACGCATCTCCCCTGCCGAAGCACCTGCTTGAGCGAGACTTCACCGAGAGCAAGGCCAGCTTCCTGGACCTCACTTACTGGACTCAAGGGTTCATCGGCACTGGGCCCTTCCGACTCCGCGAGTGGGTTGCCGGCAGCCACGTAGTCCTCGAAGCGAACAATGCGTACGTCCTCGGGAGACCAAAGCTTGATGAGGTGGAGGTCCGCTTCATTCCGGATGGCAATGCTCTCTTCGCCAACCTCCTGGCCGGCAGCGCCGAGCTGACGATTGGGCGCGGCCTGTCCATCGAGCAGGCGGCCCAACTGCAGGGGCAGTGGGCTGATGGAGCCATGCACGTGGGGGCGCTCGGGAACTGGGTCGCGATCTATCCACAGTTCATCAATCCGATCCCACCAGCGATGCTGAACGTTCAGTTCCGTCGCGCAATACTGCACGCCATGGACCGCAAGCAGATGGCGGACTCGCTCGTGCTGGGCTACGGGGCAGTCGCCGACAGCATCATCAGCCCCAAAGATCCCGAATACCCGCTCATCGAGAGCCGGATCGTGAAGTACGACTACGACCTGAGGCGCGCCGCTCAGATGATCGAAGGCCTGGGATACGCCAGGGGGCCCGACGGGATCTTTCGCGACGACACGAACCAGCCGCTCGTTTTCCAGGCTCAGGGAACAACCGGCGCAACCCAGGAGCGCACGATGCTCATCACCGTCGAGTTCCTGCGACAGCTTGGCCTCACGGTAGAGCCCGACTTCATACCGGCGCAGGCGCGCTCGGACCGGGCGCGACGCTCCGAACGCCCCGGCTTTGAGGTGCAGCGCCAGACCAACGGCGTTGGAAACCTCTATCGATTCAACAGCCGAGAGACGCCGCTGCCGGAAAACAACTTCGTCGGCGACAACCGCAGCCGCTACCGCAACACCGAGCTGGACGCCTCGCTTGATCGGTTCTTCGGCACGGTCCGCCGTGCGGAGCAGATGCAGGCGCTCGGCGACGTCGTCCACCACATGACAGACCAGCTCAACGCGCTCGGGCTCATCTTCGACGGCGACCCGATCCTGATGGCGAATCGCGTTCGAGGTGTCGAGGTGCCCCAAACCGGCCGCGCCGCGGTGACCTGGAACGCCCAGGAGTGGGACGTTCAGATCTGAGCGGGAGGAACGAGGGTCGGTTGGAAGTCCAGGTGTTCGGCACGAAGCGCTGCAACGAGACGAAGAAAGCGTTGCGCTTCTTCAAAGAGCGGCGGATCACAACGCATTTTGTGGACCTGGAGCAGCGCCCCGCGGCGGCCGGCGAATTGCGACGCTTTGGCCAAAAGCATGGGTGGGGCGCCCTGATCGATCGAACTGGCAAACGCTATCAGGAGCGCCACCTGCACCTGACCAGCCTCTCCGAAAGCCAGGTATTGCCCCTGCTTGAGGCCGACCCTCTGCTGCTGGTGACTCCACTGGTCCGCTCAGGCAACGAGGTAGCGGTGGGCTGGGATGAGGCGCATTGGCGAACAATTCTCAAGGCCGGGGACTGAGCGGCGCGTCGACCACCGCGTCAGAGCGCAACACAATGGTCCATACGGCGAGAGCCCCGCCTGAAATTTCAGGCGGGGCTCTCTGATCATCTGCTTGTTGTCCGCGCGCTCGAAGTGGGGTTTCGCAACCCGGAGGGTTTCGGTCCCTATCGGTGACCGTCGACTTATACCCCTGGGGAGCGCCGGTTCGGCGCGACCCTCGGATGACCGCCGAGGGTCTCATCCACCAGCGCGAGTCTCCCCGAAGCGAGTCAACTGTGTTCTCATGGGTCGCCTCCTCGCCTTCGAACTCGGGTTGTCTGCCCGGCGCTCACCCCGCTGGGTGGCATTCGCTTCGTTCTGCCTCTGTTTTGACTATAGCTCCACCAGGCCAACAATTCCACACAAATCGGATGGGCTGACCCACCCCAAAAGGTAGTTGCGCAAACCCGGCGGCTGAGCCCCTTGCTGCAAAGCACCAGGGCCAGTCTCTACGCTCCGAGAGCATGCTCCTGAGCATAGAGCTTCGCGAAATAGTCCATTGAATGGGGCTCGTAGTCGGCCATGGATCCGCCCTTCGGGGCGCCGCCGAAGAAATGGAAGCAGTTCGTGTCCCAGTCGTACCAGTCGTCGCCTCGCCCGCGCATCTCATACCATCTGCTTCCACCAGGACCGCCGTGGCGCGCCATTCGGGCCGGGAGATGGTCGCCACCGTCGATGAAAGCACGACGATCGGCGTCCCAGGCCCAGTCCGGAAGTTCAGCCCACATTTTCTCGTAGTTCGGAAAGAAGTCTTCATCCCGAACGACGAGCGCCGCGTGTGGTCCGTTGAGCGTACCCCAGCCACACGTGCGTCTCCCCAGCGTCTCCACTTGCTTGAACACGATTCGTCCGCCCGCCGCCAGCGGGAGCACCAACGTGTCCGACGGAACGTCCGCCGACGATAGCGGTTCGAGTGAACAGTATCGATTGAAAAGGTCGGCCGTCCGCTGAAGGTCGCGGCATTCGTATACACCGTGGCTTATCCGTCCGATACCCAACGGCCCGGAGCCCACCATTCCGCCTTCTGGCATACGGTCGGGCGCCCAAAACTCGAACTGATTTCCATCGGGATCTTCCCAGCGGATCGCGATGCCCTCGTCTCCCTCTGCCGAGGTCTGAAACGGGTCCGTGTGCGGGGAGGAGCAGTCGTCGAGCCGTCGCAGATGCTTCTCGATGTCTTCCTGTCGGATGAACAAGCCATGGCGCGGCAGTCCTTTGCCAAGCCCGGCGCTGACCGGCAGTGGTTGACTGCGGAATGCGCCGTGGTGGCACGGGCCTGCAAGATCCTGAAAGGCCTGGCGCTGCAGATTTCTGCCGTCCCTAAGGATCGTCTTCGCCCCCAGCACGCGTTCATGAAAATCGACCCACCGCTCCACGTCATCCGTGGCTACCACGTAGTGATCGATCCAATAGATCGTCCCGGGACGCTGATCGTCTAGCATGTCAATCCCCTTCTGCCAATTGGCCTCATAGGCGTGTGCCGGGCCCCCGTGAGCGGCTCAGTCCCGCGCGGCGGTCTTGGGGTCGCGATAGGGCGGAGTGTTTATCTCAAAATGGATGCCTGACGGGCTGGTGACTTTGTTCTGTCGGCGGCCACGCCCTGGCTCTTCGACGTCAAATCCGTGTGCGCGCAGGCGCGCCGTGTATTCGTCAACCTCCGCGTCGGTCGCACAGTCGAAAGCGAAGTGCTCGACTTGGCACCCAGGGTCGCCGAACGCCGCGACCGGTCCATCAACTTCGTACAGGATCAGCTCATGGTCCCGAAGCGGATCAGCCGTGAAGAAGGCGACGCGCTTGCCTCCGCGGCTGCTTGAGCCACCGTGGACGAACTGCAGACCCATGACCTTTTCCCAGAACTCGAATTCTCTGTCGAATACATCGCTGGCAACGTTGAAGCCGACGTGGCTGATCCGAGCGAGTGGCATTGCCTACCTCCTGCGCACCTCTCTGGCCTGCCTCTCAGGAACGAAGCTCCCAAGCTGCCACCTATCATATCGCGCCATCTCGCAAGAGTCCCCGCCTCAAAGCTACATCGCGGCCAGAATCTTCGCTTTCAGCGCTTCGTACTCGATCTCAGAGATGAGATTCTGATCCAACATGGCTTTCGCCTTCGCTAGCTTCTCAACCGGGTCTTCGGCTGAGGACTCCGGGGCCCCGGGCGCGGCGCTGACAACGACGCCCCCGGCGCGAGCACGGTCCTGTTCCATCTCACGGACGCGGCGCTTCTCGCGCCACTCTTGTTCCATCTGTTCGCAGACCCCGTAGAGCCGCTTGGCCTGTTCCTTGTCCAGGTTACCGAGAGCGTTCCGCCTGCCGTCGACTGTCTCGACCTGAAACTCGGACGACAGCATGCCCTGCTGAATCTGAGCATTCCGAACGTCCTGCCAGAGGAAATTGTCGAAGTTGACCCGCCCCAGAATGTCGGGCCGATAGAGAATTACTCGGTTATTGGTCGCGACGACGCAGTCCTTGCGCAACGACAGAGCCATCTGGTTCTGCATTGCGATGTAAAGGATCTCTTCGTTCTGTGTGAGAACCTTTGCGACTTCCACGGCGATCTGCTGCAGAGCCTCCGCCTCCTGACTCGGGTCGACGTTCCGGATCGGCACTCTACCTTCGGTCATCGGCTTCGCTCCTCTCGGCTCGCGCGGCGGCTGCTCGAATCCTCATGGCATTTCTACACCCTGCGACGCAAAACCGAAAGGTCGCCCCCATCCAGGCGCCCCCCACACCGCCAATCACCATTCTCCTCGACGCCGCCACGCGAGCCAACGCCGAAGCAGCACCAAGTGGGCAGCCCTTGAACTGGCGCGCCAACCTGCTGCCGCGTACCCTACCCTCAGCAGGGAATGACTGCTGCCAAACAGACAGCGGTGCATCAGAGAAAGGAAGCAGCCATGAGTGAGCAAGACAACACCGCCGTGGTTCAGGGGGTCTACGCCGCCTTCGCGCGGGGAGACGTCGCATTCATTCTGAATAGCCTGGCGGACAAGGTCGATTGGCACCACCACGGCCCGCCGTTGATTATTCCGTGGGCGAAGTCCCGCCACAGCCGGGCAGAAGTGGCTGAGTTCTTCACCGAGCTGGGCCAGACCATGGAGTTCGAGCAGTTCGAGCCGCGCAAGTATGTGGCGCAAGGCGACACCGTGGTGGCGCTGGGCTACTGGAAGGCTCGAGCCAAGGCGACGGGACGGCGTGTCGAAGAGTATTGGGCGATGGAGTGGACGCTCGCTGATGGCAAGGTCGTGGGCTACCGAGCCTATGACGACACCGCGGCCATCGCGGCGGCTTTGCGTCCCTCCTGAGGGCAGCAGGGACTCGGCAGAGACGT
>JAERMM010000435.1 GCA_016844585.1 Chloroflexota bacterium | reverse complement strand
GCCTGGACGCAGATCCCTCTATTACGTCGGTCCTGATTACGCACAACGAAACGTCGACCGGCGTGACCAACGACATGGAGGCCCTGGCCAAGGTCATCAAAGCCCGTGACAAGCTCCTCATTGTCGACGGCATCAGCTCAGTGGGGTCCATTGATGTGAAGACCGATGAGTGGAATTGCGACGTCGTCTTGAGCGGCTCGCAAAAAGGCTGGATGGCTCCTCCCGGCCTAGCCTTCGCGTCGGTGAGCGATCTCGCCTGGAAGCGCCACGCCGCGGCGGGTTTGCCGCGCATGTATTGGGACTTTTCGGCAGCCAAGCGCTATCTGGAACACGGAGAAACGCCGTGGACCCCAGCCGTCAGTGTCTTCTACGCCCTCGAGGTCGGCCTCAAGATGATGCGCGCTGAGGGGCGAGACCAAGTGTTCGCCCGCCACGCGCGCATTGCCCAGCACTGCCGCGACGGCGTGGCCTCGTTGGGCCTCAAGCCATTTGCCGACCCCAAACACGCTTCGAATACGGTTACGGCCTTCTGGACGCCTGAAGGTGTTGACTCGCGGGTTCTCGCGAAAGAGCTCGAGGAGGAATACGACACCGTGGTGGCCGTGGGTCAGGGCGCTATCACCACCACGACCATGCGCATCGGCCACCTGGGCTGGGTGAGCGAGTCTGACATCGACGCCGTCTTCGACTCGCTCTCGAAGGTGCTTGCCCATGTCGGATCAGCAAGTGGCGGTCAGTCCGCCGCGCGCACCTAGACTCTGCCAATGGCAATCCTCGTCACCGATCCAATCGCACAAGACGGTATTGATGTCCTTTCCCGCTACACAATCAAACTGGGCCTGAGTCGCGAGCAGCTGATCGAGACACTTCCCAACTACGAAGGGCTGATCGTTCGCAGCGAGACCAAGGTAACAGCCGAGGTCATCGCCGCCGGACGCAAGCTCCAGGTCATCGGCCGCGCCGGCGTGGGCGTGGACAATATTGATGTTGACGCCGCCACCGAACGCGGCATCGTCGTGGTCAACGCGCCGGCGGGCAACACCATCGCCGTCGCCGAACACACGCTAGGATTGATCATCGCGGCCGCGCGAAATATCCCACAGGCCGCAGCAGCTCTCCATGAAGGACGTTGGGAACGTGCCAAATTCATGGGCGTGGAGATCCGGGGCAAGGTGTTGGGCGTCCTCGGACTGGGTCGCATCGGTACCGAAGTCGCCAAGCGCGCTCAGGCCTTCGAGATGGACGTTATCGGCCACGACCCGTTCGTCACCGAAGAGCATGCGGCTCGCCTCGGCATTCGACTTGTCAGCTTTGATGAACTGCTCGAGCAGTCGGACTTTCTCACGGTGCACATTCCAGCCACGGTACAAACTGACGGGCTCATTGCTGCCGCGGAGCTCGCCCGAATGAAGCCAACAGCCTGGATTGTCAACTGCGCCCGTGGTGGCATCGTCGCCGAGGACGCACTGCTGGCCGCGATCGACAGCGGGGTGATTGCAGGAGCCGCCCTGGATGTGTTTCAAGTAGAACCGGCAGGCAGCAATCCCCTGGTCCGCCATCCGAGAGTTGTCGCCACGCCTCACCTGGCAGCAAGCACGGTCGAGGCGCAGGTCAACGTCGCGGTCCAGCTCGCCGACCAGGTCATCGCGGTGCTGGACGGTCGGCCAGCGCCCTTTGCCGTTAACACGCCGTCTGTGTCCGCCGAAAGCGCGCATGTTCTGGCGCCGTTCGCGCGCGTGGCTCAGACTCTGGGCAACCTCTGCACGCAGTTGGCCGAGGGCCAGTTTCGCAACATTGAAATAACCTACAGCGGCGAAATAGCGAACCACGAGACTTCGATGTTACGAGCCGCTGCGATCCGCGGACTGCTGCAGGACATATCCGAGGAGAACATCACCCTCGTCAACGCCACCGCCGTCGCGCGGGCCAGAGGACTCCCCATTGTTGAGCGCATGAGCAGCGCGCCAGAGAGTTTTGCCAACCTTGTGACGGTGCGCGTCGAGACCGATCGCGATGAAGCCTCGGTGAGCGGCACACTCATCGACGGCGTACCTCACATCGTGCGCATTGACGAGTACTGGGTTAACCTGGCGCCGAGCGGCGGCTACGTCATTCTCACCCACCACGTCGACCAACCAGGTGTGATCGGAAGAGTGGGCACCTTGCTTGGAGAGGCCGACATCAATGTGTCCTCAATGCAGGTCGGCCGGGAGCGGCCGCGCGGGCCAGCGTTGATGCTCTTGTCGGTAGATGAGGCAGTTCCGGGGCAGACCCTGGACAAGATTCGCGCGATTCCAGGCCTCACTACCGTCAAAGTCGTGCGCATGTGACTGGTCGGAGCCTGCCTGGATACGCCCTGATCTTGATAGAAACATGTCCCCTGGCGGGGACGAGCAAATAGGCGCGACCGCGCGGAAAAGATCCTGATGGGACGTTGGTATCGCGGTCTGTCCCCCGCCCAACGGAGTCTTGCGCTATTTCTCATCTCCATTTGTCTCGCGACGGCGCCCTTCTATGGCTTGGGATTTCGCTTGTTGGCCAGCGCTGACGCCCCACCTGCGTCAACGCCTCAACCTAGCCGGCCGACTGCGACCGCACGTCCCCTTCCCACCTCAACACCT
>JAERMM010000434.1 GCA_016844585.1 Chloroflexota bacterium | reverse complement strand
GTCTTCCTGCCGAGGCGCGCGACATCGCGATACGCCTCCCAGTTCGAGAGCTGCCACGCATCCACCACCTGCTCCCACTCGGTGAGGAGAAAGTGCGAAGACCGTCCACTTGTCCCACGGGAAGTCGAGGGCGCGCTGCAACTCCTCGATGTCGGCCTTCTGTTCCTCTCCCGTCAATCGGGCCAGGCTGTCGGTGAAGGTGTCGGCGATGCGGAAATCCATGCGACCCCAGCTATGGTGCGAAGACGGGCATCGCCCGAATCATGAATTCATCGAAGAGCGGAACCGTGAACGCCATGTCGCCGTGCGCAGGGCTGTAGACCATCCCCTTCCTGATCAGCTGTGCTCGTACGGGACCGAGACTGGTGACCTTCACCTGTAAGGCATCGGCGATATCACCGGTGCGATGAGCGCCCGGGCCCAGTGCTGCCATCGCGCGCAGGAAACGCTTCTCGCTCGGCGTCAAGCGGTCGAAGCGCACACGGAAGAAATTCTGATCCAGTCTGGAGATGACCGTCGGCGTGGCGTTCCTCACCACGTCGGCGGTGATTGAGGTGGTGGGCGCCTGATTCCATGAGTGGTATCCCCATTCCTGGATGAAATAGGGGTAGCCCTGCGTCAGGTCGAACACGTCGTCCAAGGCCTGAGGCTCAAACTCCGCTCCGGCGGCGTGGGCGGGGTCCCGCAGGGCCTTGGCGGCATCCGGTCGCGACAGCGCTCCGACTTCAGGAAAGTTGAAGAGTCGTTCGGCGTACGATTTTGATTCTCCCGCAAGGCCGGGAAGGATGGGCAAGCCAGCACCAAGGAGCACCAGGGGCAGTTGGCGCTGCTGTACCCGGTGCATCGCCATGATGAGCGCCCCGAGCTCCTTTTGATTGAAGTACTGGAGCTCGTCGATCAGGACAGCCACGGCGCTCTGCCTCTCTTCGGCCGCTTCAGCGACGGCAACAAACAGGTTGGGTAAATCGATCTCCAGGTCACCGCTGTCAGCCGAACCCTGCTCAGGATCGATATCGAGCTCGACCGTCATGTCCCGGTAGGTGAGTTTGAGCGCTCCGAGGAAGCTGCGCAGCACGCGCAGCCCGCGTTTGACCTTGTCCCCGGCTCCGGCGATCCGATCCAGCTCGAAGAGGAGACCTCGCAGATACGGGGCGAGCAATGGCCCAAGGGGTTTGTCTTCGTGGGCTTCGACGACGATGGTCCGGTAGTCATCCGCTTTGGCTAAGCGCTCGATTTCATTCAGCAGGACCGTCTTTCCCACCCCTCGGAGGCCGGTCAGCAGCATGCTTTTCTCGGATCGCTTCTGTTTGATCCGGCCGAGGAGAATCCGCGCCTGTTCGAGGAGAGGATCTCGGCCCACCAGCTCAGGTGGGGGCGAGCCGGCGCCCGGAGAAAATGGGTTCTCGATAGGGTCCATTTGTAACAAATTATACGCGGTTATAGCCAGGACGAGCTATAAGTCGCTAAACTCGCTATATCTCTAGACTCGGAACACTTTCATTTGGAGACTGGTCACTTCAACGACGTGCGACCGGCCCTGGGGGAGTGCCGTTACCCAATTCACTACCCAATGAATCGGGTATTACCCAATTCATTGCCCGTCAACCTTGCGCCACTGCGCGCGGGCGCCTCGGCCGAGGCACTCGACCAGCCCACGACCGCGCATGTCCTTCAGGACACGCCGAATCAAGTCGATACCCACGCCCTGGCATTCGTCCTGGAGGTCGGTAATCCGAAATGGATCAACACCTGGAGGTCGGTAATCCGAAATGGATCAGCACGCTTCTGGATTGCGGCCTCGACCAGGCCCGTCTTCGCTCCCCGTGGAGAGCGAACGTCGCCGAGACGCGACTCGAACTCACGGTACGCGAGAGTCAACACGTAGAGCAGATAGTTGATGTAGGGCCAAGGGTCGTGCGCGCCCTCGTGCCAGCCGCGCGACGATTCCTCCAGCGTTTCGTAATAGCGCGCTTTGTTCTCCTCGATCAGACGTTCGAAGCTGCGCGAGACGCGGCCATTGCCGTCTCGAAACGGGTGCACGCAGAGGAAGTCGAGGTTGAAAGCGCACAGGGCAATCTCTGGCGGCACCCAGCGCTCCCCCACGCATCGGCTCCACTCAGCGACGAGGTCCTCCATCGCAGCCGTCGTCTGGTCAGCCGGGACGGTCCGGAAGCGAAGGCGCGATCGGCCGTCTGGATACCGCTCGATGATGTCGTTGTTGGCGGACTTGTACTCGCCGGCGTCACCGATTCCGGCGCGCGACGTCGCGTGCATGCGGCGGATCGTGCCCACCGACACCGGCGTCAACGCCCCCGCCTCATGCACCTCGGCGAGTGCCGCACGATACCCACGCACTTCCTCCTCGTCTCGATTTCGCAAGAGTTGCGTGCCAAAGACGACGGTACCGGCGCGAGCGGCGTCGACCTCAACGCCCTCGATCCGGTTGGACGACACGGCGCTCTCGATGATGGCGCTCTCGCGAAGGGCCTTGAGACGCTGCGGGGCTTGTCGCGTGAACAGCGCCTGCTTGCCCTTGGCCTCGGACAGCTCGGAGAGAGACCAGATGGTGCTCACCGGAATCTGAAAGCGACCGGACACATGCGCCGCCGCGAACTGGCGAAGCGTCATCATGGCTTCACTTGACTCACTCGGCCCTGAAGACCTTCATCACCTCGTCGCCAACCCGATAGGGGGAGTTCAGGACGGGGCGGTCAAAGAATGGGTTCGACATTTCCTGATATGGGCTCCGGGGTCCCGGACGACACCGCGGTAAGTGTAGCTGGGAGGAAACCAGATATCTGGAGCAGATTTGACGAAAGAGATCAAGGCGGGCGGGCGAAACCGCGAGTGGCGTCGGTTTGCGACCGTGCCGAACCGGCACCATCAGGATGTAGAATGCACGGGATTGAAGGAAGTTCTTGCGGGCTGTTCACGCATGGAGGCGGTCATGACTGCCAGGATGTGCATCGTTGCATTCCCCCTAGTCCTATCGGTGATGGGCGCGCTGGTGTGGGCGCCAACGCCCGCGGCCGGTCAGGATTCCGCCACGGCGCTCACCTTCCACAAGGACGTGCTTCCGGTCTTACAGAAGAATTGCCAGAGCTGCCACCGGCCGGGTCAGATCGGGCCGTTCTCGATGCTCACCTTCAAGGACACCAGGCCCTGGGCAAAGGCCATCAAGGCGGCGGTTG
>JAERMM010000433.1 GCA_016844585.1 Chloroflexota bacterium | reverse complement strand
CGGGATATCCTCTCTTCGTTCGCGCAGCGGCGGCACCCCGATCGGCACCACGTTGAGCCGGTAGTACAGGTCTTCCCTGAAATTCCCCTTCTTGATCTCTGCGGGCAGATCCTTGTTGGACGCGGCAATCACCCGCACATCCACCTTGATGACTTTGGTTCCGCCCACGCGCATGAATTGCTGCTCCTGCAGGACGCGCAACACCTTGGACTGCGTGCTCAGGCTCATGTCGCCGATCTCGTCCAGAAACAACGTGCCGCCGTCCGCCTGCTCGAACTGTCCTCGTTTCTGGGTCGTGGCGCCGGTGAACGAACCCTTCTCATGCCCGAGCAATTCGCTTTCGATCAGCGTCTCGGGGATCGCCGCGCAGTTGACTGCAACGAACGGCTTGTCGATGCGCGGGCTGTGCTGGTGGATCGCACGGGCGACCAGTTCCTTACCCGTTCCGTTTTCACCGCCGATCAGCACACGGGCGTTGGCCGGGCCGGCGGTTTCGATCAGCACGCGAAGTTTCTGCATGGCCGGCGAGGCGCCGACCAGCTCGAACTGCCGGTCAACCTTGCTGCGCAGCGTTTTATTTTCTTCCTGCAGCCGGCGCTGGTCGAGCGCATGGCGCACGCGCAGCGTGACGTTTTCCAACGACAGCGGCTTTTCGATGAAATCGTAGGCTCCGAGCTTGATGGCCTTCACGGCCGTCTCGATGTTGCCGTGGCCGGACATCATGACGACCTGCACCTGCGGCGCCTGCTCCCGCGCGCGCTTGAGCGTTTCGATGCCGTCCAGTTCGGGCATCCAGATGTCGAGCATCATGAGATCCGGCGGATCGGCGCCCAACATTTTCAGCGCCTCCTGCCCGCTCTTCGCCATGGCAATCTGGTAGCCTTCGTCCTGGAGAATCTTGCTCAAGGACGTCAGGATCGCCGGTTCGTCGTCAACGATCAGAATTGATTCAGCCATTTTCTCCTTGTCACTCGTAACGCGTGACGCGTGACACGTCGGATGTCAAAACCTCAAGATCGCTTCTCCACCAGTCACTCGTCACCAGTCACCTGTCACGGGTTCCCTACACCGGCAATTCAAACGTAAACACCGCGCCCTTGGGCTCGTTGCGGCCGGCACGAATCTGTCCCTCATGATCCGTGATGATGCGCTGCACGATGGCCAGGCCCAAACCCGTCCCGATCCGTGATGATGCGCTGCACGATGGCCAGGCCCAAACCCGTCCCGGCCCGTTTTCGGGTGAAATAGGGCAGAAACAGCTTGTCCATATCTTCCGGGCTGATCCCCGGCCCATCGTCCGATACCGTCACCACCGCGCGCCGCCGCTTGGCGTCGTGGCTGGTCGTGATCCACACGTGCCCCCGCTGGTCCATCGCCTGCACGGCATTGTCGAAGAGATTGACGAAGACGCGGTTGATCTGCTCGCGGTCGAAGTTCATGTACGGCAGCGACTCGTCCAGCTCCGCGTGGAATTCCACGTCGCGATGCGCGCCGCGATAGAGCGCGACGACATCCCGCACGACGTCGTGCAGCGATTGCCGCGCCATCTGCGGCGCCGGCATCCGCGCGTACTTGGAAAACTCGTCCACCATCCGCTTGAGACTGTTGACTTCGCTGATGATCACGCTGGTGGATTCCTCGAATACGCTGTCGAAGTCGGGCGCCTTCTCGTCGAATTTTTTCCGGAGCCGCTGGGCCGAGAGCTGGATGGGAGTGAGCGGGTTCTTAATTTCGTGCGCGATGCGTTGCGCGACTTCCTTCCAGGTCGCCACCTTCTGCGCCTTCATCAGCTCGGTCAGATCCTCGAACACGAGCACAAAGCCCAGGTCCTTGCCCGCCTCGTTCCGCATGCGCGAGAGGTTCAGCACGGTGGTCATGAGCTTCCCCTGCACCTCCATCACGCCTTCCAGCGAGAGCGTATCCAGTGCGTCCGCGTGAATGCGGTCATAGGCGTTCTGGAACAGGTCGAGCTTCAGCTCTTTGAAGGCCTCGTTGACCGGACGGCCCCGCAGCCGATCGCCCCACACGCCGAGGATGCGCTCCGCCGACGGGTTCACGGTCGTGATCGAGCCGGACCGGTCGATGGACAACACGCCCGCCGCCACCGTCGCCAGCACGGCTTCGATATAGGCGCGGCGACGATCGAGCGAGACGTTGGCTTCCTCGATTTTTGACTTGCCGACGCGCAAGTCTTCGGTCATCCGGTTAAAGGACGCGACCAGATCGCCGATTTCGTCCGTCGCTTTGACCTTGATTTGAACGTCGAGATTGCCGTGCGCGATGGCTTCCGTCGCTTCGGCCAGGCGCTGAATGGGCACGGTGATGCCGCGCGCGACGTAGAAGCCGAACCAGGTCGCCCCGAACAGAATCATCACCGTGATCACGGCGACGAACAGATAGGCCGCGACTTTGATCGGCTTCTTCATGGCCTTGATCTGCCGGTACTCCGTATACTGCCTGGAAATCCCCTCCATCTTCGCCAGCAGCGACTCCGGCACATAGGCGGCCACGACCACCACGCCGTCCATCTCGCCCTGCTTGACGTTCGACGCGATTGGCACGCCGGCGCGAATCAGCCGCCCGCTTTGCGCCTCCTGCGCCGACGTCATCTCCTGCCGACCCTCCAGCACTTGCAAGACCAGTTGCCCGATCGGCAACCCCACGACCGAGGCCGACACCGCCGGGTCCACGGCTTTCGTCAGCAATTCCAGTTTGGGCGAATAGATCTCGATGCTCGCCAGATTGTGCTCCGCCCGTTTGCGCGCCATGCCGGCCGCCAGGAGATCGCGCAGGTCGCGCTTCATCCACTCTTCGCGATAAATTTCCAGACTGATGGCCCGCGCATTGTTGATCGCCAGGGCCACGTGCCCTTCGTGGTGCATGCGCGCCACGTCCTGGGAATCCTTCAGCACCTGCTCGATCTGCTCGTTGAACCAGACGTCCATCGCCTTCGTCACCAGCCCGCTGGCGACGATCGCCAGCAA
>JAERMM010000196.1 GCA_016844585.1 Chloroflexota bacterium | reverse complement strand
GGGTGACTGGGTCGCGATCGAGTCGAAAGGTCGCACGAACGGTTTCGATTCGGCTGCACTCCAGACAGCTAAGGAACAAGTGCAGCAACTCGTATCCATCAGCGGCAACCAACCCGTCGTGAGGATCGGCATGGTTACGCACTTCAACAACGCACAGCTACAATTCACAGCGGACGACCCTCCGCCGCGTCGAGAATCCAAGAGGCGGATTGACATTCCGCTCACTCGTGAAAAGCTGCTGCACGCATACTATCGTCCGTTCAAGACGTGGCTTGCCGATCGATGCCGACGATCGCGGCGGATCTTCCACGGGCGCGAGAAGCTGCAATCGTTGAAGGTCAGAGGTACTACTCCGGTCGAGATGGCGTAATCGTGATTCCAGGCCCTGTCTGGTCAGACGAGAACATGAAACGCGAGCCGCAAGAGCGCCGGTCCCCGCGCTAACCCTCCCAAAAAGTCCGTGGGTCGTCCGTTCACTCAGCGCTTGGGCCGGCGCTTTGCGGATTGTCGTGCCGGCCCGCGCTTGGTGGTTGTGGACGAATCGATGTCAGATTCGTCTCGGTGAGTGGCTTTGGACCATTCCTGCAAGATCGAGAAGTACCGGACCAGCGACTCGAGCCACCGCGGATCGACTTTGTCGCCGTCTTCCTTCTCCGGCTGCAAGGCTGAGAGATCAGCCTTCTCCACTCGGTGACCGGCGTGGGACATTGATCGTTGGCGAAGACGGTGCGTTGGTTTCGCGCGGCGCATCGTGGATAATCGCTGACTCAGAAGCCCCGACCTGCCGCGTTCATGGCACTGACCGTGAGAGCTTCGAACGCTGGCGTCCCGTGCCGGGCGAGGACGCTTTGCGACGCACCGACGAAGAGAGCGGATTCGTATCGAGGATCTCTCTGGCAACTGAGTGCAGCCATGTGGGCAGCGTGTGCAGTCCTTTCTGCAGGTCCGCGCGCATGGCCTCGCCGTAGGTCGGATCCAGCAAGATGCGTCGAAGCTGCGCGACTATCCGCGGACGGTCGCTCTCCAGCATGTCCTGCAACCAGTGAAGCGCCTGGACGATGCGCATGGCCGGCCGGCCGGCCCAGTGCAATCGACTGGGCGCCGCAGCTCGGAAGCAGATCCGCTGACGGCCGATCGTGATCGGACGCAGACGTGCATCCGTCAGGACTATGACGTGCGCAGGCACCGCCGTAGTCAGGCCCAAGTCATTCGCCGCCGTGAGACCATCAACAACCATGCGCGCCTGATCCCGCCGCGCGATGGAGTCGATGATTGCTTGCGCTCCGGGCACGGTGGCCTTGGCCGTTAACGGGTTGATGCGAGCACGGTAATAAAGACCGCGCGAAATCCGAGAGAGCGCTCCATCTTTCGTAAGCCGTTGGAGCGCCTTATCGACCGCGGCACGAGATCCCAAGTCGAGAAAATCGACGGGGCTCCATACCATCGTGGGCTCACCCGCGATTCGGGCCTCGATCTCGGCTTTCAGCTCGACGGACCCTCGGCGTTTCATGTCCGAAGAATACAGCATTGTTCGGACTCGACCGAGGGCGCCGAAGCCGATGTTTTCGACGGCGCGTGTCAACCGTGCCCTAGAACGCTTTCGGTTAATTGACTGTTTTCCTCAATTTATGAGCTATTCGGCAGAATATGCTTGTAGATGGAGAGCATTATAGGCTTGTCATTGCACGTCATGATATGCTTGTCATCGTACAACTGAAAAAGCTTGCACTTGTACGTTTATGCCGCCGCCCCATAAGAAACTCGCCGACTCACTGTCCGCCTTGCAAGGGTTGCAAAAGGCCGGTCACAGGGTCATCAATTCGCGCGAGCTGACCCGTACTCACAGAGAGCGGCTCGTCGCCAATGGTTTTCTCCAGCCGGTGACCAAAGGCTGGTGGATCTCGTCGAGCCCTGGTGCACGGGCGGGCGATAGCACGCCGTGGTATGCGTCGTTCTGGGAGTTCTGCGCGCGCTATTGCGGCGACCGCTTCGGCCATGACTGGCACCTCTCGCCCGAACAGTCGCTGCTCCTGCTCGCCGAAAACTCGGTGATTCCTCGCCAGATCGTCGTCTACACGCCCAAGGGCACAAACCACAACCTGGAGCTGCCGTTCGGCACCTCGTTGTACGACCTCAAGACGACGGAGCTGCCAACCGCCGCAGAACTGATGGAGCGAGACGGCATGCATCTGTTCACGGTGCCCGCGGCGCTCGTGAAAGTACCAGAGTCATTCTTCGCTCGGCAGCCAATCGAGACGCAAGTACTGCTAGCAAGTCTCCGGGACGCCTCCGACGTGCTGCGATTGCTCCTCAGCGGCGGCAATTCGGCGAAGGCTGGCGCGATCGCCGGCGCTCTTCGCCATATCGGCCGCGCCGAATTGGCGGACGAGATCGTCAAGACCATGAAAGGGGCCGGGTACGACGCACGCGAGAACGATCCTTACGACGCGACCCAGGCCGTAGCGGCACTCGCGCCAGCGACGTCGCCGATCGTCGGCCGCATGCAGGCCATGTGGGAATCGATGCGCGGAGCCGTTGTCGAGACGTTTCCTCAGCAGCCAGGACTGCCAGCTGACCGCGATCGCTACCTCCAATTCGTCGACGACATCTACAAGAGCGATGCGTACCACTCGCTCTCGATCGAAGGCTACAGCGTCAGCCCCGCGTTGATTGAACGCGTACAACGAGGGAACTGGAATCCTGCGACCGACGAAGAGGACCGACACAACCGGGACGCGTTGGCCGCGCGCGGTTACTGGCAGGCCTTTCAGAGGGTGAAAGCGACAATCGGCGACATCATCGCGGGCGCGAACGCGGGCGCGCGCGCGCGCGCAACACACATGGAATGGTACCGCGAGCTGTTTCAGCCCTTCGTGACCGCGGGCGTCATTCCGGCCGCCGCGCTTGCGGGTTACCGGAACGATGCGGTCTACCTCCGCACGTCGCGGTACGTGCCACCACGGTGGGAAGCCGTGCGTGATGCGATGCCGGCATTGTTCGACCTTCTTGAGAGTGAGCCGCATCCCGGCGCTCGCGCCGTGCTTGGACATTGGCTATTTGGGTACATCCATCCGTTTCCCGACGGGAATGGGCGCGTAGCGCGCTTCGTGATGAACGCGATGTTGGCGTCCGGCGGTTATCCATGGACCGTGATCCGGGTCGAGGATCGCGACGCATATCTGTCTGGGCTCGACAGCGCCAGCATCGACATGGATATCCGGGCGTTCGCTGCGTTCATCGCTGAACGAGTCCGCTGGTCGCTCGAACGATCTGACGAGGGCGGCGAGCACGGCTCGAAGAGCGGGTGAATCATCGGATCCGATAGATGGGCGCAACTCGTGCGGAGCTTGCGCGCAAGAGCTTTGCGATGATGTTCGCGGGCAAGCGGACGGCGAGGCCGTCGCCCCACTTCTCGACTTTCATAGAGGATCCCGTTTCGTTGTCTCATTCTCTCGCAATCGCGTGCCGCAGCCGGCTCGCCTCGCGGTCGAGGCCAGCCTTCTGCAAGGCGTAGATCGCATCCCACACCAAGCGCTCGAGACGCTGAATCTCGGCCTCGCGCTGCGCGACAGCGGCATCATGGCCGGCCCACTGTCGAATGAGTGCCCAAGAGGCGCGATATTCCGTGAGGAGACCAGTCATGTGCTCCTCGCCAGGGGTCGCAGCTTCACGCGCCCATTTGCGCTCTGTCGTCTCTATGCCGATGAGGACGGTTGCTGGCTCCGCGGCACAAAATCTCCGCGCCATGTCTAACGCCTCATCGAACGGCAGGCGCAAGACTCCGCGACGGTTGATGTAGGCGTACGGTGAGTTCTTTCCAGTCTCGCTCCCGACTCTTACTCTCAGACGATCGATCGACTCGGGAGGTCCGCTGAGGATGCCGCTCCAATAAGTCACGTCGCGGTCACCAACGCTCTCGAATACTGCGTGCAGTGCGTTATCGACCGGAGAGTCTTTCTTGTAGCCCTGGCGTCCGCTGCGTTCACGGAGCCGTTCTTCGTCGGCTTCCTCCTTCAGAAACACCTTATGTTCCTTCCAGAGCGCGACCAAATCGCCGGACTTGACGTAATGGACAAGCCCAGGATTCGGATCAATCCACTCGGCTTTCCAACGGTTGCCCCGAATGTGCCCCACGATCCGGACGCGTTGGAGCGGCACACCCGCACCACGCTTTTCGCGCAGGGCGTACTCGACGCCGGGCTTGATCTCCGACTTCCACATAGACACACGTCCGTACGGATGGCGATCCGATCGGTGCCGTCAGCTCAATCCTAACCGTCGCAGCGAGGCTCAGGGCAGGAACCCAAGCAAAAGGGGCAGCGAGAGCGTTACCATCGCCGACGTTGTGAGCGTGTTCGGTTCCGCTCGTCTTCAGAGCGGCGAGATTCAGCGACGCGACTCCTTCACGGGCTTCCGTGCCAGGTCACCTGTCGGACTCGCGCCAGGCCACGCGGCGGATGCCGATCCGCGCCGGCGTGAGGACATTGTTGCGCCGCTCCAACCGGAATCTGGTATTCTGGCCGGCTGGCCAGGAGGCAGCTTTCGCATGCGTGACGATATGGCCAAGGTGGTTACTGAGCGCCCACGCCGAGGGCACGGGAACAAGAGCAAGAAGACGACCGGCCTGCCGATCCGCCGGTACGATCCTGACGGGGAATACGACGAACCCGTTCGCCTGCCGATCGCCCGTCGCCGGCAGTACGGATGGGACGCGAAGGACTTCTCGGACCTGATCAATCCCTTGAAGCGCTACCTGCGCTCGTGCACCGGCAGGCCCTGGAACAAGGTGCACAGCGAACTGTCACAGAAGCTGGATCGACGCAGCATCAGCGGCTCCCACATCTGGGACCACGTGATGTTGGAAATCGAGACGGACTGCTACATCGGTCCAGACCGTCTCGTGTACAGCAACAACCGGAAGTACGGCCGTGGGAACTGGCCGATCGTCGGCCTATTTGTGCACCCACGAACGGGCCTGATTCGCGAACAGCGCCCGAAGCAGCGTAGTCGTTCGCCACTTTCACGACCGCTGTCGATAACAGCAACGACTTAGGTCTTTCCGCCGGCATCGAGACGAGCATCACCGGCGGTCCTCCAGTACCGCCTCGGAAACGGTCTTGCGCCTTCCTTTCCGGCGAGTGGTCGGGCCTTCGATGGGATCCGCAATGCCGAACTTGGCTTCTGCGTCCGCGAACTTGGAAATCGCCGATTCGAAATCCGGATCCGCCTGTCGATAGGCCCTGACGCGACCAAGCGTCGCTACCAGCTCGGCTTCGACAGTCGCAGCGCGACTCTCGAGGTACTCGCTGACTGCCTCGTTGACAAGGCGGTTGATGGGGACCTTCCGGACCTCGCCAAGCAGCGCCAATCCTTTCTGCAGCCGAGGGTCGAGACGGAAGGTCGTGGCCTTGCGAACGCCCGCTCGCATCGTGGCAGTCCTCGCGGAGCGACGCCGTGGGCCGCCGGCAGCCTTACTTTTCGTCACTTGATGATGCTATCAGCATTCAGTAATGACGTCATTTATGAATATCGACGTCATCACTTCACAAGAAGGCCAGGGCATGACCGTCCCAGCCGAAGCCGTCGAGCGGTCGCGGCTACGCGAACGAAAGCCTATAGATAGATGTCAACGTTCACGCGAATCGGTGTTGCGGATCCAGTCAGGCCACACGTG